>NZ_JBEXQA010000041.1:0-44511 GCF_040612395.1 Streptomyces sp. NPDC006430
AAAACCGCGCCGTCGGCGACGTCACCACGCTGGCCGACTCCTCCGTCATGGACCTCATCCAGAACAAGCTGCCGGACGCCTCCAGCGAGGACTGAGCCGGGACCCGGGGCCGGTGGAGCCGGGCTCGACACCGGTCGCGAGACCGCGAGGAGGGGCATTCGACGCATCGCGCCGGATGCCCCTTCTGCGCATAAAGTGAAGATCGCCGGATACGCCCTCGCGCGGCCCTGTAGGGTATCGGAAGCGTAAAGAGAGTCCACAGGGTGCGCCGGGAAGTCTGGTCGGCAACGAGTTCCGCCATGCCGTCCAATCCACCCGGAGGTGTCCCCCTCGTGGCCGCGCCCAGCTCCACCGACCGCCGTAGCCGCACGTTCCTCAGCAGGCTGTCCCTGCCCGAGCAGCGCTTCGTGGCCGATGCCCTGCGCACGGAGACCGTCGGCGGCGTGCTCCTCCTCGTGGCCGCGATCGCCGCACTGTTGTGGGCGAACATCCCCGCACTCACGGACAGCTACGCCAGCGTCAGCGACTTCCACGTCGGCCCGGCCTCCCTCGGACTGAACCTCTCGCTCCAGCACTGGGCAGCCGACGGCCTGCTCGCGATCTTCTTCTTCGTAGCCGGCATCGAGCTCAAGCGTGAGCTCGTCGCGGGCGACCTGCGCGACCCGAAAGCGGCTGCCCTCCCGGTGATCGCCGCCCTGTGCGGCATGGCCGTTCCCGCACTGGTCTACGTCCTGGTCAACGGCCTCGGCGGCGGCTCGATGGGCGGTTGGGCGGTCCCGACCGCCACCGACATCGCCTTCGCCCTCGCTGTCCTCGCGGTCATCGGGACGTCACTGCCATCCGCCCTGCGGGCGTTCCTGCTGACGCTCGCCGTCGTGGACGACCTCTTCGCAATCATGATCATCGCGATCTTCTTCACCAGCGAGATCAACTTCCTCCAGCTCGGCGGCGCGGTCGCGGGCCTCGTCCTGTTCTGGTTCCTGCTCCGCCGGGGCGTCCACGGCTGGTACGTGTACGTTCCGCTCGCCCTGGCCATCTGGGGCCTGATGTACAACAGCGGCGTCCACGCCACCATCGCCGGCGTGGCCATGGGCCTGATGCTCCGCTGCACCCGCAACGAGGGCGAGGACCAGTCCCCCGGCGAGCACATCGAGCACCTGGTCCGACCCCTCTCGGCGGGTCTCGCCGTCCCGCTCTTCGCGCTGTTCTCCGCCGGGGTCTCGCTCTCCGACGAAGCCATCGCGCAGGTCTTCACCCGGCCCGAGACCCTCGGTGTCGTCCTCGGCCTGGTCGTCGGCAAGGCCGTGGGCATCTTCGGCGGCACGTGGCTGGCCGCCCGTTTCACGAGAGCGGAGCTGGGCGAGGACCTCGCCTGGCCGGACGTGCTCGCCCTAGCCTCCCTCGCCGGCATCGGCTTCACCGTCTCGCTGCTGATCGGCGAGCTCGCCTTCACCGACGACACGACCCTCACCTCCGAGGTCAAGGCCGCCGTGCTGATCGGTTCGCTGATCGCCGCCGTCATCGCGAGCATCTTGCTCAAGCTCCGCAACCGCACGTACCGGGCCCTCACCGAGGCCGAGGAGCGGGACGAGGACCAGGACGGCATCCCGGACATCTACGAGCAGGACAAGCCCGAGTACCACCTGCGGATGGCGGAGATCTACGAGGAGAAGGCCGCGGAGCACCGCCGCCGGGCGGCGACCGCAGCCGCCTCCGCGACCGTCGCGCCGCCCACCACCACGACGGGCCCGGCGTCGACCCCGCCGTCCGCCACTGGAAAGGAAGCGGCAGCCGGGTCCAGCGCCGAGGGCGACCGTCCGGCATGATCTGAAGTGACGCAGTGACCGGCAGATGACAGAGGGAGAGAGCGATGAGCGCAGTGGACCAAGGGGTGCAAGGAGCCGAGCGCACACTCGGCCAGCTGGTCGCCTCGGCCACCGCCGAGATGTCCGCCCTGGTGCACGACGAGATCGCCCTCGCCAAGGCGGAGATCCGCCAGGACGTCAAGCGTGCGGGTGCCGGCAGCGCTGCCATCACCGTCGCAGGGGTACTCGCACTCTTCTCCCTGCCGGTGCTGAGCTTCGCCGCTGCGTACGGCATCCACAACCTCGGGCTCGGGCTGGCCTGGTCGTTCCTCATCGTGGGTGTAGCGTTTCTGCTGCTCGCGGCCCTGCTCGGACTGATCGCGATCAAGAAGTTCAAGCAGGTCAAGCCGCCGGAGAAGAGCATCGCCTCGGTCAAGGTGACCGCAGCGGTGGTCGGAAGCGTCAAGCCGCATCCGCGGTCAGTGAGTGACCAGGCCGTGGGTGTGGCACGCTCGTCCTCATGACTGCGCCCTCGCCGGACTCCAGCTCTCCGCCCACCGCCGCGACGGCGGTCAGGATCGACGTGCCCGGCGGGAGATCGGTGACCCACCGGGACGTCGCGGCCAACGGGGCCCGGTTCCACGTCGCCGAACTCGGCGACGGACCGCTGGTGCTACTGCTGCACGGCTTCCCGCAGTTCTGGTGGACCTGGCGGCACCAACTGATCGCGCTCGCCGACGCGGGCTACCGCGCGGTCGCGATGGACCTGCGCGGGGTGGGCGGCAGCGACCGCACCCCGCGCGGCTACGACCCGGCCAACCTGGCGCTCGACATCACCGGGGTCGTACGGTCCCTCGGCGAGCCGGACGCCGCCCTCGTGGGACACGACCTGGGTGGCTACCTCGCCTGGACCGCGGCCGTGATGCGGCCCAAGCTGGTGCGCCGGCTCGTGGTCTCGTCGATGCCGCACCCGCGGCGCTGGCGCTCGGCGATGCTGTCCGACTTCGGTCAGGCCCGGGCCAGTTCGCACATCTGGGGCTTCCAGCGGCCGTTCGTCCCGGAGCGACAGCTCGTCGCCGACGACGGGGCGCTCGTGGGGCAGCTGATCCGGGACTGGTCCGGTCCCGTACCTCCCGATGAGGAGGACGTCGAGGTGTACCGGCGGGCGATGTGCATCCCGTCCACCGCGCACTGCTCGATCGAACCGTACCGCTGGATGATGCGGTCGATGGCCCGGCCGGACGGGCTCCAGTTCAACCGCCGGATGAAGCGGCCGGTGCGGGTGCCGACGCTGCACCTGCACGGATCGCTCGACCCGGTGATGCGGACCCGGAGCGCGGCCGGCTCCGGGGAGTACGTCGAAGCCCCGTACCGCTGGCGGCTGTTCGACGGCCTCGGGCACTTCCCCCACGAGGAGGATCCCGCCGCCTTCTCGACCGAGTTGGTGAACTGGCTCAAGGACCCCGAGCCGGACCGCTGACCGCCGGACCGCGTCACCGGGCTTGCCATCGGCCGCCGATACCCAGCCGCGGTCAGCCGGCCGCCAACAGGCCACCCGGAGACGGCTGGATGTCGATCTGACGAATGGTTCGTCCGACTGTCTTACGAGCATTCACTTGCCCCGCGCATAGGCCAATTGGCCGCCCCGTACGGGATTACCGACCTTGGGGCCCGGGCACAGCTCGTTGTATGGGCTGGACGCACGACTACGGTGACATCACACGCGAACGCCGCCCGGCAGCGACGCCGGGCACGCGCGGGACGACGGGCCGGGACGGCCACGACCCCCGACTCGGGATTCCACGCATCCTGCGCCGCCGAGCCCGCTGGGTGTCGGCACGCCTGCGGCATCCACGGACGTAGCCACCGCCGCGCCCCCTTCCCTGTGGGCACCTCTGCCCGTACGGATCAGAGGGCGCAGCCCTGGCTGTCGACCCGCCGGTCGGCGATCTTCCCGATCCGGATGTCGTCGCGGACCTCGTCCGCCGTCAGTGCGTAGCCGGTGTTCGGGTCGTCGAGCGACTTCGCGAAGACGACCCCGTACACCTTGCCGTCGGGCGTCAGCAGCGGGCCGCCGGAGTTGCCCTGGCGGACGGTCGCGAACAGCGAGTAGACGTCGCGCCGGACGGTGCCGCGGTGGTAGATGTCCGGGCCGTTGGCGTTGATCCGGCCGCGGACGCGTGCCGCGCGGACGTCGTACGCGCCGTTCTCCGGGAAGCCGGCGACGATCGCGTCGCTGCTGCTCACCGCGTCCTTGTCGGTGAACTCCAGCGCGGGCGCCTTCAGCTTGGGCACGTCCAGGACGGCGATGTCGCGCTCCCAGTCGTAGAGCACGACCTTGCCGTCGTAGAGCTTGCCCTCGCCGCCGATCTGGACGGTCGGCTCGCCGACCCCGCCGACGACGTGCGCGTTGGTCATCACCTTGCCGGGCGCGAAAACGAAACCGGTGCCTTCGAGGACCTTGCTGCAACTGGGCGCGGTGCCGACGACCTTCACGATCGAGCGCTTGGCCACCTCCGCGACGGGGCTGCGGGCGAGCCCCGGGTCGGGCGCCTTCACCTCGGTGATCGGCTCGTTGGAGAACGGGCTGAAGACCTGGGGGAAGCCGCTGCGCGCGAGGGTGGAGCTGAAGTCGGAGAACCAGGTGTTGGCCTGGGCGGGTAGCACCCGCGACACGCCGAGCAGCACCTTGGAGTTGCGGACTTCCTTGCCCAGCGTGGGAAGTGACGTCCCGGCAAGCGCCGAGCCGATCAGCCACGCCACCAGCAGCATCGCGACGACGTTGACCAGGGCGCCGCCGGTCGCGTCGAGCGCGCGGGCAGGCGACCAGGTGATGTGGCGGCGCAGCCGGTTGCCTAGATGGGTGGTCAGGGCCTGGCCGATCGAGGCGCAGACGATGATCACGACGACCGCGATCACGACGAGCGTGGTGGACACCTGGGTGCCGTTGTCGGTCACCCGGTCCCAGACCAACGGGAGCAGGGACACGGCGACGAGGCCACCGCCGAGGAAGCCGATCACCGACAGGATGCCGACGACGAACCCCTGGCGGTAGCCGACGATCGCGAACCACACGGCGGCGAGCAGCAACAGGATGTCCAGCACGTTCACGAGGGTCACCGTCTCATGCGCGCCAGTCGAGCGGGACCTGCCGTGATCGGTCCCAGGGCAGCTCCCATCCTGCGAAATGCAGCAAGCGGTCGATCACACCGGCAGTAAAACCCCAGACCAGAGCCGATGCGACGGTGAAAGCGGGCCCCGTGTGGCCGCTCGGGTGGAGGACCGTGACGCGATGTTCGGGGTCCGTGAGATCGGCCACGGGGACCGTGAAGACCCGGGCGGTCTCGGCCGGGTCCACAGCTCCGACGGGGCTGGGAGCGCGCCACCAGCCGAGCACCGGGGTCACCACGAACTCGCTGACCGGGATGTAGAGGCGCGGCAGCACCCCGAAGAGCTGGACGCCCGAGGGGTCGAGCCCGGTCTCCTCCTCGGCCTCGCGCAGGGCGGCGCGCAGCGGGCCGGTGCTGTGCGGATCACCGTCTTCCGGATCGAGGGCGCCGCCCGGGAACGAGGGCTGGCCGGGGTGCGAGCGCAGACTCCCGGCACGTTCCATGAGGAGCAGCTCGGGGCCGCGGGGGCCCTCCCCGAACAGGATCAGCACGGCGGACTGTCGGCCCCTGCCGTCCTCGGGCGGCAGGAACCGGCTGAGCTGGGTCGGCCGGACCGTGCGCACCGCCTCCACGACGGGGTCGAGCCACCCGGGGAGGCCGCGGGTGCTGACGCGGCGGCCGATGGGGTCCTCGTACGGGACGCCCCGCTTCGTGCCCTGCTGCGGCGGCGCGGCTGCCTGGGCCACGCTGCTCTCGTCCCGCGCTCCGCGCGTCATAGGCACCCCTGCTCCCTGCCGTTGCCGACACCGTCGCCGTCCCGATACCGGGACAACGCCGCCCCGGTCCGGATTCGTTCCTGCGCGGGCCGTCGTACGGCGACCCGCGGCCGTGCTCAGGAGCCTGCCGGGGCACCGCCCAGCGGTGCGGCCGGCAGGCCCGGGTAGTCCGGCGGCGGGCTCAGCCGCTGGCCGGGCTGACCGCCCTTCTCGTACTTGAGCAGCTTCTTCGCCTTCTCCGGGTCCGTTTCGCCTTCCCCGTACGCCGGACACAGCGGGGCGATCGGGCAGGCGCCGCAGGCGGGCCTGCGGGCGTGGCAGATCCGACGGCCGTGGAAGACGACGCGGTGCGAGAGCATCGTCCACTCGCTCTTCGGGAAGATCGCGCAGATCTCCGCCTCGACCTTTTCCGGGTCTTCCTGTTCGGTCCACTTCCACCGGCGCACCAGGCGGCCGAAGTGGGTGTCCACGGTGATCCCGGGGACCCCGAAGGCATTGCCGAGCACCACGTTGGCCGTCTTCCGGCCGACTCCGGGCAGCGTCACCAGGTCTTCCATGCGGCCCGGGACCTCGCCGCCGAAGTTGTCCCGCAGCGCCTGGGAGAGGCCGAGGAGGGAGCGGGCCTTCGCCCTGAAGAACCCGGTCGGCCGGATGATCTCCTCCAGATCCTCGGGAACGGCCGCGGCCATGTCCTCGGGGGTCGGGTAGGCGGCGAAGAGTGCCGGGGTCGTCTGGTTCACCCGCAGGTCGGTGGTCTGCGCGGACAGGACCGTGGCGACCAGCAGCTCGAAGGGGTTCCGGAAGTCGAGCTCGGGGTGGGCGTATGGATAGATCTCGGCCAGTTCGCGGTTGATGCGGCGGGCCCGACGCACCATGCCCAGGTGCGATTCCGTTTTCTTGGCCGAAGCTTTGCCCTGGGGCCGCTCTGCGGCCTTCCGGGGCTTCCCGGGCGCCTTTTCGGGGGCTTGTTCGCCCACAGCTGAATTTTGGGCGCCCGTCACTCCTGCGGACCCCTTGGCCTGTGCTCTCACCGGCTTATTGGACACCCGGCCAGCCTAAGGCCGGGCGCTGACACCCGCCTGGACCTCAGGTAACACCACTCCGATTGGCCTCTCGCCGCACAGCACGCCCGTCCGTCCGGCATCCTTGTGATTGATCGCACTGTTTGAGCCGTCCGGCAAAATGGGGAGCACGGTCCCCTGAGCTGGTCGACATAGGAGAGAGACTCGTGGACGACGTTCTGCGGCGCGCCCCGCTCTTCGCGGCGCTCGATGATGAGCAGGCCGCGGAGCTCCGCGCCTCCATGGGCGAGGTGACCCTCGCACGCGGTGACGCCCTGTTCCACGAGGGCGACCCCGGTGACCGGCTGTATGTCGTGACCGAGGGCAAGGTGAAGCTGCACCGCACCTCCCCCGACGGCCGCGAGAACATGCTGGCCGTCCTCGGCCCCGGCGAGCTGATCGGCGAGCTGTCGCTGTTCGACCCCGGTCCGCGCACGGCCACGGCCACCGCCCTGACCGAGGTCAAGCTGCTCGGCCTCGGCCACGGCGACCTCCAGCCGTGGCTCAATGCCCGCCCGGAGGTCGCGACCGCGCTGCTGCGCGCGGTGGCACGGCGCCTGCGCAAGACCAACGACCAGATGTCCGACCTGGTCTTCTCGGACGTTCCGGGCCGGGTGGCCCGCGCCCTCCTCGACCTGTCGCGCCGCTTCGGCGTGCAGTCCGAGGAAGGCATCCACGTCGTACACGACCTGACGCAGGAAGAGCTGGCCCAGCTGGTCGGTGCCTCCCGCGAAACGGTCAACAAGGCCCTCGCGGACTTCGCGGGCCGCGGCTGGCTCCGCCTGGAGGCCCGCGCGGTGATCCTGCTGGACGTGGAACGACTGGCGAAGCGCTCCCGCTGACCGCGGTTGCCTCGTACGCAGGGGGTCCTGCCCGACCGGGCGGGACCCCCTGCGCGTTCCCTCCCGAGGCCTTCGTCGACCTTCGTCCCGGCGAGGGGCACAGTGGATGCCATGGAGCGCAAAGGGCTCGACGCGTACGGGTACTTCGAGCGCGAGGGGTCGCTCGGCCGGGTGCAGGACGCCTTCGCGCCGGTCGTCGCCGCCGCGCGCGAACGGATCGGCGAGGCGTACGGGCAACGCCTGCACAGCGGCTACCTGTACGGGTCCGTGCCCCGCGGGACGGCCCGTCCGGGGCTCTCCGACCTCGACCTGCTGCTCGCCCTCCAGCACGAGCCCTCCCACGAGGACCGGGACACCGCAGAGGTGCTGGCGCGCGGCCTCGACCAGGACTTCGACGAGATCGACGGCGTCGGGATCCTGCTCCACGGCAAAGACACCCTGCTGAGCGAGCAGGAACGTTACGACCTGGGCTGGTTCCTCGCCTGCCTGTGCACCCCGCTGCTCGGTGCGGACCTGGCCGAGCACCTGCCGCGCTACCGTCCGGACAGCCTGCTCGCCCGGGAGACCAACGGGGACCTGGCCGCCGTACTGCCCGACTGGCGGGCCGGGGTGTGGGCCGCGTCGAACACTTCCGAGTACCGGACGCTGAGCCGGCGCATCTCGCGGCGTCTGGTGCGGAGCGGATTCACTCTCGTCATGCCGTGGTGGGGCGGCTGGACCAGCGACCTGACCGAGTCCGCGGAGGTCTTCGGCCGGTACTACCCGGAGCGCGCCGCGCAGATGCGGGCCGCGGCTGCCGAAGCCCTGGATCCGACCGGAGACCCGGCCGTCCTGCGCACGTGGGTGGAGGACCTGGGACCGTGGCTCGCGGACGAGTACGCGGCCCGGCACGGAACCAAGGCGCCCCGCTAGTGCTGTGACCGGGAGCGCGGGCCGGGCGTCGGGAGCGCGTCGCGGGCCGGGGTACTACTGCGCGGGCCCTGCCGGAGCGGCGGTCAGGGCGTCGACCGCCTGCTTGGCCTCGGCCAGGCCCGACCCGGTGACCCGACGGTGGACGCGGATCGCCTCGATCGTGCGGCCCGCGCGCACCAGCTCCCGTACGTCCGCCAGCCCGGCCGACTCCGGCTCCTCGATGCCGAAGTGGTCCAGGACCAGGCCCAGGCGTCGCTCCAGCTGCTCCGACCGGCGCTCCAGGGCCTTCATCCGCAAGGTCACCGTCGAGGTGATCCACGAGGCTGTGGCGATCAGCGCGAGCAGCAGGAAAAGGGTCGTCATTCCGGGCCTCCAGGGATCAGTCCGTGATCTTGAAGGTACTCGAGCTGCGCCCGTACGGACCATTCCGCGGCCGGCCACAGGGAGCGGTCCACGTCCGCGTAGACGTGGGCGACGACCGCCTCGGGGGTGACATAGCCGTCCTCGACCGCGGTCTCGACCTGGGCGAGCCGGTGCGCACGGTGGGCCAGGTAGAACTCCACCGCGCCCTGCGCGTCGTCCAGGACCGGCCCGTGGCCCGGGAGCACCGTGTGCACGCCGTCGTCGACCGTCAGCGAGCGCAGGCGCCGCAGCGAGTCCAGGTAGTCGCCGAGCCGGCCGTCGGGGTGGACGACGACGGTGGTGCCGCGACCGAGGATCGTGTCGCCGGTCAGGACGGCGCGGTCGGCGGGCAGGTGGAAGCAGAGCGAGTCGTGGGTGTGGCCGGGGGTCGGAACGACGCGCAGCTCCAGACCGCCGGTCCGGATCACGTCCCCGGCGGCCAGCCCCTCGTCGCCGAGGCGCAGGGCGGGGTCCAGGGCCCGGACCTTGGTGCCGGTGAGCTCGGCGAACCGGCCCGCGCCCGCCGCATGGTCGGGGTGGCCGTGCGTGAGGAGGGTCAGCGCGATCCGCTTCCCCGCCCGCTCGGCGGTCTCGACGACCGCCCGCAGGTGGACGTCGTCCAGCGGGCCGGGGTCGATGACGACGGCGAGGTCGGAGCCGGGCTCCGAGACGAGCCACGTGTTGGTGCCGTCCAGGGTCATCGGGGAGGCGTTGGGGGCCAGGATGTTGACCGCGCGGTCGGTGGCGGGCCCAGAAGTGACGATTCCGCGGGGCTGTCCGGGCAGGGCTTCAGCGTCGGTCATGCGGGGCCTCCGAGGCGGACGCGCTTGGTGAACTCGTCGTGCCCGGGCCAGCTGAGCACCACGACGCCGTCCTCCAGCGCAGCTCGGGCGAGTACGGGGGTCAGGTCCTGGGCGGCGGCCGCGGAGAGCGCGTCGACGGCGCTCCCGTACGGCTCCAGGGAGCGCAGGGTGGAGATGGTGGGCGGCATCATCAGCAGCTCGCCCTTGTCGTAGCCGTCCGCTGCGTCCGCCGGACGGATCCAGACGGTCCGGTCGGCCTCGGTGGAGGCGTTGCGGGTGCGCTGGCCTTCCGGGAGGGCTGCGACGAAGAACCAGGTGTCGTAGCGACGGGGCTCGAACTCCGGGGTGATCCAGCGGGCCCACGCGCCGAGCAGATCGGAGCGCAGCCGCAGGCCGCGACGGTCGAGGAACTCGGCGAAGGACAGTTCGCGGGCGACGAGGGCCGCTCGGTCGGCCTCCCAGTCGTCGCCGGTGGTGTCGCCCACGACCGTGTCGGGGGTCTCCCCGGCGAGCAGGACACCCGCCTCCTCGAAGGTCTCGCGGACGGCGCCGCAGACGATGGCCTGCGCGGTGCGGGGATCGGTGCCGAGGCGTGCGGCCCAGTCGGCCTGGCTCGGACCCGCCCAGCCGACGAGGTGGTCCTCGTCGCGCGGGTCGACTCCGCCGCCCGGGTAGGCGTACGCGCCGCCGGCGAAGGCCATGGACGCCTTGCGGCGCAGCATGTGGACGGCGGGGCCGGCGGGGGTGTCGCGGAGCAGCATGACGGTGGCGGCGCGTCTGGGTTCCACCGGGGTGAGGGAACCGTCCGCGAGCGCCCGGATCCGCGCGGGCCATTCGGGCGGGTACCACTGTCCGCCGGCGGGAGCGGCGCCGCGCGCTCCGGCTGCTCCGCCTGTCTGCTGCTGTCCCTGCTCACCGTTGGGCATGGCCGGATGCTACGGCCATCCGGCCCGATGTTCGAGGGCCACGGCCCCGGGTGGCGGACGTGCCGGGCCCCTGCCGGGGTGGCAGACCGTGGGGCCCCGGCCCCGGCCCGGCCCCGGACCGGACTCGGGCCGGGCCGGGGTCAGGCCGGGGCCGGTCCGGGGCCGGGATCGGGCCCGGATCGGACTCGGGCCGGGGCCGGTCCGGGGCCGGGATCGGGTCAGGCCGGGGGCGGGGCTCAGGCCCGGATCGGGGGCAGGCCGACGGCGGGACTCCCCCGGGCGGGGGGGGTGGCGGGAGACGCGCGCAGCCCCCGCCGGGTCGGCGGGGGCTGCGGCAAAAGGGCGTACGGGGTCGTCCGCGGGTCAGGCGCCCGGGAGGATCTCGACCTGGATCTCGATCTCGACCGGGGCGTCCAGCGGGAGCACCGCCACGCCGACCGCGCTGCGGGCGTGGACGCCCTTGTCGCCGAGCACCGCACCCAGCAGCTCGCTCGCACCGTTCAGCACGCCCGGCTGGCCCGTGAAGTCCGGGGCCGAGGCCACGAAGCCCACGACCTTCACGACACGCGCGATCTTGTCGAGGTCACCGATCACGGACTTCACGGCGGCCAGCGCGTTCAGCGCGCAGGTCGCCGCCAGCTCCTTGGCCTGCTCCGCCGAGACCTCCGCACCGACCTTGCCGGTGAGCGGAAGGCTGCCCTTGACCATCGGGAGCTGCCCCGCGGTGAACACGTACCCGCCCGACCGCACGGCCGGCTGGTACGCGGCCAGCGGCGGGACGACCTCCGGCAGGGTCAGGCCGAGCTCGGCGAGCTTCGCGTCGACGGTGCCGCTCATGCCTTCTCCCGCTTGAGGTAGGCCACGAGCTGCTCGGGGTTGTTGGGGCCGGGCACGACCTGGACGAGCTCCCAGCCGTCCTCGCCCCAGGTGTCCAGGATCTGCTTGGTGGCGTGGACCAGCAGCGGGACCGTCGCGTATTCGAACTTCTTGGTCATGGGGGCGAGCGTAGTGCCTGTCGAGCGGGCGGTCCCCTCGGGTGGAGTCAGGGGGAGGCTCATGCACGGCCCGAGACCCGAGTGGTTAGGCTCAGACGCTGTGAGCAGGCTCCAGGTGGTCAGCGGCAAGGGCGGAACCGGAAAGACCACGGTCGCCGCGGCACTCGCGCTCGCCCTCGCGCGCGAGGGCGGACGGACTCTTCTGGTGGAGGTCGAGGGCAGGCAGGGCATCGCCCAGCTCTTCGGCACGGAGGCGCTCCCCTACGAGGAGCGGAAGATCGCCGTCGCTTCGGGTGGCGGGGAGGTGTTCGCCCTCGCCATCGACGCCGAGCGGGCGCTGCTGGACTACCTCCAGATGTTCTACAAGCTCGGCTCCGCGGGCCGTGCCCTCAAGAAGCTCGGCGCCATCGACTTCGCGACGACCATCGCGCCCGGGCTGCGCGACGTGCTGCTGACGGGCAAGGCGTGCGAGGCGGTACGGCGCAAGGACAAGGCCGGTCGGTACGTCTACGACCACGTGGTCATGGATGCGCCGCCGACCGGGCGGATCACCCGTTTCCTGAACGTCAACGACGAGGTGGCCGGGCTGGCCCGGTTCGGGCCGATCCACAACCAGGCGCAGGCCGTCATGAAGGTGCTCAAGTCCGCGGAGACGGCGGTCCACTTGGTCACCCTGCTCGAAGAAATGCCCGTCCAGGAAACCGCGGACGGGATCGCCGAGCTCCAGGAGGCCGGACTGCCCGTGGGCCGGGTCGTCGTCAACATGGTGCGGCCCCACCACTTGGACGAGGACGCCCTGCGCGCGGCGGCCGGCGAGCACCGCGCCGACGTGGCCAAGGCGCTGTCCCGCGCCGGGCTCGGCGGGGCGCGCCGCGGCGGGCTGGCGGAGCGGCTGGTGGACCCGCTGCTCGCGCAGGCCGCCGAGCATGCGAGCCGGGTGGAGCTGGAGCGCGCGCAGCGCACCGTACTGGCACAGCTGGACGTGCCGACGTACGAACTCCCCCTGCTCGGCGCGGGGATGGATCTGGCCGGGCTGTACGAGCTGGCCTCGGAGTTGCGGAAGCAGGCGGGCGACGAATGAGCGAGGCCATCGGCACGGCCGTGAACGCGGTCGTGAACGCGAGCACCGGCATGGACACTCCGCCGCGGCTGGCCGTGGACCGGCTGCTCGACGATCCCGGGACGCGGATCATCGTCTGCTGTGGCGCGGGCGGGGTCGGCAAGACCACCACCGCCGCGGCCCTGGGCGTACGGGCGGCGGAGCGCGGGCGAAAGGTGGTCGTGCTGACCATCGATCCGGCGCGCCGACTCGCCCAGTCGATGGGGATCGACTCGCTGGACAACACCCCGCGCCTGGTCAAGGGCGTGAACGGAAGCGGCGGCGCTCACGGTAGCGGCGAAGGCGAAGGTTACGGCGAGGGCGAAGGCGAAGGCCGACTGCACGCCATGATGCTGGACATGAAGCGGACCTTCGACGAGATCGTCGAGGCGCACGCGGACGGGGAGCGGGCCCGGGCGATCCTGGCCAACCCCTTCTACCAGTCCCTGTCGGCCGGCTTCGCGGGCACGCAGGAGTACATGGCGATGGAGAAGCTGGGCCAGTTGCGGGCCCGGGACGACTGGGACCTGATCGTCGTCGACACCCCGCCGAGCCGGTCCGCGCTGGATTTCCTCGATGCGCCGAAGCGCCTGGGGTCCTTCCTGGACGGGAAGTTCATCCGCGTGTTGATGGCTCCCGCGAAGGTGGGCGGCCGGGCGGGGATGAAGTTCCTCAACGTCGGCATGTCCCTGATGACCGGCACGCTCAGCAAGCTGATGGGCGCCTCGCTGCTGAAGGACGTACAGACCTTCGTGGCGGCGATGGACACGATGTTCGGCGGTTTCCGCACGCGTGCGGACGCCACGTTCCGGCTGCTCCAGGCTCCGGGTACGGCCTTCCTGGTGGTCGCGGCTCCCGAGCCGGACGCCCTGCGGGAGGCGGCGTACTTCGTGGAGCGGCTGGCCGCGGAGAAGATGCCGCTGGCCGGGCTCGTACTGAACCGGGTGCACGGCAGCGGAGCCGATCAGCTCTCCGCCGAGCGGGCATTGGCCGCCGCAGAGAATCTTGAAGTAGGCGGCATTGTCGATCAGGAGTCCGGGAAAGCTGGACTTCGTGAGTCGGCCTCGAAACCCGCTGCCGCCACGGACACTCCCGAACCCGGCTCCCCCGACGGTCGTGCCCGCGCCCGTACCCATGACCACACAGACACCGACATCGACATCGACGCCGATGTGGACGAGATCACTGCAGGACTGCTGCGCCTGCACGCCGAACGGATGCAGGTGATCGCGCGCGAACAGCGCACACGCGACCGCTTCGCCTCGCTCCACCCCGAAGTGGCGGTGGTTGAAGTGGCCGCCCTGCCCGGCGACGTGCACGACCTCGCCGGGCTGCGGGCCATCGGAGAGCGACTCGCGGCCGGGGTTCCGGCCGGAGCGTAGGCGTTCGTACGTCGATCACCTCCGGATGGGGAGGCGTTCGTACGGGGGACCGCGCGGGTGTGTCTACCCGGCTGCCGCGTACGTCTCGTACGGAACGTCAATCTCCGCATCGACATCCACGGTGAGGATGCCTGTACTGCGTTCGTACTCCGTGCGCGCGGTTTCGAGCAACCGTCGCCACGAGGTGACGGTGGGACGCCTGCGCAGCAATGCGCGACGCTCCCGCTCGGTCATTCCGCCCCACACGCCGAACTCGACGCGATTGTCGAGCGCATCGGCCAAGCACTCGGTCCGCACCGGACATCCGGTGCACACCGCCTTGGCCCTGTTCTGTGCCGCTCCTTGAACGAACAGTTCATCCGGATCGGTAGTGCGGCAGGCTGCCTGCGCACTCCAGTCGGTAACCCAGCCCATCCCGGCGCCGTCCTCTCCCGAATCGAGGCTCCCCCACGGCGGTAGCGGCATATTCACCGCTGCCAGTTGAGGACGTTACGGAAGGCGGGCACGGTGCAACACCCCCGACGGGCCCAATCTTGAATGGTCCGAACGGACTATGGGTAAGCGGCAGATCACCCGACGGAGTGATCCGGCGACATACCCGACCATTCCGGCAATTCGGGTGGAATCGGCGGACCATGGGTGAGCGACCGTGAGAGCGAGGGGCGAGATTCGGACATATGTCCACCCCATTCGGGAAGGGTGAAAATCAAGCCGAGGGGTTGATGTCGCACCGCACTGCTGTGACAGTTGGGGACAGCTTAGGCCAAGGCATTCGCGCGTGTCCGGCGAATGAGAACGTAGGCTGCCCTCCATGGGAAAGAAGCGCTCGGGCGCCGGGCTCACGGGGCCGCAGCAGGCCGCCAAGTTCCTCGGGGTGTCCGTTCTCTCCGGAGTTGTGCTGGCCGGCATCGCGATCCCGGGCGCAGGCGCTCTGGGGCTCGCCGCAAAGGGCACGGTCGAGGGATTCGACGAGATCCCGGCCAATCTCAAGACACCGCCGCTGAGTCAGCGCACGACGATTCTGGACGCCGAGGGTGGCTTGATCGCCACGGTCTATTCACGTGACCGGCAGGTGGTCCCGCTCACGGCCATCTCCCCGTACATGCAGAAGGCGATCGTCGCGATCGAGGACTCGCGCTTCTATGAGCACGGCGCGGTCGACCTGAAGGGCATCCTGCGCGCGGTCAACCGCAACGCGCAGGAGGGCGGCGCCGCCCAGGGCGCCTCGACGCTGACGCAGCAGTACGTCAAGAACGTGTTCGTCGAAGAGGCCGGCGACGACGAGACCAAGGTGCGCGAGGCCCAGGAGAAGAGCCTGGGCCGCAAGATCCGCGAGCTGAAGTACTCGATCCAGGTCGAGGAGGAGCTCGGGAAGAAGAAGATCCTTGAGAACTACCTCAACATCACGTACTTCGGCCAGCAGGCGTACGGAATCGAATCCGCCGCCCAGCGCTACTTCAGCAAGCCTGCCAAGGACCTGACCCTCGACGAGTCGGCGCTGCTGGCCGGGGTCGTGCAGTCGCCGAGCCGGTTCGACCCGGTGAACGACGCACAGGAAGCGATGAAGCGCCGGAACGTCGTCCTCCAGCGGATGGTCGACATGAAGGACGTCTCGCAGGCGGAGGCGGACGAGGCGAAGAAGAAGCCGGTGACGCTGAAGGTGACCCGGCCGAAGAACGGCTGCATCACCGCGGTCAAGGGCGCGGGCTTCTTCTGCGACTACGTGCGCAACACGTTCCTGACCGACCCCGTGTTCGGCAAGACCCGCGAGGAGCGGGCCAAGCTCTGGAACCAGGGCGGCCTGACGGTCCGTACGACGCTGGACCCGCAGTCGCAGGAGTCCGTCAACGAGTCGATCAAGGACCACGTCAACCAGGACGACAAGGTCGCCACGGCGGTCACCCTGGTGCAGCCCGGTACCGGCCGGGTGCTCGCCATGGGGCAGTCCAAGCCGTACGGCTTCGGCAAGAACGAAACGCAGATCAACTTCTCCGTGGACAAGCGGATGGGCGGTTCAAACTTCGGCTTCCCGACCGGCTCGACCTTCAAGCCGTTCGTCGCGGCCGCGGCCCTGGAGCGCGGCCTTCCGGCGACGAAGGTGTACAACACCCCGCAGGAGATGGAGTACCCGAGCCCGGTGCAGACCTGCGGCGACAAGCCCTGGCAGAACACCGAGCACGCGCGGGTGCCGAACGAGTCGGAGTCCGAGTTCGGCGCATACAACCTGAAGGACGCGATGGCCAAGTCGGTCAACACGTACTTCGTGGAAATGATCTCCGAGACCGGACTCTGCCCCGTGACGGAGATGACCACCAAGCTCGGCGTGATCCCGGCCGACGGCACGAAGCTGCCCGAGGTCCCGGCGATCGCGCTCGGCACCGAGGGCATGTCCCCGCTGACCATGGCGAACGCGTACGCGACCTTCGCCAACCGCGGCGTGCACTGCACCCCCGTCGCCCTGGAGTCCATCACCGACTCGCACGGCAAGGCGCTGGCCGTGCCGAAGTCCCAGTGCGACCGGGTGATGGCGGAGAGGACCGCCGACACCATCAACACGCTGCTGCTCGGCGTGGTCGACTCCGGTACGGGTACCGCCGCGGGTCTGACCGACCGGCAGAACGCGGGCAAGACCGGCACCACCGACAGCCGCTACAACGCCTGGTTCGTCGGGTACACCCCGAACATGGCCGGCGCCACCTGGGTCGGCTCGGGCGGCTCCAAGCAGGTGTCGATGGAGAACATCACCATCGGCGGCCAGTACTACGACAAGGTCTACGGTGGCGGGCTGCCCGGCCCGATCTGGAAGCAGGCGGTCTCGGGCGCGCTGTCGGGCCGGGAGGCTCCGAACTTCGCCACGGTCGTCATCGCGGACACCGGGCTGCCGGCCGGCGGCGGCCGTCCCACAGGCCCCACCCCGAACAAGCCCGGGAAGCCCGGCAAGCCGGGTGGCGACGGCAAGCCCGGCAGACGTTCCGGCGGCCAGACGGCAGCCGGAACGATCGGCGGCACCACCCCGACCACCCCGCTCCCGGGGGACACCACGGAGCCGGGCCTGATCGGCGGTATCGAGATCCCGTAGGAAGAGCGGCGCCACGAGCAAAGGGAGGGTCCCGGCCGGAACGCGGCCGGGACCCTCCCTTTCTTCCTGCTTGCTGCTTGCTGCTTCCTACGTCCTGCTTCCTACGCGAGGTGCTTCTTGACGGCGGCGGCGACGCGCCCGCCCTCCGCCAGCCCGGCCACCTTCGGGTTCACGATCTTCATGACAGCGCCCATGGCCCGCGGCCCCTCGGCGCCCGCGGCCTTGGCCTCCTCGACGGCCTGCGCCACGATCGCACCGAGCTCCTCGTCGGAGAGCTGCTTGGGCAGGTAGGTGTCGAGGAACTCGCCCTCCGCCGTCTCGCGCGCGGCCTGCTCCGGACGGCCGCCCTGCGCGAAGGCCTCCGCGGCCTCGCGGCGCTTCTTCGCCTCCTTGGCGATCACCTTGAGAACCTCCTCGTCGGAAAGCACGCGCGCTTCCTTGCCCGCGACCTCCTCCTTGGTGATGGCGGCGAGGGTCAGTCGCAGCGTGGACGAGTGCAGCTCGTCGCGCGCCTTGATGGCGGTGGTGAGGTCTTCCTGGAGCTTGGCCTTGAGCGTGGTCATGCACCTGAGTCTGCCAGGTGCGGGGGCGGTGGCGCCCGCCGGTTTTCCGGGTCTGAGAGCATGGGGCCATGCGTGCGCGTTACGGAGTACCCCTGAAGGTCACCGCTGGAATCGCGGCGGTGGGGGCCGCTGGTGTGGCCTATGCCGCCGGTTTCGAGGCGCGGTCCTTCCGCCTGCGCCGAATCACGGTGCCGGTCCTACCCGCCGGTATGCGACCGCTGCGGATACTCCAGGTGTCGGACATCCACATGGTCGGCGGGCAACGCAAGAAGCGCGCCTGGTTGCAGTCGCTGGCCGGACTGCGGCCGGACTTCGTCGTGAACACCGGCGACAACCTCTCCGACACGGAGGGCGTGCCCGAAGTACTCGACGCCCTGGGCCCGCTGATGGACTTCCCCGGCGTGTACGTCTTCGGCTCGAACGACTACTACGGGCCGCGGCTGCGCAATCCCGGGCGCTACCTGGTCGAGAGGGTCCAGGGACGGCACGGACTGAACGGCAACAAGCCGGTCGTCGGCGCCGTGCACAACCCCTGGGAGGAGATGCGGGACGCCTTCGACGCGGCGGGCTGGCTGAACCTCACCAACACGCGGGCCCGGCTGAAGCTGGACGGGATGGAGCTGGCCTTCACCGGCCTGGACGACCCGCACATCAAGCGCGACCGCTACGAGCACGTGGCGGGCGGGCCGGAGGCGGACTCCGACTTCTCGATCGCCGTCGTCCACGCCCCGTACCTGCGCGTCCTCGAATCCTTCGCCGCGGACCGCTACCCGCTGATCCTGGCCGGGCACACGCACGGCGGGCAGCTGTGCATCCCCTTCTACGGCGCGCTCGTCACCAACTGCGACCTGGACACGAAGCGGGTGAAGGGCCTCTCCACGCACGAAGTGACCGGCCACCGGTCCTACCTCCACGTCTCGGCCGGCTGCGGCACGAACCGCTTCACACCGGTGCGGTTCGCGTGCCCGCCGGAGGCGACGCTCCTGACGCTGACGTCGAAGGCGTAGCCCAGGGACCGGGCTCCCGACGGCCTTCCGCGCACCGTTTCCACCGGCCCGGCGACCCTCCCGCGAAAACCGGATTTCGTCTCCGGCCACGGGTCCGCTAAAGTAATCGATGTCGCCAGGCAGTAACACTGCAAGGCGGCGATCGGGGTGTAGCGCAGCTTGGCAGCGCGCTTCGTTCGGGACGAAGAGGTCGTGGGTTCAAATCCCGCCACCCCGACTTCGCACAACACAGGCAGGGCCTGATCCGCATCGCGGGTCAGGCCTTTTCTGCGTCGTTCCCGATGTGCCCGAGCCAGAGGTCTGCTCCTTCGTGTCTGCTTCCGCTGTGTCCCCGTCCGCGCGACTGCGCGGGGTCCGCCGTCCGTCGTGGCTTTCGCCGAAGGTGCTGCGCATCGAGGTGCTGGCCGGGCTGGTGGTCGCACTCGCGCTCATCCCGGAGGCCATATCGTTCTCGATCATCGCCGGGGTGGACCCGGCGATCGGGCTCTTCGCCTCCTTCACGATGGCCGTCACGATCGCCGTCGTGGGCGGGCGGCCCGCGATGATCTCCGCGGCGACGGGGGCGGTGGCCCTGGTCATCGCCCCGCTCAACCGGGAGCACGGCTTCGGCCACCTGGTGGCGGCGGTCATCCTGGCCGGCGTGTTCCAGGTCGTGCTGGGCGCACTCGGCATCGGGAAGCTGATGCGGTTCATCCCGCGGTCGGTCATGGTCGGGTTCGTCAACTCGCTGGCCATCCTGGTCTTCATGGCGCAGGTGCCCGAGCTGCGGAACGTGCCGTGGGCGGTGTACCCGCTGCTGGCGATCGGGCTGGCGCTGATGGTGTTCTTCCCGAAGGTCACGACGGCGGTGCCGGCTCCGCTGGTGTCGATCGTGATCCTGACCTCCCTCACCGTGGCCGCGGGGATCGCCGTACCGACCGTCGGGGACAAGGGGGTGCTGCCGTCGGCGCTGCCGATGCCGGGACTGCCCGACGTGCCGTTCACCGCCGGCACGCTGGCCACGATCGCCCCGTACGCCTTCGCCATGGCGCTCGTCGGGCTGATGGAGTCGCTGATGACCGCCCAGCTGGTCGACGAGATCACCGACACCCGTTCCTCCAAGACCCGTGAGGCGATCGGGCAGGGCGTCGCGAACGTCGTCACCGGGTTCCTCGGTGGCATGGGTGGCTGCGCAATGATCGGCCAGACCATGGTCAACGTGAAGGTCTCCGGGGCCCGTACCCGGCTGTCGACCTTCCTCGCCGGCGTGTTCCTGATGGTGCTGTGCATCGCCTTCGGGCCGGTGGTCTCCGAGATCCCGATGGCTGCCCTGGTCGCCGTCATGGTGATGGTCTGCTGCGCGACCTTCGACTGGCACTCCATTACGCCGAAGACGCTACGGCGCATGCCGGCGGGTGAGACCACGGTGATGGTCACGACCGTGGTGTGCGTGGTGACCACCCACAACCTCGCGGTCGGCGTCGTCGCCGGGTCCGTCACCGCCATGGTCATCTTCGCGAAGCGCGTCGCCCGCCTCGCCGACGTCACCGCGGTCACCGACCCTGACGGCGGACAGGTCATCTACACGGTCAGCGGCCAGCTGTTCTTCGCCTCGTCCAACGAACTCGTGGGGCGCTTCGACTACGCCGGGGACCCGGACGAAGTCGTCATCGACCTGTCCGCCGCCCACGTCTGGGACGCCTCGTCCGTCGCCGCCCTCGACGCGATCGAGCACCGGTACGCCCAGCGGGGCAAGACCGTGGAGATCACCGGACTGAGCGGACCCAGCGCCCGCCTGCACGGAACGCTCAGCGGAACCCTCTCCGCCGGCCAGGAGTGACCCCCGGCCACGTCCCTGAGCCCGACACGGACCCGCCCGGACCCGCCTAGTCGGCCAGGGCATCGAGTTCGGTGCGGACCAGCGCCAGGAAGGCGGCCGAGGCCCGGGGCTCCACGCCGCGCTCGGTCGCCACGGTGCGGAGGTGGTCGAGGACCGCTCCGAGCGTGTGGAAGGCGCCGGGCGGGCGCAGCAGCCAGAGGCGGCCCAGCGGCCGGGGCGGGAGGCCGAGGCTCGTGAGCACCTCCTCGGCCTCCCAGTCGAGATCGTGCAGGTCCGACTCCGCGAGCGGGGCGGCCTCCACCTCGGTGATGTGACCGTGGCCGTCCAGCCTGGTCTCCACCGCCCAGTGCGTGGACCGGTCCGGGATCCAGGTCCGGTCCGCCGGGGGCCATACGTACGGGAGGAACACCCACATTTCGTCGTCGGGCGCGGGCTCCCAGCCGAGCACCTCCAGTTCCCGGACCTCGGGCAGCCGGTCCGGTTCCTGCTCGCTGCGGCCGGTCCGGCGCAGTGCGAGCGGGTGTGGAGTTCCGTCCTCGTCCCACGACATGCGCGCAGGCTATCGCCGGGGCGGACCGCCCAGCGGGGCGACGCGGCGGGGGAGCGCTTGCCGCCGCGCCCCAGGCGACGGACTGCGCCGGCACCGGGGTCAGCGCGATGATCGACGGGCCGCTGCGCGGGGTCACCCCCGAGCAGGCCCACCAGGCGGGCCAGGACCTGATCGGGATGATCGAGCGCGGTCTCTGAACGCCCCGGTGCGGTGTCGGGGCCGGGCGGGCTCGGGCTCCGGACGGGCTCGGGCTCCGGGCGGACTCGGGCTCCGGGCGGGCTCGGGCTCACGACCGGCTGAAGTCCACCTGCACCGGCGGCCCCCCGGGCCAGTTCAGCCTGGTCGGCGCCGGCGGGGTCTCGGCGAGGACCGTGCCGTGCACGACCACGTACCGCGGCCGGACCTGGCGGCGGATCGCCTCGCCGGCGCTCTCGGCCGGCAACAGCACGAACGAGGCGGGCGCGCCCTCGGCGATGCCGTACTCCTCGGCCGAAAGGCCCAGCACCCGTGCCGCACGGTCCGTCACCATCGAGAAGGCCAGCGGGATTTCCTCCGCGCCGGTGAGCTGGGCCGCGTACAGCCCGACCAGGGCGGTCTGGAGCGGATTGGCGGTGCCCAGCGCGTTCCACGGGTCCATCACGTCGTCGTGGCCGAAGGCCACGTTGACCCCCGCCGCCAGCATCTCCTTGACCTGGGTCAGGCCGCGCCGCTTCGGGTAGGCGTCGAAACGGCCCTGGAGGTTGAGGTTGGCGAAGGGGTTGGAGACCAGGTTGATCCCGGAACGCGTCAACAGCCGCTGGAGTTTGAAGCTGTAGGCACCGCCGTAGGAGCCCATCGCCGTCGTGTGCGAGGCCGTCGCCCGCTCCCGCAGCCCCGAGCGCAGCGCCAGCGCGGCCAGCACCTCCACGAACCGGGACTGTTCGTCGTCGATCTCGTCGCAGTGGGCGTCCACGCGCAGCCCGTGTTCCTCGGCCAGGGCGAAGGCGATCCCCAGGGATGCGACCCCGTCCTCGCGGGTGTCCTCGAAGTGCGGGATCGCACCGACCACGTCCGCTCCGCGCGCGACCGCCTCGCGCAGCAGCGCCTCCCCGTCGGGGAAGGAGACGATGCCCTCCTGCGGGAAGGCGACGATCTGGAGGGTCATGAAGTCCCGGACCCGGTCGCGGACCTCCAGCAGCGCGTCGAGCGCGGTCAGCGCGGGGTCGGTGACGTCGCAGTGCGTCCGCACGTGCAGCACGCCCTGGGCCGCTTGCCAGCGCAGCACCTCCGTGGCCCGCGCGATCACGTCCTCACGGGTCAGGGTCCGTTTGCGCTCGCTCCAGCAGGCGATGCCCTCCCAGAGCGTCCCGGAGGCGTTCGGGCGCGGCTCCCCGGCGGTCAGAGCCGTGTCGAGGTGGATGTGCGGCTCGACGAAGGGGGCCGACAGCAGCCCGCCGTGGGCCTCGATCAGCACGCCGGTGGCCGGCGGCTCCTTCTGGTCGTCGTACGGGACCACGCGCGCGATGCAACCGTCCTCGGCCACCTCGACGTCGCAGAGGCCCTCGGTGTGCAGCAGCCGGGCGCCCCGGACGATCATCCGCATGCGGTCAGCGTACGACCGCGGCCTGTGGTTTCCGTGGAAACCACAGGCCGGACCGGTGCAACGACGCTTCAGCCGCGCTTGGCCTGGGCCTTCTGCTGCATGCCTCGCGTCTTCGCGGACACCGATTGCATATCTCTGACCGCGGCCTTGGAGCGCGCCTCGGCCGCCGTGTTCTTCGCCCGCTCGTGTTCGCGCTCTGCGGCTTGTGACGTACCGGTGCGAGCCTTCTTGGCCATGATCGATCCTCCTCGGGGCGCTCCGGAGGGCGTACGCCCTCCACTTTCCCTCGGTTCGAAGGAGGTGGCATCCAGAGCGGGCGTCAGCGGCGCCCGCCCCTGCGCTGCTGCTCGCGCATCCGGTCCTCCTTCATGGCCTCCATCTGGGCCTGTCGGACGTCCTCGACCAGCTGTGCCGGTTTCTGCGGGGTACGGGACTCCGACGACCGACGGTTCTCCTGGGACGGCTCCTTGCGCGGGTTCGCCATGATCACTCCTCACGGGAAAACGGCTGGGTGGGACCCCGCCCACGCTGCCCCCTCCCGCTCTTCACGACCATCCGACAGCGCCAATCGGGTTACATAGGGGTATGACTGACAACACGGCCGTGCCCGACTGGGAGAAGCGTTTCCGTGCGCCGCGCGTAGGGCTGCCCGACTGGGCCGAGGACGCCCCCGACCGCTCGCTCTTCGTCTCGAACGCGACCGGTACGTACGAGCTCTACGCCTGGGACCGCGCCACCGGCACGCAGCGGCAGGCCACCGACCGCCCCAACGGGACCACCGACGGAACCCTCTCCCCCGACGGCGAGTGGATCTGGTGGTTCTCCGACACCGACGGCGACGAGTTCGGCACCTGGGTGCGCCAGCCGTTCACGGGCGGCCCGGACGAGCCGGCCACCCCCGGTCTCCTGCCCTCGTACCCCGCAGGGCTGGCCATCGGCCGTGACGGGACGGCGGTCGTGGGCCGGTCCACCGACGAGGAAGGCTCGACCGTCCACGTGGTCCGGCCGGACGGCACGGAGCCCGTGGTGATCTACCGGCACCGGGAGTCGGCAGGCGTCGGCGACCTGTCCCACGACGGGACCCTGATCGCGATCGAGCACACCGAGCACGGCGACGCCATGCACTCGGCGCTGCGCGTGGTCACCCTCGACGGCGCCACCGTCGCCGAGCTCGACGACTCCGAGGGCGGCTCCGTGGAGCTGGGCCTGGAGGTGCTCGGCTTCGCCCCGGTCGCCGGTGACACCCGGCTGCTGGTCGGCCACCAGCGGCGCGGCCGCTGGGAGCCGATGGTGTGGGACGTGGCCACCGGCGCCCAGGAGGATCTGGCGATCGACCTGCCGGGCGATGTGGGCGCCGAGTGGTACCCGGACGGCTCCGCCTTGCTGATCGAGCACGGCTTCGAGGCGCGCAGCGAGCTCTGGCGCTACGACCTGGCCGCGCGGGAGCTCGTACGGGTCAACACGCCGCCCGGCACCGTCTCGGGTGCGACGGCCCGGCCCGACGGGACGGTGGAGTACCAGTGGTCCTCCGCGGCCGAGCCCTCGTCCGTACGGTCCACCGCGGGCGGGGTCGTCCTCGATCCCCCCGGCTTCCGGCCGCCCGGCTCGGTGCCGGTGGAGGACGTGTGGGTGGACGGACCCGGTGGGCGGATCCACGCGCTCGCCCAGCGGCCCGCGGGCCACGGCGACGGGCCCTTCCCGACCGTCTTCGAGGTGCATGGCGGCCCGACCTGGCACGACAGCGACTCCTTCGCGGCGACCCCGGCGGCCTGGCTGGACCACGGCTTCGCCGTCGTCCGGGTCAACTACCGGGGCTCGACGGGCTACGGCCGCGCGTGGACCGACGCCCTCAAGCACCGGGTCGGCCTGATCGAGTTGGAAGACATCGCGGCCGTCCGGGAGTGGGCGGTGGCCTCGGGTCTCGCCGATCCGGCGCGGCTGGTGCTCTCGGGCGGCTCCTGGGGCGGCTACCTGACCCTGCTGGGCCTCGGCACGCAGCCCGACGCCTGGGCCGTGGGGCTGGCCGCCGTGCCGGTCGCCGACTATGTCGCGGCGTACCACGACGAGATGGAAGCGCTGAAGTCCCTGGACCGCACCCTCTTCGGCGGCACGCCGGAGGAGGTACCGGACCGCTTCGAGGCCTCCTCGCCCCTCACGTACGTCGACGCGGTGAAGGCCCCCGTCCACATCGCGGCGGGCGTCAACGACCCGCGCTGCCCGATCCGGCAGATCGACAACTACGTCGAGCGGCTGGCGGCGCGCGGGGCGGTGCACGAGGTGTACCGCTACGACGCCGGTCACGGCTCGCTCGTCGTGGAGGAGCGGATCAAGCAGGTCCGGATGGAGCTCGAATTCGTGCAGAAGCACCTGCCGTAGGGCCTGCCGCAACAGTGCGGTGGGACCTGCCGCAGGGCGTGCCGCGACGGCTGCCGCAACGCCCGGCCGCTGCCGCCCCGGCCGCCCCGGCCGCAGCCGGGTACCGGTCCCGCCCGCCCCGGCCCCGAAGATCCGGTGCACTCCCCGTACGGTGGTGGGGTGCACCGGTTTCTCCTGACCCCGCGCTGGTGGGGGATCAACGTCTTCGTCGCGCTCGCGGTTCCCTTCTGCCTGTTCATGGGCACCTGGCAGCTCGGCCGGTTCGAGGACCGCGTCGCCACCCACCAGGAGGCGACCTCCGAGCGTCCCGGGGCCGAGCCCGCAGCGCCGCTGGAGTCCCTGCTCCCCGTCGACAAGAGGACCTCCGGACGCCTCGCGTCCGCCTCCGGGGAGTACGCCGACCAACTCCTGGTCCCCGACCGGCGGCTCGACGGGAAGTCCGGCTTCTACGTCCTGACCCTGCTGAAGACCGACTCCGGCAAGACGATTCCCGTGGTCCGGGGCTGGCTGCCGGGCGCCGCGGACGCGGCCGGGGCACCCGCCGCGCCGACCGGGCGGGTCGAGGTCACCGGGGCACTCCAGGCCTCCGAGAACTCCACCACCAAGGGCGTGCACGCCGAGGGCGGCCTGCCGGCCGGGCAGCTCGGGGTGATCGGAGCCGCCTCACTGGTCAACCTCGTGCCGTACGAGCTGTACGACGCCTGGCTGACGGTGCAGACCCCGTCGGACGGGATGACTCCGGTGCCCGCCCAGGCACCGAACAACACCGGGCTCGACCTGAAGGCCTTCCAGAACCTCGGCTACACCGGCGAGTGGTTCGTCTTCGCCGCCTTCGTGCTGTTCATGTGGTTCCGGCTCTACCGCCGCGAGGTGGAGACCCTGCGCGACGCCGAGGCCGGCCTGCTCCCGGAACCGACGGCCGAGGAACCGGCTACGGCTACGGCTACGGCTACGGCTACGGCTACGGCGGCAACAACGGGACCGCCGGCAACGAGTTCGGCAGCCGCTACGGGTTCGGCGCGTCCAGCGGAATGACGCCCGTCCGGTAGACCGTCCCCCCGCAGGCCGCGGGGATGGTGGTCTGCGTGGTCGGCGCACCCGGCAGCGCCGTGTTCGGCGTGTGGGTCACCGCCACCCCGGTCGTGTCCGGGGCCGTGCCGCCGGTGTTCGGCTCCGTGCCCGCCACCGCCGACCCGTCGCCTGCCGAGCGCTGCACCGGGCTCGGCGAGTCGCCCGACGGGGGCTTGGTCCCCGAGTCGGGCGAGGCCGCCGGGCAGGACTGCGCCGAGGGCACCCACGCGAAGCGGACCTCGTACGCCGTGTACGGCTGGAGCAGCAGCAGCGGCGCCTCCGCCGACGGGTCGGGCAGCCCGGCCGCCGGGTCTCCCGCCGTGTGGCCGACCACGGTGACCCCGGAGGCCTGACCGGGCACGGAGGCCGTCACCGAGGCCGCGGTCACGGTGTCCGGGCCGACCACGGTGCAGCCGCGCGCCGAGACGTTGGTGACCTTGAAACGGCCGTACACCTTGCCGTCGGCCTCCGGGGCACGGGCACTGCCCTGCACGCCGAGCTGTTCCGCGCTGCACCCGGGCACGCCGGGCGCCGTCGCCGGGGGCAGCGGGCCCGTGCCTGCCGAGGCACCCACCGAGGCGCCCGCCGAAGCGCCCGCCGAGGACGGGCCGGCCGTCCCGCCGCCGCTCTGGGATCCGCCGGCCTGCGGGTCCGGCTGCACGCCGGCTCCGCCCGTCTCCGTCCCGTTGCCGGCGGACTTGGAGGCCTTGGGCGCCGTGCCCGCACCGTTCTGGTGCGGATGGGAGGCGCTGCCGCCCGCCGTGGCGCCGGGCGCCTCGCCGTGACCGGCCATGGCGGAGTGGTCGGCGGAGCCGCCCTCGGCGCCGGTGATGTGCAGGTGCAGGGCCGCCGGGACGGCCGTACCGGCCAGCAGCGCAGCTGCCGCGGCCCCGACGATGGCCTGCCGCTTACGGGTCCGGCGTACGGGGACGGCGTACCGCAGCCGCTCCAGCGCGCCCTGGGAGGGCTCCAGGCCCTCGACGGCTCCGCGGAGCAGGCTCCGCAGCGCCTGCTCCTCGCCCGCCCCGCCCGGCTGAGTGTGGTCGTCCATCATGACTGCGCAGCCTCCATCGCCACCCGCAGCGCGGCAATGCCCCGCGATCCGTACGCCTTCACCGAGCCGAGCGAGACGCCGAGCGTCTCGGCGACCTGGGCTTCGGTCATGTCCGCGAAGTACCGCAGCACCAACACCTCGCGCTGACGCCGCTGAAGTCCGCGCATCGCCTTGATGAGATCGTCCCGTTCCAGCTGGTCGTACGCGCCCTCCTCGGCGCTGGCCATGTCCGGCATCGGCTTCGAGAGCAGCTTGAGGCCGAGGATGCGGCGGCGCAGCGCGGAGCGCGAGAGGTTGACGACGGTCTGGCGCAGATACGCCAGTGTCTTGTCCCGATCGCGCACCCGGCTCCGGGCCGAGTGGACGCGGATGAAGGCCTCTTGGACCACGTCCTCGCAGGAGGCGGTGTCGTCGAGGAGCAGCGCGGCCAGGCCGAGCAGTGAGCGGTAGTGGGCCTGGTAGGTCTCGGTGAGGTGGTCGACCGTGGTGCCGGCGACGACAGTCGCCTCGACGGCGGACGCCTCCTCCCGGCTCCCTGCGGCCTCCGCGCTATCGCGGGGCGCGGGCATGCGACCGCCCCGGGTCGGTACGCCGGCCGACGCGGCCGGAGGGACGGGAACGATCACCGGGAAGCCGCTGGCCGAGCGGGAAGGCCGACGCGGCGCACCGATCGCGCTGCGCGCCGGTACGACGGTGAAGTCGAGAAGTCCCTCTGCCACGCCCGTTGGACACGCATCCCCCCACCAGGGTTGTACGCACGAGGCAGCTTCACCAGCAATATCCCCATTGCCCTCATGCGTACCCGCTCTTCCTGATTGCCCCGCCCGTCCAGGCGGCAGTCAGGCCATCACCTTGATCAAGGGATCAGCACTGATCCTACAAAGTGAATTACGCGAATTCACCTGCGATCAGTTCCGCGATCTGCGTGGCGTTCAGGGCGGATCCGTTGCGGAGGTTGTCGGCGCACACGAAGAACTCCAGGGAGCGCGGATCGTCGAGCGAGGCCCGCAGCCGCCCCACCCAGGCCGGATCCGTCCCCGCGGCGTCCACCGGAGTCGGGAACTCCCCGGTCGCCGGGTCGTCCACCACGACCACGCCGGGCGCGGCCTCCAGGACCTCCCGGGCGCGCACGGCTCTCACCTCGGTCTCGAACCGGGCCCGCACGCTCAGCGAATGCCCGGTCAGTACCGGCACCTGTACGCAGGTGACCGCCACCGGGAGCGCTTCCAGGTGCAGGACCCGGCGCGTCTGTGCGCGTACGGCCAGCTCGTGCGAGGACCAGCCGCCCTCGCGGAGCTCGCCGGACCACGGCACCACGTTCAGGGCGAGGGGGGCGGCGAAGGGGCCGGTGTCCTCGCCCACGGCGCGGCGCACGTCCCCGGTCTGCTCCCCCAGGGAGGTACCGGCCACGGCCGACAGTTGGCGGCGCAGCGTCTCGGAGCCGACCCGGCCGACGGCGCTCGCGGCCTGGTACGAGGACACGGTGAGGTCGGCCAGCGCGTACTCGGCGTGCAGTGCGCCCAGGGCCGCGATCATCGCCGCGGTGACGCAGTCCGGGCTCGCGACGATCCCGCGCGGGCGGTTCCGTACGGCCTGCGCGTTGACCTCGGGCACCACCAACGGCACCTCGGGGTCCTCCCGGAAGGCCGCGGACTGATCGACGACGACGGCTCCGCGCGCGACGACGACGGGCGCCCAGCGGGCCGAGATCTCGGCCGGGGTCAGGAACAGCACCACGTCGCCCGTGCCGAAGCCGTCGAAGGCGTCCTCGGTGAGGGCGAGCACCTCGCTCTCCCGCCCGCGCACGGCCAGCATGCGGCCGGCCGAGCGGGTGGAGGCGATCAAACGTATGTCGCCCCAGACGTCCGCCCGCTGGGACAGGATCTGGAGCACTACGGAGCCGACTGCTCCGGTCGCCCCGACCACGGCGAGCGCCGGTGCCGGGGTCGACCGGGTCTCGGTCATCGTCCGGTGCCTCCGTAGACGACGGCCTCGTCGCTGTCGGAGTCGAGGCCGAAGGCCGTGTGCACGGCGCGGACGGCCTCGTTGACGTCGTCCTGGCGGGTCACGACCGAGATGCGGATCTCGGAGGTCGAGATCAGCTCGATGTTGACGCCCGCGTCGGACAGCGCCTGGAAGAAGGAGGCGGTGACGCCCGGGTTCGTCTTCATGCCGGCGCCGACCAGGGAGATCTTGCCGATCTGGTCGTCGTAGCGCAGGGAGTCGAAGCCGATCACGCCCTTCGCCTTCTCCAAGGCGTCGATGGCCTTGTGGCCCTCGGTCTTGGGGAGGGTGAAGGAGATGTCCGTCAGGCCCGTGGCGGCGGCGGACACGTTCTGCACGATCATGTCGATGTTGATCTCGGCGTCCGCGATGGCCCGGAAGATCGCCGCGGCCTCGCCCGGCTTGTCCGGGACGCCGACGACCGTGATCTTGGCTTCGGAGACGTCGTGAGCGACTCCGGAGATGATGGCGTGCTCCACCTGCTCGTCCCCTTGCGGATTCTCGTTGCTGACCCAGGTGCCCGGCAGTCCCGAGAAGGACGAGCGGACGTGGATCGGGATGTTGTATCGGCGTGCGTACTCGACACAGCGGTGCAGCAGCACCTTGGAACCGGAGGCGGCGAGCTCCAGCATGTCCTCGGAGGAGATCCAGTCGATCTTCTTCGCCTTCTTCACGACGCGGGGGTCCGCGGTGAAGACGCCGTCGACGTCGGTGTAGATCTCGCAGACCTCGGCGTCCAGCGCCGCGGCGAGGGCGACGGCAGTCGTGTCCGAGCCGCCCCGACCGAGGGTGGTGATGTCCTTGCTGTCCGCCGACACGCCCTGGAAGCCGGCGACGATGGCGATGTTGCCCTCGTCCAGCGCAGTGCGGATACGGCCCGGCGTGACATCGATGATGCGCGCTTTGTTGTGGACCGAGTCGGTGATGACGCCTGCCTGGCTACCGGTGAACGACTGGGCCTCGTGGCCCAGGTTTTTGATCGCCATGGCCAGCAGGGCCATGGCGATACGCTCTCCGGCGGTCAGCAGCATGTCGAATTCGCGCCCGGCCGGCATCGGGGATACCTGCTCGGCGAGATCGATCAGCTCGTCCGTCGTGTCGCCCATCGCGGAAACCACGACGACCACCTGGTGGCCGTTCTTCTTGGCGTCCACGATCCGCTTGGCGACGCGCTTGATGCCTTCGGCATCGGCTACGGAGGAGCCTCCGTACTTCTGCACGACAAGGCCCACGTGCGCTCCTCGCTCAGTCCGTCTCATTGCTGGTGCAGTGTAACGAGCGGCCGCGATCCGACTGCTTCGTACCACATCATGAGACGATCAGATCAAAGCCCGGGTTCCCTATTTGTTCCCTATTTCCCGGGCAGACCGAGCCGGGCACCGATTTCCTCGGCCATCACCCGTCCAGCCTGCTCGGCGAGGTCGTCCTCGGCCAGGTCCTCGTCGGTGTCCAGGCCGTCCAGGGCCTCCAGCGGCTGGTCCAGCCGGACGTGCGCCACCAGCGACTGGAGGGCGCGCAGCGTGGCCGAGGCCGTCGAGCCCCAGTTGGAGAAGTACGAGAACTGCCACCACCACAGCGCCTCGGCCGTCCGGCCCGCCCCGTAGTGCGCCAGGCCGTGCCGCAGGTCCGCCACCACGTCGGCCAGGTCGTCGGAGATCCGGTGCGCGACCGGCGCCTTGCGCGGCTCGTACGGGTCGAAGACCTCGGAGTACACGTCGACCGGCTCCAGCATGTACGCGAGCCGCTCGCGCAGCTCGTCCACATCCGGCTCCGGCCCGAGGTCGGGCTCGTAGCGCTCGTCGGGCAGGACGTCCTGGTACGCACCCAGCCGACCGCCCGCCAGCAGGAGCTGGGACACCTCCAGGAGGAGGAAGGGCACCGCGCTGTCCGGGTCCTCTCCCTTGGCCACCTCGGTGACCGCGACGATGAAGGACTCGATCTGGTCCGCGATCTGGACGGCGAAGTCGTCCGGATCCTGAGCCAAGGCGTGCAGCGTTGCGTCAGACATCGAGAAGTCGCCTTCCTTCAAAGGCCCGCCCGAGCGTGACCTCGTCCGCGTACTCCAGATCTCCCCCGACGGGGAGCCCGCTGGCCAGGCGGGTGACCTTCAGGCCCATGGGCTTGATCATGCGGGCGAGGTAGGTGGCGGTCGCCTCGCCCTCCAGGTTCGGGTCGGTGGCGAGGATCAGCTCGGTCACCTCGCCGTCCGCGAGACGGGCGAGCAGCTCGCGGATGCGCAGGTCGTCCGGACCGACGCCCTCGATCGGGCTGATCGCGCCCCCGAGGACGTGGTACTTGCCCCGGAACTCGCGGGTCCGCTCGATGGCGACCACGTCCTTCGGCTCCTCCACGACACAGATGACCGTCGTGTCGCGGCGGGGGTCGCGGCAGATCCCGCACCGCTCCTCCTGCGCCACGTTCCCGCACACCGCACAGAACCGGACCTTGTCCTTGACCTCCAGCAGCGCGTGCGCGAGGCGTCGGACGTCGGTGGGCTCCGCCTGCAGGATGTGGAAGGCGATCCGCTGCGCGCTCTTGGGCCCGACGCCGGGCAGCCTGCCCAGTTCGTCGATCAGGTCCTGGACCACGCCTTCGTACAACGGACTGCCTTCTTTCGGGGAGGAACGGGGGTGGAAGAACTAGAACGGGAGGCCGGGGATGCCGCTGCCGCCGCCGAGGCCCTGGGCCAGCGGGCCCAGCTTCTCCTGCTGCAGCGCCTGGGCGTTCTCGTTGGCCGCCTGGACCGCCGCGACGACCAGATCGGCGAGGGTCTCGGTGTCCTCGGGGTCCACGGCCTTCGGGTCGATCACCAGCGCACGCAGTTCGCCGGAACCGGTAACGGTCGCCCTGACCAGACCGCCGCCGGCCTGGCCGTGGACCTCTGCGTGCGCCAGCTCTTCCTGCGCCGCCGCAAGGTCCTGCTGCATCTTCTGGGCCTGCTGGAGCAGCTGCTGCATGTTGGGCTGGCCACCACCGGGAATCACAGGTCACTCACTCCGTAACGTCGGGACGCTTGGTCAATCCGAGCCTACGTGCTCCCCGCGCGGCGCGCCCTACGCCGTGAGGACCAACTCTTTCGAGTGAGCGACGGGGCGCACGCGTACCTGATGGAGACCTCCTTGCGAGCGGAAAACCGGGGATTCGCCGCCCATCGGCCGCCATTCGAAGGTAGGAAGAGCATGCGCATCATTGCGCACACGCGCACCACCACACGTCAGCGCAGGCAGAGGGAGTGCCGGGTGAGCCAGCCGGAGATGCAGCCCGAGGGGCCACCCCGGGATCCCCGGGATCCCCGGGAGGAGGGCAGCGGACCGATGGCGGCGGGCGATCTGACCGGCGGACCGTTCCCCCTCGGGGACTGGGGCGAGCCGGCCGAGCGGCTGGACGAGCTCTACCGGCGGGTCGAGGCCGATGCGCTGCGCACCGCGGAGTGGTACCTGTCCGACCGTGCCTGGAAGCGCCGGGGCGCGCGGATCCTGCGGGTCGGCGCGGCGGCGGGTGCGGTCGCCGGTGCCTCGATGCCGCTGCTGGAGCTCAGCGGGTCCGGCCCGGGCGCGATGCCGTACGGCTACCTGTCCCTCCTGCTCGGCGCCGCCTGCCTGGCCTGCGATCGGTTCTTCGGGCTGACCTCGGGCTGGATGCGGGACGTGGCGACGGCCCAGGCGGTCCAGCGTCGCCTCCAGACGCTCCAGTTCGACTGGGCCTCGGAGAACGTACGGGAGGTGCTGGGGCCCACGGAGGGTACGGCCAGCGAGGCGGCGGAGCGGTGCCTGACGGTCCTGCGGCGCTTCTCGGAGGACGTGACGGAGCTGGTGCGCTCCGAGACCGCGGAATGGATGGTGGAGTTCTCCTCGGGCCCGGCGCCCCTGGTGATGCAGTCCCTGGGCACCCCCTCCTCCCGAGCCGAGGCGGGCCTGCCCCCGACTCGCTTCCCGCTCCCCCCGGGCACCCGCCCGAACATGCCGCGCCAGCGCCCCCCGGAACAGCCCCGCTGACCGCTGCTGCCGGCGGGGCTGTGGGGGCCGGGGATTCCGGGCGTCAGGGCGTCAGGGCGTCCGGTGCGCAGGTGACCGGGTACTCGGGGGATCGGGCACTCAGGGGATCGGTACCAGTGCGGAGCCGGCAGGACGGGCGGTCAACTAAAAATGATCATGGAGCCTTGGCCAAGACTCCTCGTCGCCGCGGCGTGCAGGCCCAACCAGACGTGCCGCTCCCGTGCAAACGGACTGTCGTCGTGCGGAATCGGCCCCGCCGGCTCCTCCAACGACGTCGCCCGCCCCGGCGCCACCGGCGCCGCCGGCGGATTTCCCGGATCGATCCCGATCGCGGGCGCCACCACCATCAGCTCCCGCAACAGCCCCTGCACCGACCCCAGCGGCCCGCCCCCGGCCAACAGCTCCTCATTGGCCAACGGGGCGGCGAAGTCCACCGGCACGTACGCCCCGGCGTGGTCGTAGTGCCACACCAGATGCGACTGCTGCGCCGTCGACTCGAACATCTCCAGCAGCTGCTCGTAGTCCCCGCCCAACTCGTCCACCGGCGTTACCGGCAGCCCGCAGATCTGGAGCAGGTACGCCCGCCTCAGGAAGTGCAGGGCGTCGTAGTCGAAGCCGGCGACGGGCGCCACGTCCCCGCTCAGGCCCGGCATGTAGGCGAAGACGGGAACGGACGGCAGCCCCGCCGCACCCAGCGCCTTGTCGTACGAGGCGATCTCTTCCGCGAAGGGGTTGTCGGGGCTGTGGCACAGCACGTCGACAAGGGGGACCAGCCACAGGTCACAGGCCACGCGGGCTCCGATCAGTCGTTGTCGCCGATGCGGCCAGAGTAGTGCGCCGAACACCCTCCGCGAAGGGATGCGCAGAACCTGTAGCGAACCGAGGGCTACGGCTGCCCCGGTCCCACCCTCCAGACCCACACGTCCTGCACCTTCTCCGGCTGCCTGCCGAGCAGCTCGCTGAGCATGTCCCGCAGCTCCACACCCCGGTCCTGGAACGGCAGCACGACCGCGCCCGCCTTCCAGAACGCGAGGTCCTGCCGGGCCTGCTCCCGCCAGTCCGGAGTGATCTCCGGCGGCTGCGCCCCGTAGCGGACGTCCCTGAGGAGGTTCGAGAGGTGCCGTGGCGTGGCCCCGTAGATCCCGATCCGGTCGGGCCCCCACGGGCCGTTGAAGTAGCCTCCGGCCAGCCGGAAGCCGAAGTCCGCCTCGACCTGCCAGTGCAGCGCGTCTGCCTGGCCGGGGTCCGGCAGCGGTACCGGAACCAGTACTTCGCCGTCCTTGACGTAGCCCTTCCACGAGCCCGAGGCGATGAACGCCGGCACCGGCGCCCGCTCCCGTACGGCCAGCGGCAGCGGGAGCACCGGGATCAGCGCCGCCGCCACCCCGAGCAGGCCGAGCGTACGCAGCTCGCGCGTCCGCACACGTCCGATCCGGTCCAGCGCGAGGGCCAGCAGCACGCCCAGAACGGGCGCGCACACCATCGCCACGCGCCCCTCGATGACCGACTCGAACAGCGGCAGCTTGACCATCAGCCGCCAGGGCCCCGGCAGCACGACGTCCGTCCGCGGGACGGGCACCCACGGCCCGAGGGACAGCAGCAGCGCGACGGCGCCGGTGATCGCCAGCGCGCGGACGGCCGCACGGCGCCACATCCACACGCACACGGCAACGCCGAAGGCCAGCAGGGGCCAGCCGTAGAAGGCGTTCTGTTCGGTGGTGTTCAGCGAGAGCCGCCCCGCCGTCTCGGCATTGCCGAAGAGGGAGCGGGCGGCGTACTCGACCAGGGCGCGCGGGCTGTTCCCGGCGTTGTCCCCGTGCAGGACCGAGTGGTAGCTCTGCGGGCCGAAGAACTGCCAGTACAGCGGGAAGGCCAGCAGCGGCAGGCACACGGCTGCTGCGACGACCAGGCCGCGGCCCAGCGGGCGCGCGGCCTGGAGCGCACGCCTACGGTCGACCAGCAGGTAGGCGAGAGAGAAGACCAGCATGCCGAGCGCGGCGATGAGCAGCGGCTCCTCGCCGAGGAAGATCTGGTACGTCGCGAACAGGCCGAGCAGGACCCCGTCGCGGACCACGCCGCGGCCCTGGTTGCGCCCCTCGCACAGGCGCAGGGCCCGGTCGATGATCAGCGGGATCATGAACAGGACGACGAAGTTCGGGTGGCCGTTGGCGTGCGACACCATCGGCGGTGCGAACGCGGCGAGCGCCCCGCCCGCGGCTGCGGCCCAGCGGCTGTCCACGAAACGGCGGCGGATCAGCCAGTACCAGGTCCAGGCGCTGGCAGCCATGCCGAGCGTGAGGACCAGGGCGAAGGTGACGGTCTCGCCGAACAGGAGCGTGACCGGGATCAACGGGACGGTCAGGCCGAGCATCGTCGCGTTCGCCATCAGGTTCACCCCGTCGGGCATGCCCTGGGCGGTGGTGAAGAGCGGATTGCGCAGGTGGGTGATGTTGTCGGTGGCGACGCCGACGAACCACTCCCACTGGTTCTGGTCCTGGAGCGCGTCGGCCAGGTAGCGGCCGTCGAGGTCCGCCCACAGCCCGTGGAAGACGTACGCGGAGAGGGCGATGAAGACGGCGGCGACGGCGAGGCCGCCGGCGTTCAGCCGGAACAGCTCGACGAGCGCGCGGCGGCGGTCGCCCGAGACCCGGCGGCGGGCGGTCTTCCCGGCAGCCCGCTCGGGGCTGCGGCGCACCGGCACCTCGGCCACGTCCCAGCCCTGGCGGCGCACCCAGCGCAGCACCTCTGCGTCGATGGCCGGGCCGTCGAGGGCCGAGGCGCCGAAGGCGGCGCGCGCCCGGTCGCCGTCGAACAGGGCGAAGCGACAGGTATCGGAGCGGAAACCGGGTATTCCGGGGATGCCGAGGGCGCGGACCAGGCGGTTCCCGGACCGGCCGAGGACCGCGCAGACGGACCCCTCGGCCCGGAACCCGTCGCCCTGGTTGCCCTGGTTGCTCTGGTTGCCCTGGTTGCTCTGGTTGCTCTGGTCGAGGGCCTGCTCAAGGCGGTCCAGCTCGTCCAGTGGCGTCGTGAGGCCCGCATCGGCGAGCAGCACCCGTCGGCCGGCGCAGGCGAGCACCCCGGCGCGCAGCGCAGCGCCCCTGCCGCGGTGGCGGTCGGAGCGGATCAGCCGGATCCGGGGCTCCTCGGCCGCCGCGGACTCGACGACCGGGGCCGTGCCATCGGTGGAGCCGTCGTCGACGACGACGAGCTCCCAGGTGCCGGGGCCGGTGCCGAAGCGGGCGTCGAGGTGTTCGCGCAGGGCGTGGAGCGTCGCGCCGATCCGGTGCTCGTCGTCGTGGGCGGGGATGACGACGGAGAGCCCGACGGCGCCGAGCCAGGCCGAGGCGGCGGGTTCGGCGGTCGGCGCGGGCGTCGTGGGCATCGCCGTCGCGTCGGTCACGTCCGTCGCGTCCGTCGCATCGGTCACTTCTGTCGCATCGGTCCGGGATGCGCGGTCCGCGCTCGCGCCGCTCACGTGCCGACCGGCTTCAGACCCGCAGCCCAGTCCAGGCTGTGCTGGTTGTACGCGTACACGAGGCGCCGTACCTCGTCGGCGTCCGCGCAGGTCACCGCGTCGACCAGCTCGTTGTGGCCGGACCACAGCCCCTGGTGCGGATGGGGCTCCGCCTTCAGGTGGGGCACGGCGAAGACCCAGCACTGCACGCGGATCCGGTGCAGGAAATCCGAGATGTACGTGTTGCCGACCAGCCCGCTCAGCTCCCTCCAGAAGCGCAGGTCGTAGCCGATCAGCACTTCGAGCGAGCCGCTCTGCGCGGCCCGGCACGCCTCTTCGGCACGACGGCGCACCGACACCAGCATTTCGCCGGAGCCGGGCGCGGTGCCGCGCTCGACGAGCCGCCGGAAGATCCCGTCCACTATGAGCGTACGGGCCTCGATCATCTCCCGGAAGTCGTCCACGGAGTAGACGCGCACGCGGAAGCCCCGGTGCTGGACCGATTCCAGCAGCCCCTGGGCCGCGAGGTCGACCAGTGCCTCGCGTACGGGGGTCGCGGAGACCTCGTACTGCTCGGCGATCTGCTTGACCGTGAACTCGGTGCCCGGTGGCAGGCGTCCCGCGAGCACCTCGTCGCGCAGCGCGTCCGCGATCTGCTGGCGAAGTGTGTTGCGGGTGACAGCGCCGCTGCCTGACATAGGGGTCCGTCTCCTCAGTAGAACTTCGGACACCATAGGCCAGGCAGCGAGGCCGAAACCGATCGATCGTGGACCGTTATGCGGGGACGGGGGTCCCTCCGGATGATCAGCCGCTCGTGGTGTGCCGGTCCGCGACCGTCAGCGCCTCGTCCAGCAGGGCCAGCCCCTCCTTGGCCTCCGCCTCCGTGATGGTGCAGGGCGGGACGACGTGCGTCCGGTTCATGTTGACGAAGGGCCACAGGCCGGAGGCCTTGCAGGCCGCCGCGAACTCGGCCATCGGCGCGTTGTCGGCCCCGGCCGCGTTGTACGGGACGAGCGGCTCGCGCGTCTCCTTGTCCCGTACGAGTTCCAGGGCCCAGAAGGTGCCCAGACCCCGGACCTCACCGACCGACGGGTGCCGCTCGGCGATCTCGGCCAGCGCCGGACCGATCACGTGCGCGCCGAGGTGGGCGGCGTGCTCGACGACGCCCTCCTCCGCCATGGTGTTGATCGTCGCCACGGCGGCGGCGCAGGCCAGGGGGTGACCGGAGTACGTCAGGCCGCCCGGGTAGGGGCGGGTGGCGAAGGTCTCGGCGATGGCGGCGGAGATGGCGACGCCGCCGAGCGGAACGTATCCGCTGTTCACGCCCTTGGCGAAGGTGATCAGGTCGGGGGTGACCCCCCAGTTCTCGGCGGCGAACCACTTGCCGGTCCGCCCGAAGCCGGACATGACCTCGTCCAGGATGAAGACGATGCCGTACCGGTCGCAGAGCTCGCGCACGCCCGCGAGGTACCCGGGCGGCGGGGTCATGATCCCCGCGGTGCCGGGCACGCTCTCCAGGATGATGGCGGCGATGGTCGCCGGCCCCTCGAAGGCGATGGTGTCGGCGAGGTGGGTGAGGGCGCGCTCGCACTCCTCGGCCTCGGTGGTGGCGTGGAAGGCCGAGCGGTAGAGGTACGGGCCCCAGAAGTGGACGACCCCGGCGGCGGCCGTGTCGGAGGGCCAGCGGCGCGGGTCGCCGGTCAGGTTGATCGCGGCGGCGGTGGCCCCGTGGTACGAGCGGTAGGTGGAGAGCACCTTCTGGCGGCCGGTGTGCAGCCGGGCCATCCGTACGGCGTTCTCGACGGCCTCTGCGCCGCCGTTGGTGAAGAAGACCTTGTCCAGGTCTCCGGGGGTCCGCTCGGCGATCAGGCGCGCGGCCTCGGAGCGGACGTCGACGGCGAAGCCGGGCGCGAGGGTGCAGAGCCGGCCGGCCTGCTCCTGGATGGCGGCGACGACCTTGGGGTGCTGGTGGCCGATGTTGGTGTTGACCAGCTGGGAGGAGAAGTCGAGGTAGCGCTTGCCGTCGTAGTCCCAGAAGTACGACCCCTCGGCCCCGGCGACGGCGAGCGGGTCGATCAGGGCCTGGGCGGACCAGGAGTGGAAGACGTGGGCACGATCGGCAGCCTTGACGGCCGCGCCGTTCGAGAGGTGCGAGCCGTTCGAGCCGATCGGACCGGTGGCGACATGAGGGGTCATGCGGTCACGCTAAAAGTGCGCAGGTGGGAAGGGATATCGGCGGACTGTCTGTGGGTGGGGGCCGGGTCTCGGCAGTGTGTCTGCACGCCGCCAGGTGATGGACAGCACACTGCCGATATGACAGCCTGCTGTCATATACCCCTGAGGAGGCGGCCCCGATGACCTCGACCACGCCCACCGCACGTCCGGTCCACCTGGCGGTCTACGACACCTACGCCGACTGGGAAACCGGCCACACCACCGCCCACCTCACCCAACGCGGCCACCAGGTCCGTACGGTCGGCTTCGCCGCCGCGTCACCGGTCACCACCATGGGCGGCATCCGCATCCAGCCCGACCTCGCCCTCGCGGACCTCTCGCCCGAGCACTCCTCCCTCCTCATCCTCACGGGCGCCTCGCTCTGGGACACCGGTGACGAACTGGCGCCCTTCGCCGAGAAGGCCCGGGAGTTCCTGGCGGCCGGGGTGCCGGTCGCGGCGATCTGCGGCGCCACGGCCGGACTGGCCCGTGCGGGCCTGCTCGACGCCCGCGCCCACACCAGCGCGGCTTCCTCCTACCTGGCCCAGCAGCCGGGCTACGCGGGCGCCGCGCGGTACGTCGAGGCCGACGCGGTGACGGACGGCGACCTGATCACCGCGGGACCGACGGAACCGGTGGCCCTGGCCCGGGAGGTCTTCGCCCGGCTGGACGTATACAAACCGGACGTCCTGGACGCCTGGTACCGCCTCTTCCACGACTCGGACGCGAGCGCGTTCCCGGTCCTGATGGCGGCGGCGGAGCGCGGAGATGCCTGAACCCGCGTCGTCGCCCGCGCCGCCACCGGCACACGCCCGCGCGTCCACGTCCACGCCCGCGTCCATGCCCGCGTCCATGCCCGCGTCCACGTCCACGCCCGCGTCCGGCCTCGGACCTGCGTCCGCACCCGCGCATGCCGCTGCCGCTGCGCAGCTGTCGTCGCGGGCCCGACAGGACCTGCTGAGCCGCACCGCGCTCGGGGTCTTCGGGCTGAACGGCCGGTTCCTCGCGATCTCGGAAGACCTCGCCAGGCCGGCCGGGCTGACGGCCGCCCGGTGGCAGGTGCTGGGCGCCGTGCTTCAGCAGCCCCTGCCGGTGGCGGGCATCGCCCGGGTCATGGGCATCACCCGGCAGAGCGTGCAGCGCATCGCGGACCTACTGGCGGCCCAGGGCCTGGCGGAGTACGTCCCGAACCCGGCCCACCGGCGGGCGAAGCTGCTGCGCCCCACGCAGGAGGGCCGGGCCGCCATCGCCCGCATCGGCCCGGGCCACGCCGCCCTGGCCACCCGCTTGGCGGAAGAACTGGGCGAGGCGGCCTTCGCGGAAACGGTCCACGTCCTCGACCGGCTCACGGCGGCCCTGGACGCCCTTACGGCACCTCCCCTCGCCCCCGCCACGCCGGCCGGCCTCTGAGGCGCTGGCCCGGACGAAACCCGTGCGGCGGCCGCCCCTACTGCCGGACGCGGATCGCGTCGACGTCAACAAGCCCGCGAGCAAGGCTTGTTGCCCGTGAGACACCCGCCGCACATTGCCGCACTTGGGCCGCTGACCGTCATCACCCGGCTGTGGGAGCGCAGAGCAGCCCGCGACTGACCCGCCGTGTCGCAGAGTCACGCGAACTCGCCACGATGGGCCGTGCCCTGGCGGGTCGTTGCACCGGCCTCCATCGCCGTCGCCGTCTGCGTCTCCGTTGCCGTCTGCGTCTCCGTTGCCGTTGCCGTTGCCGTTGCCGCCGTAGGTCATCCCCGGCACGCAGGTCGACCGCCCTGGGGATGCCGCCTCATGGAAGCGTGCGGCTCGGTCCGTGGCTCGCAGGTATCCCCTGTCATACCTGAGAGCCACCCTGAAAGGCCGGTCCCCAGTGTGACGCCATCGATGCCCCTCAATTCCTAACTTCGACACCAGAGAAGACGCGAAGGAAAGCCCACCTCTCTGGACCGAGCGAAGGAAGAGGGACCCGCCATGCCCCGCCCCGAAGGACGCCCCGAAGGACGCAGCGCCGGACGCCCCCGCGGTCGTCTGCGCCGCACCCTGTTGGCGGGCCTCGTCGCTGCGGCCGTCGTGCTGCCGGTGTCCGCCGCCGCCTCTCCCGATGTCCCCGCTCCTGCACCCGCCGCTTTCTCCGAACAGAGCGCGCCCCGGGCCAAGTACGCCGCCAACCGCGCCAACCTCGCCGAGGCGGCCCGCATGGCCCAGGAGGCCGGCCGCACCGGCCGAGCCGCCAAGCTCCGCGCCATGGAAGCGGACGGAACGGCCCAGTTCCTCGCCTTCGACGGTCGCGGCAAAGGGCGGGCCGTCGAGGTGCTCGGCGATCTGGAGACCGCCGACCGGGTCACCGTCCTGATACCCGGTTCCGACACGACGTTGGACACCTACCAGAGGTTCCGGACCGGGGCGCTCGCCCTGCAGCAGCACCTCCGAGCCGAGCACGCAGGCTCGGCCGTGGTCGCCTGGCTCGGGTACGACACCCCCGGCACGGTCAGTACGACGGTCCTGACCACGGACCGGGCGGACGCAGCCGCCGCCGAACTCACCTCGTTCCTCACGCACTTGGGGCAAGACACCCTGCCCGATACCCGGCTCTCCCTCCTGTGCCACTCCTACGGGTCCGTGGTCTGCGCCCGAACCGGCACCGGCCCCAAGGTCAGTGACGTGGCCCTCTTCGGCAGCCCGGGCACCGGCGCCGACTCCGCCGCCGACCTGCCCACCGGCGCTCGGGTCTGGGCCGGTCGGGGCGGCAGCGACTGGATCGCTCACGTCCCCCACGTCCGCCTCGGAGGAATCGGCTTCGGTACCGATCCCGTGGATCCCGCCTTCGGAGCCCGACCCTTCCGGGCCGGACCCGGCGGGCACAGCGACTACCTCAAGCCGGGCACCGAGTCCCTCGACAGCCTGACCCGCATCGTCCTCGGCACCGCCATGCCCATCACCCCGGAGGTCCCCCGTGCGTAAGCCGCGCGCCCGATGGTCTTCCCTCGCGGACCGCATCGACGCCGGAACACCCGCCGACCGGGACCGGACCGTGGACGCACTGCGGGCCTTCGCCATCCTCGGCGTGGTGCTGGGGCACTGGCTGGTCACCGCCCTGAGTACCGCCAACGGCGGCCTGAGCACCACCAGTCCGCTGTCCCATATGCCGTGGCTGGCACCGGTGTCCTGGATGTTGCAGACGCTGGCCGTGTTCTTCCTGGTCGGCGGCCATGTCGCTGCCCGCGGATACGCCTCGGCGCGCGAGTGCGGGATGTCGTACCGGATATGGGTGGGGCAGCGCCTGTCGCGACTGTTCCGGCCGGTCGCCGCGGTACTCACCCTCTGGACCGTCGCGGCGGGCGGGATGCTACTCGGCGGGGCGGAACTGAGCACCGTCCAAACGCTGCTCAAGCTTGTCCTCTCCCCCCTGTGGTTCCTCCTCGTCTTTGCCGCGCTCACCGCCGCGACCCCGCTCGTGGCGCGGGTCAACCCGCTGTGGCCACTGGCCGTGGTGGCGGGCGTGGACCTGTGGCGTTTCGCTCTCGGCGGGCCCGAGTGGATCGGCTGGGTCAATGTGGCCGCCGGCTGGCTCGTCCCCTACACCCTCGGCGTCGCATGGTCCCGCGGCGCGTTCGCCCGGCGTGCCCCGGCCGCAGTCCTGGTGGGCGCGGGCGCGGCCGGGGCCGCTGCGCTGGTGGTGTGGGGTGGGTATCCGGCGTCGATGGTCGGTGTTCCCGGGGCCTCGATATCGAACCTGAACCCGCCGACGCTGGCCGCCGTCGCGTTCGGTCTCGCCCAGTGCGGGCTGGCCTTGCTGCTCCGCGAGCCGCTGGCGCGGGCCATGCGGCGGCCACGGGCCTGGGCGAAGGTGGCGCTGGCGAACCTGTCCGCGATGACGATCTTCTTGTGGCACCAGACGGCGATGATGGCCGTCACCGCGCTCGGGCTCCTGGCACCCGTCGATCTTCCCGGGCTCCACACCGTGCCCGACTCCCCGTATTGGATAGCCGCCCGGCTGCTGTGGCTTCCGGCGTTCGCCGCCGCGCTGAGCGTCTGTTGGGCCGCGTTCCGCAGCTACGAGCAGGCCGAGCGCCCGCAGCGGAGCGCAGCGACGCGGACGGTCGCGGATCCCCGCCCCACCGCCCTCCCCCGGCTGGAACCGACCGAAGAGATCAGTCATGCCTAGGCTGGCCGACGTGAACGAGCAGAGCGAACCCCTGGCCGCGCCCGTAGCCCAGGCCAGGTATCCGGCCACGGTCAACACCCCACCAATGAAAGCGGACTCGGGCCGGCCCGTCACGGCCCGGGGCGAGTTCCTGCGGACCCTGGCCGGGGACCTGCTCACCCTGGATCGGGACCCGCTGCCCAAGATGTCCCGGCCGCGCTGGCTGAACCGGCTCCCTCATCTGGCGGTCGGCTACGCCGCCTTGTTCTTCGGCTTCCTCACCACGGAACAACTCGGCGACCACTACGGCGTCACCGGCGGGCTCCCGCTGGTGACGGCGCTCGTGACCGGCGCCTCCATCCTGCTCGCGATGTTCCGACCGATCGCGGGCTGGTGGCTGGGACTGCTGGCGGGCGGGCTGAGCGCCTGGCAGATCCACGGCCACGTCGGGTCCGGACAGACCTGGCCCTGGACTGCGGGCGGGCTGTTCGCCCTCGCGCCCGTGCTGCTGCTGGTCGCCCTGCGCGTGCCGCCCCGGGTGACCGTCACGGTCGTCGGCGTCTCCCTCGCAGGCACCGGGCTGGCGGAGGCACTGTTCAAGCCGGAGCACAGCCAGAGCAGCGTCCTGCCGGCAGTCCTGCTCTACGGCTTCGTCGGCCTGCTCGGATACGCCCTGCGGGCCACCCGGCTGGCCCGCGGCAAGCTCGTGGAACAGGAGACGATCACCGAGGAGGAGCGGGCCCAGCGCACCCTGCTGGAGGAACGCAACCGGATCGCCCGCGAGCTGCACGACGTCGTCGCCCACCACATGTCGGTGATCTCGATCCAGGCGCAGGTCGCACCGCACCTGGTGGACAACCCTTCCGCAGAGCTCAAGGAGAACCTGGCGGGCATCCGGGAGAACGCGTTGGAGGCCCTGACGGAACTGCGCCGGGTCCTGGGCGTGCTGCGCTCCGAACAGCCGGACGATCCGGCGAACCCGCACCATCCACAGCCCACCCTCGCCGAACTGGACGGCCTCGTGGACAACGTGCGCAGTGCCGGGCTGGCCGTCACCACCGAGATAGCCGGCACACGGCGCCCGCTCGCCCCGGGGGTCGAGCTCACCGCGTACCGGATCGTGCAGGAGGCGTTGAGCAACTGCCTTCGCCACGCGCCCGGTTCACGGGTCGAGGTCGGCATCGCGTACGGCCCGCGCGAACTGCACCTGTGCGTCGCGAACAGCGCGCCGACCCGTCCCGCGCCACCCTCGCAGGGAGCCGGGCACGGGCTGCTGGGGATGCGGGAGCGGGCAGGCATGCTGGGGGGCGAGCTCACCGCCGGCCCGCGCCCCGGCGGCGGGTACGAGGTGAGCGCCGTGCTCCCCATGGATCCCGAGACGAAGAAGGACTGAAGAGGACGCATGAGTTTCCTGAGTCAACCTCTATGCCGCCAGAGGCTCGTCGGTGGGCGCGTTGATCTTGCTGTTGGCTTGGTGGATGGCGGGGTCGTAGCA
>NZ_JBEXQA010000042.1:0-43835 GCF_040612395.1 Streptomyces sp. NPDC006430
GCGACAGCCGGGCCACCGGCCTACCCACGACCAGCACACAACCCCGAAACGGCCCGCCGGAGAATCCGACGGACCGTCACGAAAGATCGAGGCTAGTAGTGCTTTGTTACTGAGGTTTTCGGGTTGTCTCGGGTCGTGATGGTTGGTGATCCCTTCGGTATGCCGGTGGGTGAGGTATCCGGAGGGTGGGGGCCTGACCGCTGAGCGTCGGGCGTTTCGTGAGGGGATCCGGCTCCAGGCAGGCGAGAGGTTCGCGGCGGGTGGGAAGACCGCGTTGATCGCGAAAGAGCTGCGGGTGAGCGTGCGGTCGGTGGAGCGCTGGCGTCGTGCCTGGCGCGAGGGCGGCATGGAGGCCTTGCGCTCGACGGGCCCGGTGAACTCCCCGTACTCCCTGGACGCGCTGCCACACCCGAGCTCGCGGCCTTCGCTCGTGCGGGGCGTTGAACTACCCGATGCGCTCCCAGCCGCGGTGGGGGCTTCGGGCGCCGAGCTGCGTGTCGCGGCTGCGGTAGACGATGTAGGGGCGGGTCAGATAGCCCAGCGGGGCCGTGAGCATGTGTACGAGCCGGGTGAAGGGCCAGGCCGCGAACAGCAGTAGCGCGCTGATCGCGTGGAGCTGGAACAGCACCGGGGCTCCGGCCATCAGGGCCGGGTCGGGCTGGAAGTAGAAGATGGAGCGGAACCAGGGGGAGATGGTTTCGCGGTAGTTGTACCCTCCACCGATGATGTTCGCGACCACCGTGGCGGACAGGCCGAGCACGATGGTCACCGTCAGGGAGACGTACATGGCCTTGTCGTTGCGGGTGGTGGCGGAGAAGACCGGGCCGACCGTGCGGCGGCGGTAGATCAGAATGGCGAGCCCGCCGAGGGTGGCGCCGCCGGCGATCGTGCCGAGAACGACCGCGCCGACGTGGTACATGTGCTCGCTGATCCCGGCCCCATCGGTCCAGCTCTCGGGGATGACGAGGCCGCCGATATGGCCAAGGAGCACAACGAGGATGCCGAAGTGGAACAGCGGGCTGCCCATGTGCAGCAGCCGCTTCTCGTAGAGCTGGGAGGAGCGGGTGGTCCAGCCGAACTTGTCGTAGCGGTATCGCCAGACGTGACCGAGAACGAAGACCGCAAGGGCGAGGTAGGGCAGGACGACCCAGAGCAGGATGCCGCCGGTGCCCGTCTCGGCCGCGAGGGTGAAGTACTGCGCGGGTGCGGTCATCGGGGACCTCCTACGACGGGGTCGGGCAGGAACACAGGAGACGCGTACGGGTCGAGACCGACCTGTTCCTCGGGCGGGCCCTGGGCGGCGAGGCGCATGACGGCTTCTCTCTCGTCGCCGGCGAGCGGGGGCAGGGTGGCGGAGACGGAGTCCAGGACGTGCGCCCAGGGGGAGCCGTCGTCGGTCAGGGCCAGGCGCAGAAGTTCCAGGCCGGCGCGGTGTTCGGTGAGCAGACGGTGTCCGGCTTCCGGGTCTGCTGCGGCGAACTCGAGGACGACGGCGAGGTGGTCGGGCAGTTCGTCGTCGCCGAGGCGCCATCCGGCCGCCGCGTATGTCTGCTTCAGCTGCAGCATGGCGACGCCGCGCTTTCAGGTGTCGCCGTGGGCGTAGTACGTCAGGTACGGGCAGAAGCGTTTGCGGTGGTCGAAGGTGGCGACGTAGGCGGTGGCCAGGTCGGTGGTGGCGCTCTGCCCCGCATGTGCAGTGAAGTGGAGCAGGGGGCGGGCGACCGGTTCCGGCAGGGTGGAGGCGACCCGGCCGGCCAGGGCCAGGCGCTGATCGAACCGTTGGTCGGGGTAGGCGAGCAGCAGGGACTGGGCCTGCCAGACGTGGGAGTGCCAGGGCTGGGTGCGGGCTGCGCGCGTCGTCTTCCTTTTCATGGCTTCGGCTCGACCTGCCCGCCACTGCCCCCGGTGGCACCGCTGCCACCGCCGGATGGTTTGTCCGGGAACAGGCCGGGCGGGGCGCCCTTGCCGTCCCAGATGAGCAGGTTGACGCGGGTGGGCCTTGTCGGTGGGAGTGGCGGGGGTGTCGGAGGTCTGGCGGTCGCGCAGGGCTTGGAAGTTCTCCACCGCGATGGGTGCGGCGCCGCCGGAGCTCTCACCGAAGGGGCCCGAGCCGCCCATGCCGGGGCCGCCCTCGTAGTCCAGGCTGCACTCGGTGGCCAGTTCCTCCAGCTGGTGTGCCTGTTCGGCGTGCGCCGGCGGGATAACGTACCGCTCGTCGTACTTGGCCAGCGCCAGGAGCCTGTACATGTCGTACATCTGCTCCTCTCCCATCCCGACCGCCTCCGGGATCGCGGCGTTCGGCTCGCGGCCGAGGTTGATGTCGCGCATGTAGGCGCGCATGGCCGCCAGGCGGCGCAGGACCGCGTCGACGGGGGCGGGGTCGCCGGCGGTGAACAGCTGGGCGAGGTAGTCGACGGGGATGCGTAGGGCGTCGACGGCGGCGAAGAGGTTGCGGTGGTCCTCGGCGTCCTTGCCGGTGTCGCGGACGGCGTCGACGACCGGGGAAAGCGGGGGGATGTACCAGACCATGGGCAGGGTGCGGTACTCCGGGTGCAGCGGCAGGGCCACCTTGTACGTGTTGATCAGCGCGTGGATCGGGGAGCGCTGGGCGGCCTCGATCCAGTCCCGGGGGATGCCCGCCTTCTCCGCATCGCGCACGACCTCTGGGGCGTTCGGGTCGAGGAAGACGCCAGGCTGGGCTTCGTACAGATCGGTGTCGTTCGGGGTGGAGGCGGCCTCCAGCACCTTGTCGGCGTCGTAGAGGACGAGGCCGATGTAGCGCAGCCGGCCGACGCAGGTCTCGGAGCAGCCTGTGGGCAGGCCGACCTCGACGCGCGGGAAGCAGAGCGTGCACTTCTCGGCCTTGCCGGTGCGGTGGTTGAAGTAGACCTTCTTGTAGGGACAGCCGGTCACGCACATCCGCCAGCCGCGGCAGCGGTCCTGGTCGACCAGGACGATGCCGTCCTCTTCCCGCTTGTAGATGGCGCCGGAGGGGCAGGAGGCCGCGCAGGACGGGTTGAGGCAGTGTTCGCAGATCCGCGGCAGGTAGAACATGAAGGTCTGCTCGAACTCCATGCCGAGTTTCTCCAGCTGGGCGACGCGCTCCTCGTCCATGTCGCCGTGGTTGAAGAAGCGGCGGGCGTCGGCGGTCCACTGCTCGAGCGGGAACGAGGCGAGCGAGGCCGGCCACCCAGGCTTCTCGGCGTCTTCGGCGGCTGGGACGCGGAACGTGAACGGCACCTTGAGGTCGCCGTGCTCGCGGGCGTAGATGACGGCGGCCTCGATGCCGCGCCGCCAGTGTTCGTGTTAGGGGTTCAGGACACGGAGGTTGATGAACGCGGCTAAGGGCCCGTAAAGAATCAACGCGTTGCTTCACGGTCTCTCTGTCGTTGGTGTGGTATGCGCATGCCGAGCGAGGTTCGTGACCAACTTGCCCTGCGATTCAGGGTGTTGTTGCCTCATCTGAATGAGCGGCAGCAACGGCTGGCGCTGGCCACCGAGGCCCGGCTGCTGGGGCACGGCGGGGTCCGGGCTGTCGCGCGGGCGGCAGGGGTGAGCGAGACGACGGTGCGGAAGGGTGTCTTCGAGTTGGAGGGCGGTGAGGGCCCGCTGCCCGATGGCCGGGTCCGCCGTGACGGCGGCGGTCGCAAGAGCGCCGAGGAGCTTGACCCGCTGCTCGTTCCGGCGTTGCTGGCGCTGGTCGAGCCGGATGAGCGGGGCGATCCGATGTCGCCGCTGCGGTGGACGACGAAGTCGCTGCGATGCCTGGCCGGGGAGCTGACGCGGCAGGGGCGTGACGTGTCAGCGCCGACCGTGGGTCGGCTGCTACGGGAGAGCGGCTTCAGCCTGCAGGCCAACGCGAAGACCCTTGAGGGTGCTCAGCACCCCGACAGGGATGCGCAGTTCCAGTACATCAACGACCAGGCCAAGAACCATCAGGCGGACGGTGGGCCGGTGGTCAGCGTGGACACGAAAAAGAAGGACGTCGGCCAGTTCAAGAACGCGGGCCGCGAATGGCGGCCGACGGGCGATCCGGTGCGGGTCGACACCCATGACTTCCCCGATCAGGAGCTCGGCCGGGCTGCCCCCTACGGGATTTACGACATCACCGCGAACACCGGCTGGGTCAGCATCGGATGCGACCACGACACCGCCGCGTTCGCGGTCGAGTCGATCCGCCGCTGGTGGAACGGGCAAGGGCGCCTCGACTACCCCGGCGCCGCCCGTCTGCTGATCACCGCCGATGCCGGAGGCTCCAACGGCTACCGCACCCGGGCCTGGAAGACCGAACTCGCAGCCTTCGCCGCCGAGACCGGCCTGGCCGTCACCGTCTGTCACATGCCTCCGGGCACATCGAAATGGAACCGGATCGAGCACCGACTGTTCTCCGCGATCACGATGAACTGGCGCGGCCGCCCTCTGACCAGCTACGAGGTCATCGTGCAGAGCATCGCCGCGACCACCACACGCACCGGGCTCACCGTCCACGCCGAACTGGACCCCGGCCGCTACCCCACCGGGGTGAAGATCAGCGACGCCGAGTTGAACGCGGTGCCGCTGACCGGCCACGCCTTCCACGGCGAATGGAACTACACCGTGCACCCCCAGCCCATCCAACCCGCGGGTCCCGGCGGACCGGCCGCCAGTCTCGGCCGTGAGGCCCTGTCGCATCCCGCCTGACCGGCATGACCGGCACCGAACTGACCGGGCTGACCACGGCCTTGGCCGCTCCCTGGCAGGCGCTGCATGCCCCGGACCGCACCGCCCGGCGCGACGGCGGCACCCGACGCCGGGCCCCGGGCGGCGGCCGCAGAGCCAAACTGGACCTGGCCGACCGCGTCCTGGCCACCGTGCTGCACCAGCGCCTTGGCCTGTCGCCCGCCGCGCTCGCCAGCCTGTTCACCGTCAGCAAGGACACCATCCGCCAGGCCACCGGCGAGATCAGGCAGCTGATGGACCAGCACGGGCACACCCTCGAACCCGCGGCGGCACACCTGACCACCCTCGCCGGCCTCCTCGTCTACGCCACTGCACACGGCGCCACCCTCACACCACAGGCGAAACCCACACCTTGATTCTTTACGGGCCCTTAGGAGGAAGACCATGACCGTCGACTGCGCACACTACCTGGACGGGCGCCGATAGCACGAGGGCCCCGTGCCGCTGGAGGAGGCGGCCGCCCACTGCAAGCAGGGCGGATTCGTCTGGCTGGGCATGTTCGAACCAGGTCCCGAGGAATTGACCCGCGTACGTGAGAGCTTCGGACTGCACGATCTCGCGGTCGAGGATGCCCAGGCCTTCCACCTGCGGCCGAAGGCCGAGCAATACGAGGACGGCACAGAGCTGATCATCCTGCGCACAGCACGCTACGACAATGAGCGCGAGGAGATCGATACCGGCGAGATCAGCGTCTTCCTCGCCGAGCACTTCGTGATCACTGTTCGCCAGGGCATCGCCAGCGAACTGACGGGCGCCCGCATGAGACTCGAACGCCGACCCGAACTGCTACAGACCAGCAGCGTCTCGACACTGTGGGCGATCCTCGACCAGGTCGTCGACAGCTACGCGCCCGTCGTGGCGGAGCTCGAACGCGACATCGAACAGAGCGAGGCCGCGGTGTTCTCCGGGACGGTCGCCCCGACCGAGCGGATCTACTCCCTCCGCCGCGAGGCCACCGACTTCTACCGCGCCGTGCACCCGCTGCTCGCCGTGCTCGCCCGACGGTTGCTGCCCGGCAAGTCACCGACCGGACTCCTGCCCTACTTCCGCGACGTTCACGACCACTTGCTGCTGGTCAACGAGGAGGTCGCCGCGCAGCGAGACCTTCTGACCACCGTCCTGGAAGCGAACATCGCGGTGATTTCCGTCGAGCAGAACAAGATCAATCTCAGGTAGAGCGCCACGATGGAGCGGCTGACGATCATCGCGACCGTGTCTCTCCCCCTGTCCTTCGTGGTCGGCTTCTTCGGGCAGAACTTCGACTGGCTGGTCGGTCACATCAGCGGCTTCACCGCGTTTCTCACCCTCGCGTCTGCGGAGTGCTGCTGCCCTGCTGGTGCTGTAGGTCTGGCTGCGCCGGCAGCGCCGCCACTCAGCACCGCAGACGCAGGATGTGAGCAACGCCGTCCCGCACGTTCCGGCGCCCCCCCACGGAGTGAGCACGGCAGAGTCATGGCGACTTCGGCGCACTGAACCCGCCAGCTGTTCGTTGAATCTGGTGGACCGACGCAGAAAGGTCTGCTGACCTGGCATCCTCCCGCGAAACGGTCAAGGACACATCCTGGCTGACGCAACGGCACGCTCAGGGTGGCCAGGGGTCCGACCGATGCCGATGTCTTGGTTGGGTTGGTGCCGGACACAGAAGAGGCCCGGATCCATGAGATCCGGGCCTCTTCCAGCAGTAGCGGGGACAGGATTTGAACCTGCGACCTCTGGGTTATGAGCCCAGCGAGCTACCGAGCTGCTCCACCCCGCGTCGGTAGCACCACCCTACGGCACTCCGGCGCGCACGATGGCCACGGCGGTCGCTTGCGGTCGCAGGTTTGACGTGTCGCCCCCACACTCCGCCTCCCGGAGGCGATCCCCCTGCATACCGCCGCCGACCGCGACCGTCTGCCCCGGAGCCGCCCGCGCACGGCTCCACGCTCGACGGCACGCTGCCGCCCGCCATACCCCTGGCCACGCCCCGAGACATGGCGCGGGCGAAGTCGGACCGCGGCCCTCGGCTCAGACACTGACGAACTCCTCGAGACCGACCCCCTTCTCGCCCACTGGACGCGACAGGTGCAGCCGGGCGTGGAAGTATCCGTCGGCCTCCTTCCCCGAAGGGTCCTCGCCAAGTGCGGTCACCGCGCGGATCGCGTACCGCTGCTCCGCAAGATCCGTGAAGGGACGCTGCGGATGGGTGGCCTCTGCCCTTTCGGTGGTCAGGCCATAGGACTCCAGGCAGGCCTCGATGTCCTGGTACGAGACGGTCCGCAGCACGAAGGCGGCTACCCAGACCTGCGCCGGAGCGGTGCCGAGGAGCGAGTGGAAGGTCCGCGGGGTCAGGAAGCTGGCACCTCCGGTGAGAGTGATCAGCTGGATGGTCCGCGCGGCGCGGAGCAACCCGGCACTGGGCTCCGCAGCCTCCAGGTTCTCGGGGAAGCACTCGTCCAAAAGGCCGACCGCTCGCGCGTACGAGAGGGCGGGCGCAGATTTGTCGAGCCCTAGAAACCGTACGGCGTCGGGACGGCGGCGGGCCGCATAGAAGTACCGGTCCCATTCGATGAGTTCGTCGGTGCTCAACTTGGCGGCCTCGGCCGAGGTGTAGTGCTCGTTCAGCTCGTCCAGTGTGAGGTCATGGTTGATCAGCGCCGCGTTAATGCCGTACGAGCTGCAGAGGTCCAACACCGTGAACGGTTCCGCCGGGCCTGACAGCTGTGCGCGCCGAGCCTCGATGATGCGCCGGAAAGGTACCTGCGCGTGATGCGGCGTCCGGTATTCGGACAACAGGGTGAAATAGCCGCGCGGGTCGGGAAGTTGGTAAACCTCGTCAAATGCGGTCATGCCTGGCGCGGTCATCAGGAGTGCCCTGCCTCTCCGATCGATTGGAGCTGCCTGCCCCGTCTCTGCCGGCTGCAATCATCAGCCGCCAGGCGGTGGTGGCATCTCGGCCACGAGCGCCTCGGCTGGACCGTCGCCGACCAGGCCGCTCTGGCGCCTCGAACAGCAGGAGGACGCGCGCCCGGCGGCGTCGGCGCCCCGGGATACCGCGCCGGGCCGCGCCGGGCGGTACGAGCGGCGGGCCCTCGGCCTAGTACACCGCAGGACGGCCTGCGCGGCCCGGCGCGTCCGGATGTACGGCGCCCACGGCTACCACCGGCGCCGCACTCAGCGCTGATAGGTCCCGACCAGCGTGCCCGAGGCCAGCTCCCTGCCTTTCAGGGCACGGTGCACGTCCTCGACGCCCGGGCGGTCGTGCAGCGGCAGCGGCTCGGACAGGGCGTACACGCGGAAGAAGTACCGGTGCGGCCCGTGGCCCGGTGGAGGCATCGGCCCTCCCCAGCCCACGCGCCCGAAGCCGTTGGGCCAGGGCAGGCCGCCCTGGGGCTTCTGGCCCTCCACCACACCTGTCATCCCCGGATCGATGCCGGTCACCAGCCAGTGCAGGAAGGTCGCCCCCGGCGCGTCCGGGTCCTCGCACAGGAGCACCAGCTCCGTGGCCTCGTCGGGCACCCCCGACCAGGTCAGGGGTGGTGAGATGTTCTCTCCCTCCCCGCTGTACCGGCGGGGGATCACCGTCTTGTCGTCGAACGCGGTGCTGCTGAGGTTCATTCCGCTCATGCGCGCCGCCTACCCGCAACAGCGGCGCCGGCACCGGTCCGCACGCCAAAACCCCCGTTCGGCCGAGCCCACCCTGCCGCCCTCCGGAGCGGGGATGAACATGGCAGTGTGCCGATGAGGATCCTGCTGGAGGGCCGCCGCGCGTCGCGGTGGCCATCTTCAACGACGCTCCGACCAAGGCCGCGTCATGGTGCTCGCCCAGGGCGTAGCCGAGGCAACGGCGCGAGAACGCATCCAGGACCGTGGCCAGATAGATCTGGCCCTCACCGGTCTCGATCTCCGTCATATCCCCGTACCAGAGCACGTCCGGGGCCACCGCGTCGAAACGGCGATTCACCAGGTCAGGGGCAGCCTTCCGCTTGCCCTGCCGGGTCGGCGACCGCCGCCTGGGCGGCTTGCGGCCCTGCAGAGCGAGCTAGGCCGTGATCTCCGCGACGGTGTTCACCGACACCTTCCAGTTCTCCGCCCACAGGTCCAAGGTGATCCTCGGCGAGCCGTACGTGCCGCCGGACTCGGTGAAGAAGTGGATGATCCGCTCCTCCAGCCTGGCCCTCCTGACCTCGCGTTTCGTCGGCTCGTCAGGGCGCCGGCGCCACTTGTAGAACCATGTCTGGCTCACCCCGACCACCCGGCGGGACACCCGGTGCGGGACGCCATGCTCGACCCTTTGGTTACGGATGAAGGCGGCCACCGCCTCCGGAGCGTTCTCGGTCACTTCACCCAGAGGGCCATGCATCGCTTGAAGACATGACGCTCCATCTCCAGCTCCCGGATCCGCTTGTCCTTCTCCCTGATCTCCCGGCGCAGCCGCTCCAGCTCGGCCCGCTCGGCCTCCCGCACCCGACCGCCACTGCCACCGCCACTGCCACCGCCACTGGCGGCTGTCGGTTGTACGGGCCGGTCCGAGCCAGGTCGTCCCGTTGCGCCGCCACCGCGACACCCAGCTGTGCAGGGTGCCCGGGTTGATGCCGAGTTCCTCGGCGACGTCCCCGGCCGACCTCCCGGTCTCGACCACGATGCGCACCGCGCCCTCACGGAAATCGGCGTCGTACGGCGGCTTCTTCTTGGACCCCATGAATCCCAACTTCCCCTGCAATCACGGGCTCCACGCTACGAGGGGATGGTCATCGACTTCGTCCGCCGGCGGCGCGTCCGGGCCGAGCAGCGGCACGATCCGCAGGAGGTTCTGCCCGGCCTCGGCCCACAACCCCATCGGCCGCTCCGCGGACCGCTCGAAGACGACGTCGCCGTCCGGGCCTTCGCTGGTACGGACCCGGGCCAGGGTGTAGACGTGCCCGGCTTTGAGGGCTGCACCCATCTCGTTCAGGCCCTGGCCGTCGTCGTCGTTGCGCAGGCGCAGCTGCCACGCGGCCGGGGCGCCGTCGACCTGGGCAGAGGCTCGGGCCAGGACGTGGAACCCGCCGACGACTCCGACGGCCGCGACGGCCGCTGGCGCATCGCCCGGGGGACCGTCCACGACCGCACGGTGTCCACCGTCGACCCCGAAGCCCGTCACATCCACAAGAACCGGACCCGCCACCAGGAAGGGTTCCACGCGCATGTGGCCTTCGAGCCCGAGGCGGGACTGTTCACCGAGGTCGCCCTGACCGCCGGCAGCGGGACGGAGAACCACGAGGCCGCTGTCGCCCGCGACCTCCTGGCCGCCGAGAACGCCCTGGTCGCTCCCCTGGGTGATGCCGCCTACGGCACCGGCGACCTGCGCGAACACCTCCATGACCTGGGCCATGACCTGGTCCTGAAGCCTCCGCCGCTCAAACCGGCCGTCCCTGGCGGCTTCACCGCCGACGAGTTCACCGTCGATACCGAACAGGGCCAGGTCACCTGCCCCGCCGGGCACACCGCACGGCTCGGCCGGCCACTGGCCAACGGAGCACGCCAGGCCCAGTTCAAGAAACTGTGCGCCGCCTGCCCGCTCAAGGACCGCTGCACCCGGGGGTCCAAGACCGGCCGTGTCTTCAGCGTCCACGCCAAGTTCAGGAGCGTTCTAGCCGGCCGGCCGGTCCTCGGCGAGGGCCTGCCTCAGCCGGTCGAGGTAGGTGCGCACTTCGGGGAGCTTGGGGTGCGCGGGGCCGCCGATGCGCAGCAGGTCGGTGATCAGCCGCTCGGTCGCCGCGATCGCCTCGTCGATCCGCCTGGCCTGGTCGTAGCCCGAGATGAGGGCGATCAGCGCGTCCAGCGTCCCCACGTGGTCCGGCCCCAGGGCGTGCTCGCGCGCGGCGAGGGCAGCTTTCAGGTACGGCAGGGCCCGCTCCGGGCGGCCGGCTTCCAGGTGGGCGATGGCGAGGTTGTGGTAGCGGTAGGCGATCTCTTCGCTGTCAGCTCCGTGGATGCGCTCGAAGCCGCCGATGGCCCGTTCGTAGCAGGTGACGGCCGCGTCGAGGTCCCGGGCGTCGTGGTACAGGTGCGCCAGGTTGTCCCACCAGATGTACGTGTCGAGGTGGTCGGGTCCGTAGAAGCGCTCCTTGTCGGAGACGATCTCCCGGCACAGCGCGGTCGCGGCGGGCAGCCGGCCGCCCGCCGCGTGGTAGGCATTGAAAAGCTTCTGCTTGCGGGCCTCCAGCTGCTCCGAGCCCGGCGGCAGGAGGTGCCTGCTGCCGGCCACGGTCTCCTCCAGCAGGGCGATCGCCCGGTCGGTGCCGCCTGCCGCCGCGTAGGCGTCGGACAGCTTCTCGCGCCAGGTCAGGGTCCGCTCCGCGTCGCGGTCGGGGCCTGATTCGCTGCCTTCCAGGGCTTGTTCGAGGTAGGGGACGGCCTCGGCGGGGCGCCCCGCCGACAGGTGTGCGGATCCGATCAGCTGGAGGGTGACCAGGGTGTCGCGGGCGTGCGGGCCCAGGGCCGCCGACTGGTGGGCCAGGTTCTCCAGCAGCAGGGGGATCGCCTGGTCCTGCATGTACGTGTCCCCGGGTGGAGCCGCCGCGGACCAGACGGACAGGGTGAAGGCGTAGTTGTGGCGCAGCAGCAGGACGTCCTCGTGGTCCGCGCCCAGCCGTCGCTCCGCCTCCGCGAGTTCGTCGCGCATCCTGATGGTGGCGTCCATGGTCAGGTGGATCGGCGTGTCGTCGGGCTCGTTCAGCCGCAGGTCGAGCGGATCCGCCGGCGGCCCGGGATCCGGCGGCGGGTTCACCCCGTGATGCCCGTTCTCCCGGTTCTCCGCATCCCCCTGGCTGCTGTTCCTGGCGCGCTTCCTTCGGAACATGGCGGTCGGTCACTCTCCTCGGTCGGTGGCGGTCACAGGGGAGACCCGAGATCCCGTACGAGCTCCAGGAGCTCCCGGATCGCGGCGTGCGGTGCCCGCCCGTCGTCGAGGTAGGCGTTCAGGGCCGCCCGGTCGGCCGCAGTCAGCGAGGCGAGCGGACGTCCAGTGAAGGAGAGCGGGTCGCCGAGGTCGTAGACGGCGTACCCGTGGACCACGTGGCGGCCGCCGGGTGAGGCGGTCACGGTGTACGGGCCGCCCCTGGAGGTCACGGTGAGCGGGCGCGGCTGCGGCACCGCGGCGAGGCCCACGGCGTCGTGGAAGGAGGTCGCCGTCCCCTCGCCCCGCGGTCGCCCGCCGACGACCCGCCACCCCGGTACGGCGAACAGGTCCTCCAGGCGGGGTCCGGCCGTGTTCCAAGCGGTCACCATGGGGTGCCCGGAGTCCTGTTGGACGAGGTAGACACCGCCGCTCGACGCGGCGGTCACGAACTCGTCCGGGGAGAGGAAGGCGGCGGCCTCCACCGTGCCGTGCTGATCGGGCACCTCCCACCAGCCGTGGGCGATCAGCGGCGCCAGACCCGCGTCGGTAAGGATCACACGGCGGCCGCCGGCCAGCAGGAGACGGTCCCCGGAGGGGTCGACGGCGTGGACGGTGCAGCGTTCCAGCCCCAGCTCCCGCATGTCGATCCGCTCCAGCGGTCGCCCCACCGCGCCGACCAGGGCCACGGGCTCGCTCCGCAGGAGGACGACGAACCCGCGGGCGGTGGCGAAGGTCCGGGCACCGACGAGGAGGTCCGGGCCGCCGGCCAGGACCTCCGCCCGGCCCGGCCGGTACACGACGAGCTCGGGAGCCGGCCACAGCTCCGTGCGGAGGGCGAGCACCGCGTCGGGCCCCAGGCAGGTCACGGCCTCCGTGCCGACCCTGACGTGGTCGGCGGACCATAGGCGGGAGCGGGAGACGAGGTCGTACACGTCAATGCGGGTGGCGCACTCGTAGCGCGACCGCCCCCGGCTCGGCGGCAGGTAGGTCTCCCTCGTCATGACCGGCGCGCCGGGAGCGAAGGAGATCCGGTCCGGGGCTACGGGGCCGCCGCGGTGGGGCAGTTGCCACACCGCCCGCCCGGCGGCGGCCCGGGCCGTGCGCTCGGCGGCCTGCGGCCGGTGGCGCCGCGAGGTCAGCCGGGCGGCCAGGCGCCCGCCGGGGCCGTCCGCCGGCGGGGCCCAGTGTTCGGGCCGGTGGCGGTGGGCGAGCCGGATCGAATCGGTGACGGGGATCCGGCGCATGAGATCCCACAGCCCCGCGCGGTCGGCGTCCCGTACGAGCCGCTCGGCAGCCTCGTCGATCTCCGACGGCGTGCCCCAGGGCAGACGGTCGGCGCCTCGCCGCTCCCGCAGGTAGAGCAGCGCACGGCCGACGGCGCCGCGTTCGGCTTCGACGGTCCCGGCGGTCGCGGCGGTGCCGGGATCGAGGGCGAGGCGCTCCCGGTGCAGGGCAAGGCTCTCCTCGACGATCGCGACGGCCTCCGGGTGCCGTCCCAGCGCGATGAGCTTGGCCGCGGCGCCATCGAGGCGGGCGACGAGGACGTCCCGGTAGTGGGGGCGCACCTCGCCGAGCTGGCGGTAGAGGTGGAGCGCCTCCAGGAGCGCCTCGACGGATGCGGCGTACCGCCCCGCGTTCCACAGGTGCAGGCTCTGGATGTCGAGGCTCTCCGCCAGGTCGTCTCCGAAGTGCGCGGGACTGAGCTCCGCCATCTGGCGTACGTACGCCACCACCTCCCCGGCACCCTCGGCCGCCTCCTGCGGGCGCCCCGACCTCGCCGCCAGGAAGCTCTTCACCATCTCCAGGCGGTTCACCTCCGAGGACAGGGACCACCACAGGAAGAAGTCGCGGTCAAGCACCTCGCCGAAGAGCCGTTCGGCCTCCGCCAGGGCCGCATGCGCCTGCTGCCGGGCCCCGGTCTCCCAGAGCGCGAGCGCCAGCCGGGTGTGCGCCTGGGCCAGCGCACCCAAGAGGGTCGGCGCCGGCCCGCCGTCCTCCCCGCCCGTTCCTCCTCCTCCGTCCTCCCCGCGCCCGCGCATCAGCCCGATCGCCTGCCGGAGGAGTGCGACCCGGTGCTCCGCGGTGATCTCCTCCAGGAAGAGGCCACCGAGGTTGAGGAGGGCGTCGGCGTAGGCGGACCGCTGCCCCGGATCCGCCTCGGCGGCCTCCCGGGTGAGTCGTACGGCCTCCTCCATGTAGGGAGGGCCTCGTCCCTGCGGCCCCCGGTGAGGTGGGCGGTGACCAGTTCCATGGAGAGCCGGGCGCGTTCCGTGGCGTCCGCGGCGCCTTCGAGGCGGTGGGTGGCGAGCCGTACGGCCAGGTCCGCGGCGCCGCCCTGCACGCGTACGTCGCCCGCGGGCAGCAGGGGTTCGATGGCCTCCAGCACGTCGAGGTCCACGGAGTCCAGGGCGGCGATCGAGGTCAGCACCGCGTCGCCGCCCCGGACGGCGAGGGCGGGGTCGCGGCGCAGCAGCGGGAAGAGCACGGAGGGGCCGATGTGCGGCCAGCGTTCGCCCGCGGCGATGAGGAAGGTGAGGGCACGCGGGGTCCAGGCGGGCGCGGCCCCTCCGTCGCGCCGCAGGATGCGGGTGGTCGCGGTGACGGACCACAGGTCGGTCGGGTAGCCGGTTACGGGGCTGCCGGGGAGGGTGAGGGCCAGGTAGTCCTCGGCGAGACGGTCGGGGAGCAGCGGTTCGAGTACGTGGGCGGCCGCGGGGTCGGTGGGCGGGTAGTGGACTGCGTGGGCGGTCAGGGCCCGGTCCGCGGGGGTGCGCAGCAGGAGCCGGTCCAGGAGCGGGCGGGCGGTGTCGCGGCGCATCGGGCCGGTGAGGACGGCGGTGAAGACGGTGCGCGCGAGGTCGAGGGCGCGGCGGTCCTCGTCCTCGGCTCCGGTGGTGCCTCCGCTGCCGGCCGTGTCGTGTTCGCCCGCCCGGCGCCAGTTGTCGTGTTCGCGGTCCAGCAGGTACGCGGTCATCCCGACGAGGTCGGCGGGCGGTTCCCGGCCGCCGGCCCGGGCGTCGACGGCGGTGAGCGCGGCCATGTGGACGGCGAGGGTGAGGCCGAAGTCAGGGCGGGCGAGGTCCTGGTACGCAGGGCGCAGGTCAGTGAGGGCGGCGGGGTCCGGGTAGTGGGCGGCGAAGCCGCGGCGGGCGGCCTCGAACATCCGCCCACGTCCGCCGTGTTGAACGGAGAGCGGTTCCAGCGGCTGGTCGGAGAGGTCGGTCGCGCGCCCCTGGCGGCTCAGCTGCGCCCGCAGAGCGGGCCAGGGCCGCACCGAGCGGGCGATGAGGAGGATCCGTGCGGGGAGGTCGCCGAGGAGCAAGCCGTTGTGGAACAGCCATCTGAGGTGGGCGTCCGGCCAGCGGTCGGCGTAGTCGACGAGGACCAACACCCCGGCGCGGTGGTCGGTGCGCAGGTCCTGGCTGCCCCGGGCGGGCGGGTGGGTGTCCGTGCCGTGTACGGCGTCGACCACGAGCCAGCCGGCGTCGGCGCATTCGGCGGCGAAGCGGGCGGCGAGGCGGGACTTGCCCGCACCGCCGGGTCCGTGCAGCCAGCGTGCGGCCAACCGGGCGGGCTGCACGCGCCACTCCCGCAGCCGGGCCAGCTCGGCTTCGCGACCGGTGAACTCCACGACCTCGCTGCGGGCGTCGAGCATCCGGCTCGGCTGGGCGCGCAGCCAGGCGGAGTCCCGCCGCAGGGCGTCCGCGGCGCCTTGGGTGTCGCGCGCGTACAGCAGGTAGACGGGGGTGCCGTCGCCGAAGACGTGGATGTCCGCGCCGACCGCGCCGTAGGCGAAACCGGCGACGGCGCGAACCTCCTGGTGGACCTCGTCGGGGAGGTCCACGGTCAGCCGGTCCCGTCCGCGCCGTCCTCGTCGGCGGGCGGTGGTACCCGCCCTCCGGTCGCCTGGTGGTAGTGGAGGCTGCCGCCCTGGACGGCGAAGAGGGTGCCGTGGTCGCGGGCGGTGTTCGACTGCGTCCACACCTGCCGCCCGGTCGGCAGGCCGTTCTGCATGCGGGCGACCAGCTCGCGCAGTTCGCCCTCGGAGTCGGGGTGTTCTTCCAGCAGCAGGAGCAGCCGCCGGCGCCACACCGGCAGCAGCTCCGCCCGGATCTCGTCCGCCCCGGCCGGTTCGGCGCGGACGACGAGGTCGGCGTCCTCGTCGAGCTGCGCGCCGATCGCCGCCCCGCGGGCCTCGCCGCCCCGCCCGAAGAGCCGGACGACCCCGCCGCGGGCCCCCTGCCACACGTCGGTGGCCATGGCTCCGATCAGCGCAGTGGCGCCCGCGCCGGCGAGCGCGGTCAGTGACTCGGCCAGCATCCGTCCTCCTAAGTCCCGTGCCCCGGGCAGCCCCCGTGATGCCGAACTCCCATGTCCTGGAACCAGGTTAGCCGGGCGGGCAGGGCGCGTGCTCAGCCGCGGAAGGCCGCCGGGCGTTCCGGCGAGGCCTCGGTCAGTGCCTTCGTGACGCCGTCGATGCCGGCGTGAGTGTCCACATCGGGCACAGTAGTGAATCCGGGTGCCGGCCACAGTCCCTATTGATCCGAAACGGTTGGGGTTCTGGGTCGTTGTAGTGGTGTGAGCGATCTGGGGGACGCGCGGCACCTGTCGCCGCCGGCGCAGGAAGCGTTGCGGCTGCGGGCGGTGGCCGCGCTGGTGGAGGGCCGCGACCGTGCGGAGGTTGCGGCGGTGTTCAAGGTCTCGCTGAAGGCGGTGGACGGCTGGTGGGCGAAATGGCTGGCCGGCGGGCGTGATGCGCTGACCGCTCGCCCGCGGGGCAAGGGCGTGGGCGAGCATCAGGTGCTGTCCGAGGCCGAGCAGGCGGCCCTTCGCCGGGTGGTACTCGATCACCGCCCTTGTGAGCTTGGGTTATCCGGGCAGCTGTGGACGCGTGGCCAGGTCGGCGTACTGATCGCGAAGTTGTACCGGGTGCGGCTGACCGAGCCGGGGGTGGGCAAGTACCTCAAGCGGTGGGGGCTGTCGTTCCAGTGGCCCGACAAGCGGGCGATCGAGCAGGACCCGGAGGCGGTGCGGGTCTGGCTGGAGGAGACCTGGCCGGCGATCCGCGCGAAGGCGAAGGCCGAGGGCGGCGAGGTCCTCTTCGCCGACCAGGTCGGCATCCGCTCCGACCAGGTCAGCGGCCGCACCTGGGGCGAGCGGGGCCGCACCCCGATCGTCCGGCGGACCGGGAACCGGATCTCCGTGAACGCGCCTTCCCGCGAGCAGCAAAGTTCATACCCAGGCCCAACTCGCCAGCGAGGCACGATGGTTCTTCCACCGCCGTCAGCGCCAGCCGCACATCGGCCGCGGCTAGTTCCACGGCCCGCACGTCCGCTACACCCTCGAAGAGAACTCTTTGAGTTTCTGATCAATAGAAGCCGAAGGGGTCAGTGCTTGACTTCCTCGTGGGCGCTGTGGGCGCTTTTCTCTACTTTCGCGAGCAGGTCCTGGCGGGTTGGTTCGTCCATGTTGCGGGCCTGAGCCCAGGTGCGGGCCATGTCAAGACCTTGGGTGCGCAGGCGTTCCGCGCGTTGCTCTTCGGGGGTGTTTTTCAGTTCCTGGAGCCACGTGGTGGTGAGGCGACCGGCTGGCTCCGCCTGGTCTGCCTGTTCTTTGAGTAGGCGTTCGAAAACCGTGGCATGCCATTTCGCGGCATCTTGGGCATCCTGGCTTGTGGCTGCGTCGGCGATGCCGTCCAGGATGCCGAGAGCGCGGGCGTTCTTCGTCGGCGGCAGCGAGCGCTCTGAGCCGGTCGCGTCCGCGGGGACGGCGGCGAGCTGCCCGGCTGCGGTGCGGGTCTCTGCCATCCGCAGCAGGGCGTATGCGTGGGGGTCCTCGGCTATCGCTCGCAGGGTTTTCCTGAACACGTCGGTGGGGACTGACAGGTGGTGGGTTCCTCCGGCTTCCCAAGGCGCAGTGTTGCGGTCCGCTTTGGTCACGTATGTGCTGTCGAGGCCCGCGAGCATTTCGTGCAGGTCGGGGGCGTAGTCGACCAGCGCGGTTGCGATCGGGACACGTAGCGCAGGATCGAGGTTGAGTTCCTTCGACTGCCCGAACCCGACTGCGAAGAGGACGTCTTTCATCGCCTGCGCCTGTGCCTGGGTGTGGCGTCCCGGCTCGCTGCCGGCCGTGGCGTTGACGATGGCCTGGCCGAGTCCCGGGCAGCTCATGCCGGGGTGGACATCCTGCCCCACCGACTTCTGCACCCTCGTGTCTCCGGCCAGGCCGTTACAGGGCGAGGACGTCTCACGCCCGAGTAGGAACCATGCCGCGAGTCCGCCCAGCAGCGTCAGGCATACTCCTGCCGCAGCCCAAGCTTTCGCCGGTACGGCTCGGCGTCCTGTGCTCCCCGTCATCGATGTCCCCACTTCGCTGCCTCGCTGCCCGATCAGTTGGTCGTATCGGTCAGGTACTTGTGTGCTGTCTCCGTACCGCGGACCCGGCCTTCGAGGACATCGCGGGTGTAGTCCTGGATGTCGCTCTCCGAGATGTCCGCCCGGTCGTTGGCCCATTCACGGATCAGGATCGGTGCTTGGGTGTTCACGGAAAGGTACTCGTCCGCGATCTGGGGGTTGACCTTGGCGTCGATCTCGCCCTTCATCCGGTTGCCCCACTCCCAGGCCCAGGTGTCGACGCCGCGCTGGATCGAGTCGCCGAAGGCGATGGATACACCGCCGGCCGTGGTGAAGTACATGGGGGTCACTGCGCCGCCGATGACGTGGTAGGCGAGCTTCGACTTCCAGTCGGCCTCGCTGTACCCGGCCATCCGGCCGTCGTTGATCACGTCTTCCCGGATGGAACTCATGACGCCCAGTGCCGTGCCCGCCTTGTTGATCGGGTTGGTCAGCTCAGACCCGTGCGCCCCCTTGGGTATCTCTTCCAGGGAGAGGTCGATGTACCGGGACTCCGCCTTGTGGAGCGTTCCGTAGGCTTCCGGGTCCTCGGAGAGGCCGCGCATGAACTGCACCAGGTCCTTCTGGCTGACCGCCATGTGGGTCTTGTCGCCGTCCTGGAAGTATCCGGTCCCGGCAGCGGAGATGTACTTGGAGTCCAGGCCGCCGAGGATCTCGTGGGTGTCCGCGGTGTACGTGGCCAGGGCGCGGGCCAGGGGCTCGCGCATGTTCTCGTGCACGCTCTGGTCGGGTCCGAGCCCGCCGATCACGTCGTGCATGATGCGTGCCTGTCCCTCGGTGTGAGGGGTCGCCGGCCAGGGGTCCTGGTTGGGGCCGAGCGGCGTGTGGCCGGTCGTCGAGGACTCGAGGAGGAGACCCAGACCGGTTCGGGCGTCCTTGCCCTCGCTCTCGGTGTCGCTGTGCGTCTCGATGTTCCCGTGCCAGATCGGAGTGTCGTCGAACTTCCAGTCGCGTTCCTTCAGCAGGTACTGGAGGTTGTCGTTCTTGTGGTCAGCACCGGGGTCGAGGTAGGAGGTTGAAGCGGCAGGGTCTTTGGACATGATGCCGAGCAGGCCGTCGAGCGGGTCGTTGGCGAACCATCCGCCGTTCTTGCCGCTGAAGTCGCCTTGCAGGTCCCAGATGTTCGGGTTGCCTCCGCGCTTCTTGTCCTCCGCCGTGCGGATGTCGTCAGCGAGGTCGTGCATGAAGGGCGCCGAGTAGCCGTCGCCGTTCTGCATGAGGGTGATCAGGCTCTGATAGCCCCGGACCTGCTGCCCGTGTCCGCGGCTGATCGTGTTGGGACCCTCGGCGGCTTCCTTGAGGTCGAACTTTTCGACGCCAGCCTTCTTCAGCTGCTCCCGGAAGTCCTTGTAGAACTTCGACTTCGGGTCCTGCATCGCGTTGGACAGAGAGTTGGCGAGACCTTTCTCCAGGTTCAGGTAGGTCTGCTTTCCCTTCTTGTCGTCTTGGTAGGCGAGGTCGTTGAGCCGATTGGTGAACTTGAGGGTGTTCTGCGCGCCCATCCCGTTGAGGAAGGTCTGGTTGAACTCGGTGCTCTTGGCGTTGTCGCGGAAGGATCGGTCCAGCTCTGCGTAGTCGGCTGCTGACACCTTGTCGCCGCTGTTGATACGGGTGGCGATGTCCTCGGCATTGCGGGCCTCGTAGACCTCGATGTCGCCCTGTGCGTCGGCGTTGAAGCCGTTGAGGGTTCCGTCGTTGCCCTTGCCGAAGGCGTCCTTGTTGCTGTCCACCACGACCGCCTCAAGGGCGATCTTGACGCCGTGGTCGGCTTCGGAGACGGCCTTGACCTGGTCGTTGATGTGCTGCTGCCACTTGTTGACCGCGTCACGGATGGTGGTCTGGCCGTCGGGGTCGTGGTGGTAGGCGCTGCGCTCCGCTGGAGTCAGCTTGGCGTAGTCGAAAGCGACCGTGCCTTGCTCCGAGACGGTCATCCCCGCCTTGATCGCGTCGTCGCGCGCAGACTCGACACGCTTCTTCAGGTCGGTGAACTGGGTGTGGGCATCGCGCAGCAGGCTCGCGACAGCCTTGGCCTGGATCTGCGCGGCGGAGTACTCGTACCGCGTGGCGGCAAAGCTCGAGTGGGCCACGCCGACGCTGACGCCACTCCAGTCGGGCCCCATAGTGATCTTCTGGACACTGTCGCCGTAACGGGTCTCGACCTTCTTCAGCTCGCCCGCCATCTCATCCCACTTGCCCGCTGCCGTCGTCAGCAGGCCCAGGTCGGTCGACATCACTTCGTGGTACGTCAACATGCACTGTCCCCCCTTACAGACCGTTGAGTTTCGACTGGGTGCCCAGGGGGCGGAATCCGTCCCCCGTGCCCAGGTCGTTCTGTACGAACAGGCCCGAAGCACCGCGCAACGAACCCTTTTCAGAACCGAGCCGGCCCATCAGAACCTTCACCTGCTGGTCCCATGTGTCCGCCACCTTCTTCAGTCCCACGGCCGCGTCCCAGCCCTCGAATCCCTTGACCGCGGTGTTGGTGCTCTCGTCCGCGTACTCCGTGGCCTTCTTGGTGTTCGGCTCCAGCTCCGTCTCGATGGTGTTCGCGGCAGACCTCTTCTGCGCCGGGGTCGACGCGAAAGTGCCTCCGCCCCCGCCGTCGGCCGCCGGAACACCGTTGAGCCGCATCGCTGCCTGATCGGCGGCCCTGGCTTTCTCGCTGCCCCACTCCTGCGTGAAGTCCCCCGACACGACCGGCCCCCGTTCAACTCAAACCGTTCTTCCCTGCAGACCGTCAAACGGCCCGTGCTTGCGGACCATCCACCAACCGACGATGGTGTGGAGGAGCTGCGGTGGCCGCTGGTCGATGCCTGCCGCGTCCAGTACTGCCGCGCGGCAGCGACCACCGGATACCGGGCACGGCGCAGCTCTCCTCGACACAGGGCGTTCCTTGATCCTCTCCGTCGCTTCGCGGCAGCGCATTGCCGTCGTCCGGCAGTCTTTACCCACCATTCGCTGCCGGTGAAGGACCCTTTGCTGCCATGGCACCCTGATTGCGCGTCAACGGGTTCGCCGACGCGACGAGAACGGGGGAGTGCGTGACGGAGTAGGAAGCACCGCAAGACCAGCTGATGGGGTATGCCGAGTGCCTGCGCGACGCCTGTAGCACCGGGCGCCGGATGACGCGCACCGAGCTGGAGGCGCGCCGCGCCGAGGGGGAGCGGGCCGCGGAGCTCGGTCTCACGCTGCGCGTGATGGTCCGCGAGGAAGCACCACCCCGGCCTGTTCGGCCGCGTCCAAAGCCTTCCCTGGCGCGAGATCACACTCGACCACTACGAGCGCTCCCGGGCCCACCACCGAGACCAGATCCGCCAGCTTACGTCTGTGTGGTGCCCCGGGACAGGTGCTCATCTTCAGGGCAGGGTGTCAGCCCCAGCGGATCGGCCCATGTGTGCGGGTTGTGGACGTAGTCCACGGGGTTGGCTGCCGGAGCCAGGCCCAGGGGATCGGGCGAGAGATACCGGGCTGTCTCCGGGTCGTATGTCCGGAAGACATTGTGGTGAGGGCCGGATTCAGGGTCGAAGTACTGACCAGGTAAACGAAACGGGGTGTATGCCGTCGCGTCCCGGTTCCATGTGGTCTTGCCCCATACCGTGGCCTGGGTGCGCCAGGCCGTCTCACCGACTTCGTCGATCAGTTCGATCGGCGTGCCCACCAGGTCCGTGACGATCGAGAAGAACCGGCTGTCGATCTCGGACTGTGAGGAATCCGAGTGGATGCGTTCCGTCTGGGTCAGAGGATGTGCGCCCCCATAGGTCCAGGTCAACGTCACCGGGTGCGGCAGGTCCGACGAGACCGTGGTCTGTTCACACAGGACGGGGCCGTCCCAGGCGAAGAAGGTCTCCTCCATCACCTCGCCGGATGCGGTGAGGCGTTGCTTGGAGGTGCGTCGGCCCAGCGGGTCGTATCGGTAGCGCCAGGTTGTGTCGTCCGGTGTGATCAGCGAGGTCAGCCGGTCCTCGGCATCCCACGTGTACCGCCGCGTGTCGGCTTGCACGACAGACGGGGCTTCTGGCGGAGGGTGACCCGGCCCGCCTCGTCGTACTCATAGCGGACCGAGCCGGCACGTCGAATCCGCGTGCCTTCGTATTCCCGCTCCCCCTGGGCCTGTCCTCCGGGGCGGGAGAGTGGCCATGAGGCCGAGGTCTGATTGCCGACTTCGTCGTAGGCGTACCGCTCGGACCAGCCATCAGCATCCACCGATGTGACCCGGGATGCTGCGTCGAGGGTGATGGTGCGGGTTCCGGTCAGGCTGTCGTCGATCCCGATGGGAGCGCCGTCCCCACGGTATGAATGTCCGCGGCGCCGCAGGGTACGGCCGTCGTGGCCGGTCGCCTGCTGACCGGTGAGACGGCCACCTTCATCGAACGTATGGGAGAGGACCGCACCACCGCTCAGGGAACGCGACAAGATGCGGCCGGCGGCGTCCCGTTGGAAGGTTACCGTTCGCCCCGCGGTCGTAAGGGCGGTCCTGCGGCCAGCCGCATCATGCGTCCACTCGGCCCGCTCGCCCGTGGGGGTGGTACGCCCGGTACGGCGCCCCAACTGGTCATAAGTGAAGGCCAGCGTACGCCCGTCGACTGTCTCGGAACACAGCCGTCCGGCACGGTCCCTCAGCCGGGTGACCTCTGAGTCCGGACCGGTGATCCGGACCGGCTTGCCCGACACGTCGTACTCGTAGGTCGTCACGGCGCCGGCAGCATCCTTGCGAACGACCTGGCCCAGTTCGTTGTACGTGTAAACGATCTGCTCGCCCGCGGCAGTCGTACGGGCAGTGAGACGACCCGCCGCGTCATACGTGTAGCCAGTGGTCCCCACGTCGAAGTCCGTCTCGCCTATCACGCCCCCGGCCTGGTCGTACATGTACGACCAGGTCAAACCCTGCGGATTGGTCACCCCGGTGAGTCGAAGTTCGGCATCGTGGACGAAGGTGTACCGCGCCCCGTCCGGGCCGGTGCGGGCGGTGAGCAGGTCGAAGTCGCCGTATTCGGATTCGGTGGTGGCGCCTCCGCATCGGTGAACCGGACGCAGTTGCCCTCGCCGTCGTACGTCCAGATCTCCGAGCCGCCGGCCGGGGTCGTGCGGCGCAGCAGCCGGCCCTCCACGCTCCACTCCATGCGCACGGTGTGGCCGAGGGGATCCGTCAGTGCACTTGGGCGGCCAAAGGGGTCGTACTCCCAGCGGGTGACGTTGCCCAGCGGGTCCACAGACTCGACGAGAAGCCCCCCAGCATTGCAACGGACCGCCGTCGTGTTCCCCTGCGCGTCGGTCACCGATGAGAGAATGGGAGTACACCTTCTACGACAGCTTCAAAGACGCGGGCTTCGCCGACGCCTTCCCGCATCTACACCCGGACGAGGCCGCTCACTCCTGGTACGGGCGCAGCGGCAACGGCTTCCGCTTCGACCACCTCTTCGTCTCCACACCCCACGCCAACCGCGTCTTCGCCTGCGACTACCACCAGGAAGCCCGCGAAGCGGGGCTGCCGACCACGCGGTCATGACGCTGCGCCTGGGACTGCAGTCCACCCCAGGCGGGCAGCGTGAGACCCCAGCTACGAGCCCTGGCTGACAGCCGACTGCCGCAGCGCCCGAACGTCGGCGTTTCGGCCAACCACCCCCGAGCCGCGCGCCCTTGCGCGGCAAGGGTCGATGCACCACGCACCTTCGGAAAACCGCGGAATCACAGGGCGCACAACCCGTCCGAAAGGAACAGGTGCTCGAAATCGCGCGGCGTCGTTGAGTACGTCGACTCCACCATCCCGTCCACGAGGGGGAACACATTGACGCTGGTCGAACCAGACAGCGATAAGACCGGGAGCGGCCCGAAGGCCGCAGCCACGGACAACATCTCGGACGCCGAGCGAGAGCTGTACGGGGGCCGGCTGCGTTACGACCAGGCCTATGTCCGCCACGAAGGTCCGCTGACCCGGCTGAAGTTCGGGCACATGGCGGCCGCGCTGCCGCGGATGGTGGGCATGGTGCTGCGCACCGGCTGGAGGGCGGACCGGCGCGCGCTGATGGGGGTTGTTGCGGCCGAGCTCGGGCAGGGCGTGACGGCTGGGTGGGGGCTGGTGGCGGTCAACGGCGTTCTCGCGCGGTTGTTCGCCGACGGCCCGACCGTGGACAAGCTCCGCGACGCTCTGCCGTCCTTGGTGGCACTCGCGATCGCAGCGGTCGCAGGCGCCGTCCTGTCGGCATGGTCGACGGCCATGTCGGGCCGGCTGGAGCCGCAGGTGGAGCGGGCGGTCTCCGCCCGTTACTACACGGCCGTCACCGGGGTGGAGGTGGAGGCGACCGAACGGCCGGAGGTCCAGCGGATCCTGGAAGCGGGGAAGTTCGGCACGGACTCGGCCCGCAGCATGCTGCGGCTGTCGGTCGGCGTCGGCAATGTGGTGATCGGCATGGCGGCAGCCGCGGTCGTGCTCGCGGCGCTGCACTGGGCTCTGCTGCCGATGCTGCTGGCGATCGCCCTGCCCAAGGGGTGGGGCGCGGTCCGCTCGGCCCGCCGCGACTACCTCTCCCGGATGAACTGGGTTGACCACCGCAGGGCGATCGCTTCCCTGCTGGCCTACCTGACCCGCCCGCACGCCGCCGGTGAGCTCCGCGTGCACGCCGCCGGCACGAAACTGCTCTCCAGCTACGAGGAGATGTCCCGGCAGACGGAGGCAGAGCAGCGGCGCCTGGCCCGGGCCCAGGCATCGACGGACCTGATCGCGGGAGCGTTCGCCGGCGTGGCGTCGCTGGCCTGCTACGGAGTGCTGTGGTGGCTGCTGTCGACCGGCGGTCTGCCGCTCGCCGTCGGCGGGACCGCGGTGATCGCCATCCGTACGTCGACGGCGCGGCTTACGTCGCTGGTGCAGCAGGTCAACCGGCTGTACGAAGAGCTGCTGTTCCTTACCGACACCGAGGATGCCATCGCGGTGGCGGGCGAGAACGCGATCCCGCTCACCGGCACGCCGCTGCCCGTGCCGGTCCGGGAGGTGCGGACGGAGGCGGTGTCCTTCACCTATCCGGGTGCCGACGGCCCCTCCCTGAAGGGTGTGAGCGTGCGCGTACCACGGGGGAAGGTGACGGCCCTGGTGGGTGCGAACGGGTCGGGGAAGACCACACTGACGAAGGTGCTGGCCGGGCTACTGCTGCCGTCTGAGGGAGACGTGTGGTGGGTGGGTGAATCGGGCGAGCGGGTCGAGCTGCGTGAGGCGGACCGCGCCGAGGTCTTCGCCGAAGTCGGGTTGTTGGCGCAGGACTTCCCGCGCTGGGAGATGACGGCGGCCGCGAACGTGGCCATCGGTGCCGGCGACCGTCCCCGGGACATGGACCGCGTCCGCAAGGCCGCCGGCGAGGCGGACGTGCTCGAGCTGGTCGAGGGCCTGCCGCACGGCTGGGACTCGATCGTTTTCAAGGGCTACGAGCGGGGCGTCCAGCTCTCGGGAGGCCAGTGGCAGAAGCTGGGGACAGCTCGAACGAGGTACAGGCAGGCGCCGTTCCTGCTGGTCGACGAGCCGACCAGTGCGCTGGACCCCCATGCGGAAATCGCCGCGTTCGAGAGGCTGTGGTCCCTGGCCGAGGAGGGGCACGCGGTCGTGCTCGTCACCCACCGGCTCGCCGCGACCATGCACGCCGACCACATCTACGTCCTCGACAAGGGAAGCGTCGTCGAGGACGGCACCCACGAGGACCTGATGGCCTGCGAGGGCGGCCTGTATCAGGGCATGTTCACCGCCCAGGCCGCCCAGTACGGGATCGCGCCGGCACCCGGCGGCGTTCCCGGCCCCCGCGGCGCCCAGCCGTCCGGCCACGAAACAGCAAGCTGATCCACCGGAGCGACTACCTCCAGCCCGGCCTGCCACCCCGTCCCCACTCCCTCGAAGGCGAGACGACGCCCATGTCACCCAGTTCCACCGCGATCCGCAAGTCCGTCGAGACGTACCTCGGCCGGCACCCCGGCGAGCGTGACGCCCTGGCCGGGCTCTTCGCCGCGCTGGACCGGCCCGTCGACGCGACCGCCCGGACGACGCTTCCCGGGCACGTCACGTGCAGCGCTGTCGTCATCGACCGGCAGGGCCGGGTCCTGCACATCCGGCACCGGGCTACCGGCGGCCTCGTGCTCACTCCCGGCGGCCACATCGAGCCTCGGGACCGCACGCTGCTCGCCGCGGCGCTGCGGGAGGTGTCGGAGGAGGCTGGGATCGCGCCGGGTGCCCTGTGCCTGACCCGGCAGCTGCTCGGCTCTCCGATCGACATCGACGTCCACGACATCGACGCCAACCCGGCGAAAGGAGAACCGGCCCACCGCGACTACGACGTCCGCTACGTCTTCTACCTCGCCGGTGAGGAGCCGCCCGCGATCGCGTTGCAGGACGAGGAGGTGTCCGGAGCCCAGTGGCTCCCGCAGCCGGAGGTCACCTCGCCGACACTGCGCGCGAAACTCCTCGCGGCGCGGCTGGACGGCCGGCCGGAGCCGGTGAACGCTTCCGCGCTCGTCCACGACGGGCACGGCCGCTACCTGCTCCATCTGCGCGACCACAAGCCTGGCCTCATCTGGCAGTCGGGGGCGTTCGCTCTTCTCGGAGGCGGCCGCACGCACGACGACCAGAGCCTGGAGGGCACGCTGCTGCGGGAGCTGTCCGAGGAGGTGCCCGACCTCCGCCTCGAGGACTTGAAGCCCTACGCCGTGGAGGCCGCCACAAGCATCGACGGCCTCAGCGTCCCCGTCCAGGTCTTCGCCGCCCGGTGGCGCGGCAACGCTGACCGCCTCGCATTGCACGAGGGTGTGCTGCTGCGCTGGTTCGCCCCCGATGACCTGGACCGGCTGCGCCTGAGCTCCGCCACCCGGGACCTGATTCGCCGGCACGCGGCCGAGAACCCTCCGGACAACAAGCAGGTCGCGGCTCCTGCCGTGTGGGACGGGGGCAGCCGGACGGTGCTGAACGGCATCGGAGTCCACCTCCACCTCGAAGACGCCGAAGGCCGGGTGCTTCTCGGGCTGCGTCACCCCGACTCGAAGTACGCGGGCGACACCTGGCACTACCTCGCCGGTCGGTGCGAGCAGGAGTCCGCCCTCGCCTGCCTGGTCCGCGAGGCGAGGGAGGAGGCCGGTCTCGTCATCGACCCCGCGGACGTGGAGCTCGCGCACGTCGTCCACGTTGTCGACGCCGCAGGCGCGCTGCCGTTGATGCAGCTGGTCTTCAAGGCCCGCCGGTGGGAGGGGGTACCGAAGGTCCTTGAGCCCGACAAGTGCCTGACCTGGAAGTGGTGGCCGCGGCATGAGCTGCCGGACCGGATCGTCCCCTACACCCGAACGGCCATCGCCGCGATCTCCGAAGGCCGCACCTACTCCCAGTTGGGCTGGTGAACGGCATGAGCACATCTACCGGGGACGGGCGGCGAGTCCCGTCCGTCCGCAGGCCGGCACCGTCGCGGGCAGCGAGATGAGTGCCGAGTCCGACGTCATGGTCGTGGCCGGGATCCTGGCGCTGCTGTACCGGATCACGCCGACCGACGTGAGCGAGGGCCCGGCGGGAACGGCGACCTGCAACTACCTGGCCGAGGACCGCGAGGGCCGACGGTGGTTCGTGAAGGCGTACCCCCATGGGACCGACATGGAGGCGGAGCGGCAGGCCTTGGCCCTGGGCGAGGCGGCCAGGGCGGCCGGGGTTCCGGTGCCGGCCGTGCGGCGGACGGTGACGGGTGAGGTGATCGCGTCGGCCGGCGGGCTGTCGGTATCCGTGACGGAGTACGTCGCGGGCGCGGAGACGGCCGAGGGCGGGCTGTCCGGCGGCCGGTGGGATGCGGTCGGCGAGGCCGTCGGCCGCCTGCACCGGGTCCTCGCCCGGCACCCCGTCGGACCCCCGCGCCCGGTGGCGACTCGCGAGGTGTGCGACGTCGCGCGGGCCGGGCGGAGGCTGGAGGAACTGCTCGCCCGTTGGGCCGCCGTTCCGCCTGCACCGGCAGCGGCAGGGTTCGCCGCCTGGTGCGCCCAGACCGCGAAACAGCGGCTTGCCGCCCTTCCCGAGGTGGCGGCCCGCCTGGAGAAGCTGCCGGTCACGCTGACGGCGCAGGTCGTGCACGGGGACCTGGCCTCTCCCAACCTGTTGCTGCGCGGCGAGGCGGTCGCCGCGGTGATCGACTTCCGGCCCCCGGGGCATCGTAGTGCCGTCTGGGAGCTCGGCCGGATCGTGCTGGACCCGCGCACCGTGCTGGCCCGCCCGGACGAATGGATCCCGGGCCTGGCCCGCGCCGTTGGCGCCTACCGTGCGGCGAACCCGGAGCTTGCGGCCGAGGACCTCCTTGCCGTGCCGCGCGTCGCCGCCGGGTACCTGGCCTGCTCGGTCTATCCCCTGTCCGAGCCGCTGGACGACCCTGCCTCGGTCACTCCGGCCCTGGAGGCGTACGGGCGCGCTCGGCATGAGGCCGTGGGCGTGCTGTGGGAGCGCCTGGAGGAAGCCGAGGGGGTGCTCCGTGACGTCCTGCTCTGAGCCCCCTGCCACAGCCGCTCCCTCCGGCGACTCGCTGTGGCGGCACCGGAACTTCCGCCGGTATCTGACCGGCCAGGCCGCGAGCGTGGCCGGCAGCTCGATCACCCAGATGGCGCTGCCGGTTCTGGCCGTGCTCCACCTGGACGCCACGACCGCCCAGGTCGCGTCGCTGGCGTTCCTTGGGCAGCTCCCGCCCGCGCTGCTCGCCCTGCACGCCGGCGGGCTCGCCGACCGGTACTCCAAGCGCCGGCAGATGATCACCGGTGACCTGGTCAGCGCCGCCGTGCTCACCACGGTGCCGGTTGCGGCCGCGCTGGGCACGCTGACCCTGCCGCGGCCGCCGGCCAGCCCCTGCTGATTTGCCGGGGCTGCGTACGCCTTCGCACTGGCCATGGCGGCAGCACTCCGCGCAGCCGGCCTGACCGTGGAGGTGCGGGGCGACGAATGGCTGCCGGTCGTCCTCCACCGGGCAGCCGAGACCTCCTGAGACGGGGAGGCCGGCCTTCAGGGCGGTCAGGCTGTCGGGGTCTGACCGTCGCAGATCGTGAAGAGGACCAGCACGCCCGTCATCTCCAGGACCTCGGGCAGCACCGGCTCACTCACCGCCTGCCCGGCCTCGGACGCCTCGCGCCGTACGCGCGAGGCGTCCGAGCCAGGTGATCCCATTCCGGCGGCCGACCGGGGGCGCCTCGCGCCGTACGCGCGAGGCGTCCGATCACCACATGCTGATTATGCGAGAGCTTCCGCAGCTGCCCGGCGTGCAGCGTCTGGTGCGCCGCACGGAGCGCCTCACCAAGCTCGGCCAGGCCATGCGCTTCCTTGGGCCGGCTGCGGGCCAGCAGCGCGGCCGCCCACGCCGGGAGCGCTGGCCTGCGCAATGCCGCGATCCGCGCGGCGAGCTGCTCGTCTCCGGCCTTCCGCGCCCCGGCCGCGTACTCGTCCAGCCGCCGTGTCCTGTGTCTTGAGCGTGTGCCAGCGAACTTTGACCGCGGGCCCGTTCTGTCGGCCAGTGCCCCTCACGACGGGCGGCCGGCCGGAGTTCTGGGGCCGCGGAGGCATGGTCTGGGGTGGCGGAGCGCTGGCCATGACCCGCGCCGACGGCATGCGGCAGATGGCCGTCGCGCTGAACCTCCAGAGGTGGAACAGGCTCGACTCCTCTGGCAAGCCACAGCCCCATCCCATCGACGACGCAGTGGCGACTCTGTGCCGCGTGGCGATGTACGGCTGACCGAGACCAGGCGAGGGGTTGATGGCACCGTTCAGCCTGTACCTGGACCGCAGCGTCCGGACCGCCCTGCTCCCGGCGAACTGATCAGCGCCCTGGAGGCCCCCGGACCGAGGCTGGCCGTCGGCCGCTGCGCGAGCCGTCGGCAGGCGAAGGATACCGGTCAGTAGAAGACGCGATGTCAGCCCGGCCCCGGATCATCGGTCTTCGGATCCGGGTGGGCAGACTGGGCCCGGGTACGCTCGTACTCGGCGCGATCCCGGATCTGCCAGGCCGCCTGGCCGATGGCCAAGATGCCGCGGGCCGGGAGCGGCACCTCGCCGATGCGGGGATTGCGATTCAGCCGGACCGGGCGTCCGAGGTCCACGCCGTCGAGAACGGCTCGGGCGTCGGCGATGTAGTACATCCGCTCGGGCATCAGGGTGCCTGTGTGCCCACTGGGCATCACGCCAGCCATCTGCACGCTGCCCAGTCCGAGCGCGCGGGCCATCAGCTCTCGGCTTCGTAGCAGAAGTCGCGGGCGCCAGGTCGCGAGGGGCAGGGCCGAGCTGACGGCGTTCATCACGGTGAGGACGGGCGTGGAGCGCGCGGTGAGTGTCCAGTCCAGGGAGGGCGAGTCCATCGTCACCCGCAGCGAGGCGGGCCCGGTCCAGGCGAGCTGGATGCGGGCGAAGCCGGTGTGCTGACAGGCCGGCCCGTAGTAGCGGGGACAGGAGGTGTCCAGGCCCTGCCCGTCTACGTGGATGGACCAGTCGCCGTCGGGGGTGCGGTGCCACACCGTCCGGTAGGGGCCGAAGGAGCTCTCCGGGAAGACCCGCAGCGCGAGGACGTGCCCGGAGTCGAAGGGCTGGCCGAACACGCCCCAGCCCTTGACGTACTCGTGGCCCGGCCAGGGTGCTTGTCCGCGGGATTCCGGCAGGCCGGACAGTCGCGACGCCAGGTCGATCATGGCGGTCACCTCGCTCGGGATGGTCCGCACCGTGGAATCCAGCATGCCCCCGCGCCACGTCGGGCACCTCCCGGAACCACGGTTCGGCGTGGAACACGGCCCGCCCCACCGAGCGGGTGGTGGTGTCAGCCCGGTGCGGGGGCCTGGGGGCCCGGGCGGGTCGGCGTCGGGTCCGCGGTGAGCCGCGTTCCAGGAGCGGCCGACGGGGGGTGCCTCTATTGTCTTTCGTCAAGGCGTCCGGGTTGGGTTTGGGGTGGTTTGGCTGCGTGGGGTCATGCGGCGAGTTCGACGTCGTTGGGGGTGCGGGGTTCGTAGAAGGTGCCGTCGCGGAGCATGGCGAGCAGGACGCTGATGCGTTGGCGGGCGAGGCGGAGGAGGGCCTGGGTGTGGGTCTTGCCGCGGGCGCGTTGCTTGTCGTAGTAGGTGCGGGAGGCCGGGTCGGCGTTCATGCAGGCGAAGGCGGAGAGAAACATGGCGCGTTTGAGCTGCCGGTTTCCGCCTCGTGGTGCGTGTTCGCCGTGGATTGAGGTCCCGGACTGCTTTGTGGTGGGGGCGAGTCCGGCGTAGGAGGCGAGGTGGGCGGCGGTGGGGAAGTTGGTGCCGTCGCCGACGGTGACCAGCAGGACTGCGGCGGTCCTGACGCCGACGCCCGGCATCGACGTCAGGACCTGGGAAAGAGGGTGGGCGTCCAGCAGGGTGTTGATCTGGGCTTCCAGGGTCCGGCGCTGGGCGTGGACGGTGGCCAGGGAGCGGGCCAGGGAGCGGGCCAGGGTGGGGATGACGATGTCGAGGGTGCCGGTGCCGGGGACGACGACGGTCTGTTCGTCGAGCGCGTCGAAGACGTCGTCGATGAGCCGGGCGGCCATGCGCGGGGCCTTGGGACGGATCAGTTCGACGAGTCTGCGGCGGCCGGCTTTCCGCAGGGCGGCCGGGGAGCCGTAGCGTTCGAGCAGCCAGGTGACGGCCTGGTGGTCCAGGCGTGGGCCGAGGACGCGTTCCAGGCTGGGGTGGAACTGGGGCGGTACAGCCTCTGGCATCGTGTGGCAGTGGAGTTGAAGGTGCTCGGGCCAATCGAGGTGACGGACCAGGGCGAGGCGGTCCCTCTGCCCGGCGGAAGGGCACGTACGGTGCTTGCCGCTCTCGCACTGCACCACGGGCACGCCGTGTCCGTAGAGCGGCTGGTGGCTGCCGCCTGGGGAGACGACGCGCCAGTGACGGCCCGGGCCCAGGTCCAGGCGATGGTCTCGGCGCTGCGCCGGGCCCTCGGCGGTACCCTGCGGCCGCAGGCGATACGAACCCGGCAGCCCGGCTACGCGCTGTCCGCCGACGCGGTGCGTACCGATCTGGACATCTTCGTACGGTGGGTCGCCGAAGGCCGCCGGGAGGCCGCCGAAGGAGACCCGACCGAAGCGGCGCGCCTGCTGCGGACGGCGCTGGGCCAATGGCGGGGCCCCGCGTTCGACGGGTTGCCCTCCGCGTACTTGGAGGCCGAGGCCGCACGCCTCGACGAGACCAGGCTGGGGGTGCTCGAGGAGTGCATCGGCCTCGAACTCTCTTTGGGAGCACGGCCGGATCTCATCGCGGAGATCCGCCTATTGGCCACCTCCCACCCCCTGCGGGAGACCGGGCACCGGCTGCTCATGACGGCGTTGCGCCATGCGGGCCGCCACGCGGAGGCGTTGACCGCGTACCAGGATGCCCGGCGGGTCCTGGTGGACGAACTCGGAGTCGAGCCCGGCCCGGCTCTCCGCACCCTGTACCAGGAGATCTTGGCCGACGGTTCAGCCGCTCCCTGGCCGGAACCGCCCGCTCCCGATGCACGACCGGGTTCACCGGGTCGGATTCCGGCGGCGCGGGCGCCGCTGTTCGGCCGGGATCGGGACGTGGAGGAGCTCGTGGCGCTCGTGGCCACCCGGCGGCTCGTGACTCTGGTCGGCCCGCCCGGCATCGGCAAGACGAGCGTGTCGCTGGTGGTCGCCCAACGGTTGGGTGCCGACATGCCGGACGGCACATGGGTCGTTGAGCTGGAGGGCGTGAGCAGGCCCGATCTCGTCCCGGCGGCCGTGGCGGCCGCTCTTGGCGTGGCCGCAGGCCCGGGCAAGACCCTCACTGAGGCGCTGACCGCCGGCCTGGGCCCGCGGGTCGCTCTGCTCGTCCTGGACAACTGCGAGCACGTTCTCGACGCGTGCGCCGACCTTGCCGACACCCTGCTCGCCCGGTGCGAGGGTCTGCATCTCCTGGCGACCAGTCGGGAGCCTTTGGCCGTGGCCGGTGAGACTGTCCGCACCGTGGGGCCCCTGGACCTGCCACCGGGGGACTCCGCCGAGGCGTTGCTCGGCTCGGCATCAGGCCGCATGCTGATGGACAGGGCCGCGGCCCGACTGCCCGCCTTCACGATGACCGACGAGGTGGCGCCGCTGGCTGCCTCCGTGTGCCGGGCCACTGAAGGTGTGCCGCTCGCCCTGGAGCTGGTTGCCGCACAACTGCGCGCACTGCCCCTCAACGAGGTCGCGGACCGGATCGACCGACAGCTGGACCTACTGGTGCGGCGGCGCGCCAGGCCCGCGCGCCACAGTTCGTTGAGGGCGGCGATCGACTGGAGTCACCAGCTGCTGACCGGACGCGAACGACGGGTGCTCGCCGAGCTGTCCGTGTTCGCCGGGGGATTCACCCTGTCTGCCGCAGAGGCGGTTGTGGCCGTCGGGGCCGGTGCGGCGGACGAGGCGGACGTACCCTCTGACGAACCGTCCGGTGATTCACCCGGCAGACCCGCCGACCGTGGGCCGGACCCGTCGGCCGGCGGGGTGCGGGACATCGTGCGCGACCTCGTCGACCGTTCGCTCGTCGTGGCAGACCCTGACGCCCGGCCCGCCCGGTACCGGCTCCTGGGTGCGGTAAGGGAGTTCGCGGCAGAGCAGACGGTGCTCACCGGCTCTGCCGACGCCACTCGGCAGCGGCATGCCGTGTACTACCGGTCGCTCGCCGCGCGCATCCGGACGAGCGTTCCCCCGGGCGACACTGTGTCCATGAAGAGGGAGCTGCGCCGGGAGATGGCCAACCTCCGGGCCGTCCTCGACTGGTCATTCGGCTCCGTAGACCCCTGCCTGGGAGTCGATCTGGTCGGTGCCCTGTCATGGCTCTGGGCCGGCCTGCCCCGCGAGGGACTGGACTGGGTACGCCGGGCCCTCGCCCGACTGGAACCGGAACCGCCTGCGGCGCGCCGCCGCGTGCTGTACGCCGCCGGACTGATTTCCTTCAGCCTCGATCTCGACGAGGCAGCAGGCAACTTTCAGGAGGCGGCCCGTCTTGCAGAGGAATGCGGAGACGTCAAGCTGCAGTTGGAGGCCTTTGCCCAGCTGTCGGTCGTCCGATGCCTGCAGGGCCGCGCGGCCGAGGCCGCAGGGATCGCCGAAGCCGTACTGACACCGGTCCTCGCGTACGGAACCGAATGGTCAGTGGCCGAGGCGCGGGTCGCCGTCGCCATCGCACGGTGCGGCCTCGGCGAGCTGGCGGGAGCCGCGGAACAACTGGCACAGGCCGAGGAAGTCTTCGTACGCACCGGCCTGCGCGAGGGGTTGGCCACCACACGCTGGGCACAGGCCGAGGTCGCGTACCACGCGGGTGACTCGGAACGCGCCGCCGCGCTGTCCGCCGCCGCCCTGCGTGACACGGCCCTCGGCGACGACCTGTTCGCAACGGTCTGCCGACAGGCGCAGCACGCCCGCAACCTGCACGCGGCCGGCGAACGGCGGTCCGCTGCCGAGGGCCTGGCCGCCGTCCTGCGTGACTGCGCCGACAAGGGTCTGTGGATGCCAGCCGTGGACGCCTTGACGACCGCAGCACGCCAGGAGGCCGACGCCGCACGCTCACAGAGGGCGGCCACCCTTCTGGCCGCAGTAGGAACTCTCCGCACCTCCACGGGGCGTAAACCCGCCGCGGTGGAACAGCCGCTGCTGGATGCCCTCGAACGGAGAGCCCAGAGCGAACTGGACGAATCCGTCCTCGCCGAGGCGCAGAAGCGTGGTGCTGCCATGACCACCGAACAAGCCATCTGCTATGCACTCGAGCCGGGTGCGACTGCCTAAGTTGCGAGGGGGCAGGCCCAAACCGGCGACCGAGAGTGCGTCTTGGGCGGAGTTCGTACCGCTGCCGCGATCCCGTCGTTCGTCGCGTCGAGCCGGTCAGACGGGGCCCAGGCCGCCGACGAGGCAGGCGGCGAGCGGCGCGTCGGCGGGACATCCAGGTGGCGTAGCGCGGGGAGCCGGGGTTTCGTCGCCGGATGGGCGCCCCGGCTCCTCGGCGTCCACACCCCTTCGGCGGTGTCCGGCCCCGCCGAGACGGCGCGCCTGGTCGCCGCTGCGGCCGACGCCTCCGAGGTCACCGTCCTCCCCGGCGACAGCGCCGCCGCGCGCGGAACTGCGCACGGCGGTCGCCAGGGCCTCGGCCGCCGCCGACGCCCGGCCCGGGACGGATGTCCGCGCCGAACTCGCCGCCGCCCGCGCCGGGTGTCGCGGGGTGGGCTGGCTGCGCCGTCACCGGGTGCTGCTGCCGGGGGTGAGCGTGCTGGCCCGGCAGGTGTCGGAGGCCCGGAAGACCGCGGAGAAGCGGCTGCACACCACGGTCGCGGGTGCCGCCCGCCGCGCCGATCCGGCGTTGCCGGGCGAGTTGGTGGCGACGTTGAAGACGCCGGAGGGGTCGCGGTTCTCGGAGCTGGAGCGGCTGCGCCGGCCGCCGACGGGGATGGCGTTCGCCCGCGCGCTGGAGCGGGTGGACGAGATCGGCGCGTACCAGCTGGGACGGCTGAAGCTGTCGCAGATCCCGCCGAACCGGATGGCGGCGTTGGCCCGGTACGCGCTGGGGTCGAAGGCGCCGCTGCTGGAGCGGGCGGCGGAGCTCAAGCGCACAGCGATGCTGACCGCGGTGATGCGGCACCTGGAGGCGAAGGCGATCGACGAGGCCCTGGACCTGTTCCAGGTCCTGATGGCCACCCGGCTGGAACTGGAGCTGGTCGAGGAGCACGACACGGACCTGGACGTGGCCGCGCTATGGGCGGCGATGGAGGAGATCGCTCCGCGCGCCGCCGTGCTGAGCGCCGCGGCCACCGTGGTGACCCTGGTGCCCGAGGACGAGAACACGGCCGACGTCGCGATGCGGGCCGCGCTGGCGACCCGGTACGCCACGGTGCGTCCGTTCCTCGCGCTGCTGGGTGATCCGCGAGGAGGACATCGCCCGGCTCTCCCCGCTCAAGCACCGGAACCTGAACCTGTTGGGCCGCTACAGCTTCACCGCTTCGACACCGGCCGCCGGCGCCCTGCGCCCGCTGCGCGACCCGGACGCGCCGGAGCTGGACGAGAACGACGAGGAAGAAGGCTCCTGACACCTACTCGCTGGTCATCCCGTCACTTCTGCGGCAACGCCTGGCTGCGGCCGGGTACGCATGCCCCAGCGGGCAAGAGACGGGCCGACAGCGCCCAGTGCCGCGAAGAACAACGCCAGTAGCAGCCAGCCTGTCGTGCCGAGTCCGAGCACCACCGTGGTGAGGATCGCGGGGGCGAGAGCCTGGCCCGCGCTGAAGCCGAGCCCGAGGACACCTTGGTACTGGCCCTGGGCGTGGTCGGGGGCCAGACCGAAGCCCAGGGCGAAGCCCGCCGATGACTCCCAGACCTCTCCCAGGCTATGGACGAAGATCGCAGCCAGGACCAGTCCTACCGCGGCCCAGACTGGGGCGTACGCCGCCAGCGCCATCATCGGGCAGCTGACGAGGAAGAGCAGCCCCGCTGTGCGAAACGCCCGGCCGCCGTCGTGCGGGGTCTCGATACGCGAGCCGATCCTGGTCTGCATCAGCACACAGAAGAGAGAGTTGACGGCGAACAGCGCGGCCACCGTCCAGCGTGGCGTTTCGGTGTGCTCAGAGATCCAGATCGGCAGGAGCAGCGAGACCACGGGATACTGCAGTCCCATGGCCCCGTAGAGGGCGGTGAACGCCAGGAAGGGACGATCCGCGAAGACGAGCCAGCGCCGCTGCTGCGGCGGCGCTGCCAGTATCGGATAGCGGGGCAGTAGGAGCAGAAGCACCGCGCACAGGGCGAAGCTCGCCGCGTTGCCGAGGATCAGCGTGACATAGGCGCTGCGGGTGTTCGCGGCCAGCGCCAGCCCCGCACCCACCGTTCCCAGGACGACGCCCAGGTTGACGAACGTGCGCAGCTTGGCACGGAAGAGGGCCGGGCGCTCACCCCCGACCCTGACCACCAGAGCCCCCCACGCCGCCCCTCCGACCGCCGCGGCGATCTGGTCGACCGTCGCGATGACCGTGAGCGCGGCCCAGCTCTCGACGAGGACGAGGGCCGCCATCGACACCGCCTGGACCATGAGGGCCAACATCATGATCGTGCGCGCTCCTCGCCGGTCGGCGAGATGCCCGCCTGGTATCCCCGCACACAGGCCGATCACTCCGGCAATGGTGAGCGCGGCGCCGACCTGCACCGCAGGCAGGCCCATGACCAAAGTGAAATAGAGCGCCGACGCCGCGTTGAACAGACCATTACCGACACGGTTGATGAAACTGGCGGCAATCAGCACGCGCTCCGGCCCGTTGTCCCCCGCTATGCGGCCTATCCGGCCTGCCACGCCGCCCTTGATCATGGACGGCAGGCTAACAGCGGTCGCTGATCCACGAGTTCGTAGGGTCTATGCACTGGCCGCCTGAGCAGGCGTGTTGCCGAGCCGATCCTTTTTGGTGCTGAGTGCGGCCTCCGCTCGCGGGCCGTCGGCCCCTGGCACCATGCTCAGTGGGATGGGGCGCCTGCGTCGATGATCCGATACCCCACGCCTGGTGTGGTGGCGATGACCGGGGGGGCGCCGAGTTTGCGTCGCAGGCGACTGATGGTCACCGTGACGGTGTTGGTGAACGGGTCGGCGTGTTCGTCCCATACCTGTTCGAGAAGGTCCTCCGCACTGAGGAAGGCGGGGCTCGCGTTCAGGAAGGCTTCGAGTACCGCGAATTCCTTGCCGGAGAGGTCGAGTTGGTTACCGTCGCGGCTGGCGGTGCGGCGCATCGGGTCGAGTTCGATGCCCGCAGCGCGCAGGGTGCGGGACCGGGCGGCGGGACGGCGACGGGCCAGGGCGCGGATGCGTAGGACGAGTTCGGGAAAGTGGAAGGGCTTGGCAAGGTAGTCGTCGGCGCCCAGGGTCAGGCCGCTGACGCGGTCCCCGGGCGAAACGGCGGCGGTCAGCATGAGGACCATCACGCGGTCGTCCCGCTCGGTGATCATCTGGCAGAGGGTGTCGCCGTGGATGCCTGGCAGGTCGCGGTCGAGCACGATGACGTCGTACGTGTTGACGTCCAGCTTGGCCGCGGCGTCGAGCCCGTCGTGGGCCACGTCCACGGCCATGCCCTGGTCGCGCAGTCCCTCGGCGATGACTTCGGCGAGGGGACGGGCGTCCTCGACCACCAGGACTCTCAACGCGCCGCGCCCGTCTCTGTGCCGGGGGCTTCCGCCGTCGCCCTGCCGTCCGTGCGGGGGAGGGCGACGGTGACGCGCAGGCCGCCGTCGGGGCGGGCGCGCAGGTCAAGGGTGCCGTGGTGGGCCTGGGTGATGGCCGCGACGATGGAGAGGCCGAGGCCGCTGCCCTGGCCGGTGTTGGTCCGGTCGGCGCCAAGGCGGCGGAAGGGCCGCGCGAGGTCCGCCACCCGCCGCTGGTCGAGGAAGGGTCCACTGGACTCGACGACGAGGGACACTGCGCCTGCGTCGTCTCCTTCGGCCCGTACCGCGACACTGATCCAGCCCCCGGGGTCGTTGTGCGCGATCGCGTTGTCGACCAGGTTGTCGGCCACGCGGCGCAGCAGCGTCTGGCTGCCCCACACCCACGCGGAGTCGTCGATCCGGTTTTCACGCACAGTCAGGCCCTTGGCAGCAATCTCCTTTGCTCGTCCGGTGAGGGCGGTCAGCGCGAGTTGGCCGAGGGCGAGGCGCGCCGAGTCGGTGAACTCGCCGTGCTGGGTGCGAGCCAGGACGAGGAAACTCTCCAGCAGCCGGTCCATCTGGTCGAGTTCGGCGCGCATCCGGGCGGCCAGCGTGGCCGTGGTCTCGGGTACGGGGCCCGGCTTGGCGAGGGCCACGTCCAGGGAAGCCCGCATCGTGGTGAGTGGGGTGCGCAACTCGTGGGAGGCGTTGGCGACGAAGAGGCGCTGGGTGTCGAAGGAGTGCTCCAGGCGGCCGAGGAGGTCGTCGATGGTGTCGGCGAGGTCCTTCACCTCGTCGCCGGGGCCTCCTATGGCCAGGCGTTCGTGCAGACTGTCGACGGTGATCCGGCGGGTGGCCGCTGTCATCACGCGCAGCGGGCGCAGCACCCGGCCGGCGACGAACCAGCCGAGCCCGACCGAGATCACCGCCATGACGCCGAGGGCGATGGCGGAGCCGAGCAGAATCTGTCGGGACTGGGCGTCGTGCGCCTGGGCCAGCTGCTGCTCCAACTCGTCGATGCGGCCCTGGGCCTGTGCCCCCGTGGCGGGCTGATCGGCGCCGCCATCGGGGGCGATCTGGCTGGAACGCGATCCGCCGGATGCCACCACGGCCACGATGGCCAGCAGCGCCGTTCCCGACAGCAGGAACAGAGTCACGTACAAGGCGGTGAAGCGGGTACGGACTGTGCCACGGCGCAGGCCGAGCCGGGCGGTCAGGCCCGCGAGCCGTCGGGGCGGACCCCATTTCATCCGCATGCTCCCCTCTCGCCACCGCACCAGGACACGTACCAGGCCAGGCTAAGCCGAGGCGCCTAACAGCGAGATGACAGTGGCCGTTCGGCCCCTGTCACTCGCTCCGTCACAGGGTGGGGCCCATGAGCGATGAGAGTACGAAGGCGACGATCGAGGTCATCGGTTTGCGTAAACGCTTCGGGCCCCAGCTGGCTCTGGACGGGATGACGTTCACCGTGCGGCCCGGGCGGGTGACCGGCTTCGTCGGCCCGAACGGCGCGGGCAAGTCCACCACCATGCGCGTGATCTTGGGCCTTGACGCAGCTGAGAAGGGAAAGGCCCTGGTCGGCGGGGTGCCGTACCGCACCTTGCGTCGCCCGCTTCGGCATCTGGGGGCACTGCTCGACGCCTCCGCGCTGCAGCCGAGCCGCACCGCCCGTAACCACCTGCTGTGGCTGGCCCACTCACAGGGCGTGCCGCCCCGGCGCGTGGACGAGGTCATCGAACAGGCCGGCCTGGGCACGGCGGCCCGGCGCAAGGCCGGCGGCTTCTCGCTGGGCATGCGCCAGCGCCTGGGGATCGCGGCGGCGCTGCTCGGTGACCCGCCGGTGGTAATGCTGGACGAGCCGTTCAACGGCCTCGACCCCGACGGCATCGTGTGGATGCGCGGCTTCCTGGCGGAGCTGGCCCAGCAGGGCCGCGCCGTCCTGGTCTCCAGTCACCTGATGAGCGAACTCGAAGACACCGCGGATCATCTCGTGGTGATCGGTCGCGGCCGGGTCCTCGCGGACACCAGCGTGTCCGAGCTGCTCGCCGAGGCGTCCAGTGGCCGGGTCACCCTGCGTACCTCCGCGCCTCCGCGCGCCGCCGAGGTCCTGCACGGCGCGGGCGCCACCGTTCTCGCCACCGGCCCCGATGCCCTCGGCGTCACGGGCCTGCCCGACGAGGAGATCGTGGCCCTGCTTGCCCGGAACGGGGTGCCGTTCTCCCAGGTGTCCGCGCACCGGGCGACGCTCGAAGAGGCGTACATGGAGCTCACCCGGGACGCGGTGGAGTACCGGGGCATCCCGGCGGGGGAGGGCACGCGATGACAGCCGCCCTCGCCCCTCGCCCCCCGGCCACGAGGCGCGCTGAGCGGAGCGGGTTCCTCAGGACGCTGCACGCCGAGTGGACGAAGTTCCGTACGGTACGCGGCTGGGTCCTCGCCATGGCGGGGGCGCTCCTGGTGACGATCGTGGTCGGCCTGCTCGGCACGGCCGCCCCCGCCCCTGGCGGTCGCGGCGCCGACTCCGTCGCGTATCCGAAGGGCCCCGGCGGCGAGGCCGTCAACGACAGCTTCTACTTCATCCACAAGACACTCACCGGCGACGGCGCCCTCACCGTTCCCCTGCTGTCGCTGACTGGTGTGGCCGACACCGGGACCGGCAAGACGGCCCAGGGCGCCCAGCCCTGGGCGAAGGCCGGGATCATCGTGAAGGAGAACCTCACCCAGGGATCCCGGTACGCGGCGGTGATGGCCACCGGCGGCCACGGCGTACGCATGCAGTACGACTACACGCACGACACGGCGGGCCCTTCCGGCAAGGTCTCCCAGGAGTCCCCGCGCTGGCTGCGCCTGGTCCGCTCCGGTGACAGTCTCACCGGTTCCACCTCCACCGACGGCTCCCACTGGACCAAGGTCGGCCATGCGAAGCTGCCTGGGCTTGCGCGCACCGTGCAGGCCGGGCTTTTCGCGACGTCACCGGAGGCGAAGCAGGACACGGCGGCGGGCGCGGGCTTCAGCCCTGCCGTAGCCACCGGCACCTTCGGCCGCCCCGCCCTCACCGGCGACTGGTCCCAGGGGGCGTGGAGCGGCACACAGGTGGGCGGCGACGCAGGCACCTCCGGCAGCTACACGAACACCACCGAGGGCGGCTTCACCCAGACCGACGGCGGCGAGTTCACCGTGACCGGGGCCGGTGACATCGCACCGGTCGTCGGCGGGCCCGTCATGGGCGTCGGCTTCTCCGTCGAGAACTTCCTCGTCGGCACCTTCGCCGGGCTGATCGTGGTGATCACCGTGGGCACGGTGTTCATCACTGGCGAGTACCGGCGCGGTCTGCTGCGTACGACCATGGCGGCAACTCCCCTGCGGGGCCGGGTGCTTGGTGCCAAGGCGCTGGTGGCTGGGGGCGTCGCGTTCGCCTTGGGCCTGGTGGCCGCCGCGATCACCGTTCCCATCGGGGAACACAGCGCGCGTGGCAGAGGCTTCCACGTTTTCCCCGCCACATCGGCAACCGAAGTGCGCGTCATGGTCGGCACCGGCCTGCTCTGCGCGGCCGCCACCGTGCTCGCCCTCGGCGTCGGTGCCCTGCTGCGGCGCAGCGGCACGGCTGTCACCCTGGTCACCGCATCGATCGTGCTGCCCTTCCTGCTTGCCACCTCCGGCGTACTGCCCCCAGGCGTCTCGGAGTGGCTGCTGCGGGTGACCCCGGCTGCGAGCTTCGCCATCCAGCAGACCCTGCCCCAGTACACGCAGGTGCTCAGCGTGTACGAGCCGTCGACCGGCTACTACCCGCTGGCGCCATGGGCCGGCCTCGCCGTGCTGTGCGGATACGCCGCGCTCGCCTTCGGTCTGGCCGTGGTGCGGCTGCGCGGGAGGGACGTATGAGTCTCCTGAGCGGTCCACGACTCACGAGCACGGCGGACGATGCGCGGCGAGGGGACATCGGCCGCGCCCTGCACGCGGAGTGGACGAAGCTGCGCACCGCAGGAGACATGGGCAGGTTGCTCCTGCTCGCCGTCGCACTGACCGTGGCCGTCGGCTGCGGCACCGCCAAGGCCGTGAAGTGCCCGGACGCGGGGTGCGGCCAGGACGCCGTCAAGCTCGCCCTGACCGGCGTCACCGTCGGGCAGGCGGTCATCGCCGTCTTCGCGGTGCTGGCCGTCAGCGGCGAGTACGGCACCGGCATGATCCGCACCACGTTTACGGCGGTGCCGAACCGGCTCACCGTCCTCACCGCCAAGGCGACGGTTCTCACCACGGTCGTCCTGGCCACCGGGACGGTTGCCGTCCTGGCCTCCCTCCTCGTCGGCCGCTACATCCTGCCCGGCAACGGATTCACCGAGGCGCATGGCTATGCCCCGCTGTCCCTGGCCGACGGCCCGATCCTGCGCGCGGCCGTGGGCTCGGTCCTCTACCTCGTCCTGATCGCCCTGATCGGCCTCGGCGTGGCGACGGCGGTACGGGAGGCGGCGACCGCCATCGGGATCGTGCTCGGGCTGCTCTACCTCTTCCCGGTCGTCGCCCAGGTGGTCAACGACCCGGAGTGGCAGCGCCACCTCCAGCAGATCTCGCCCATGACCGCCGGACTCGCGGTCCAAGCCACCGTCCATCTGCACGAGCTGCCCATCGGCCCATGGGCCGGTTTGGGCGTGCTCGCCACGTGGGCCGCGGCCGCGTTGCTGGTCGGCAGCCTGCTGCTGCACAGGCGCGACGCGTAGCCGAATCGAGCGGTCCGCGAGCACGTTGGCTTCAGGCCCCTCCCCGGCCCGGCGCCTCACCCGGTCAACGATCCAGCCGATCGGGAGCGATGCCGGGCGGGTGGGGCTTCAGGATGCCGACCCGGACCCACTGTCCGCCGCCGATCGGGCGGCTTCCGCCTCGGGCACGGTGCGAGGGCCAGGCACCATGGACGCCGTGGTGGCGAGGGCGAGGTGTGAGTTCATGTCCAGCTCGAACCGGCCGTAGGGGTTCACGTGGGTCCAGAACAGCGGGGACAGGGCCCGCCGGTCCTCCTGGGACTCCTTGTCGGAGCCGGTCAGGTCGCCGTCCTTGCCGTAGAACAGGTCGTCGGTCGCGAGCACCGGCGCCAGGTTCGGCCACTTCTCGTCCTCCCCGGCCGCCGGCCGGTACAGCCGCGCCGAGCCGACGTTCTTCAGCCTGGGCAGCAGGTTGAAGCCGAGCATGTGGGCGAAGGCGAACCCGACGATGGAGGCGCCGTGCGTGCCGGTGTACTGCCGGTCGATCTCTACGTCCGTGCAATGCCGCAGCACGCCCTCGATCATCGCGGCGACCTCGGAGGCCGAGCAGGACGAACTCTCACCCAGCCAAGTACGAGCCGGCCTGGCCAGCCTGCGGGACATCATCGCCGCCAACGGCTGGCCACCCCTGATCTGGACCAGGGCCGACGGCTACCAGCTCGGAGCCGAACGATCCGCCCTGGAAGCCTACGAACGAGCCGTGATCAACGAGAAGCTCACCGCGTTCCGGCGGTTCATCACCGGCACCGTCGCACCTCACGCCGCTGCCCGCCCGGGCGACAAGTGGGTCAAGCACATCGTTGCCCAGCTCAATTCCATCGAATCCACCCTCGACCTCATCGCAATCGCCTGATCAATTCCCGAAGGGGGCGGCGGGGGGGGGGGGGGGGGGGGGGGGCCCCCCCCCCGAAGAGGAAGAAGACGGACGACAGGAAGAAAGGGACAACCCCCACAACCACCCAAAACA
>NZ_JBEXQA010000043.1:0-40729 GCF_040612395.1 Streptomyces sp. NPDC006430
TGTTGTCAGTGATCGAGGACATGATCGCGTCCTGGCGGCCCGTGTAGATCGAGGTGATCAGGCCGTCGAAGCCTGCCGGGTTCAACGCCTCTGGGCGGCGAAGAAGTCGAGCAGGGTGCCCCGTGCCGTGCACACCTTCCGCTCTCTCTTCGCCTCCGTCCGGGAGGACGCGGGCCTCCCCCCGTCCCTCCCCGGGTGGCCGGCGCCGGCGTTCGGCACCGGTGTACGGCCCTCCGGCGTGCCCGCTGGCGTTCAGGACGTCACAGGACCCGCCGCATGCACACCCGCGGCCAGCGGTCCAGGCCGTGCTCCGCCTCCCGGTCGCGGATCTCCCGGAGGCCGGGGCCGAGCGACGCGTCGGCGAGGCGCTCGAAACCGCAGCGCGCGTAGTACGGGGCGTTCCACGGGACACCCTCGAAGGTGGTGAGGGTCAGGGCCGGGACGCGGTCGCTCGCGGCCAGCGCCGCCAGGTGCTCCAGCAGGGACCTGCCGATGCGGCGGCGCGCGCCGTCCGGATGCACCGACACCTGCTCCACGTGGAGGTTGCCGTCGACGCGGTCGGCGATGAGGTACGCCATGGGGGCGTCGGCCTCGGTCACCGCGACCCAGGCCAGTCCGGCCCGCTGGTAGCGGGCGAGTTCCTGGAGCGGCAGCGGTTCGTCGTCGGCGATCTCCGGCATGCCGATGCCGCGGAAGCATTCCCCGGCCGCCCTTTCGATGGCCTGGAGCACGGGCAGTTCATCGATGTGCACGGCTCGAATACGCATGGCGCCCATTGTCCCCCCGGCACACAGGGCGCGGACCGCGGGGATCGGTGGTCCGTGGAATGAGACGCGCATCTCGTTTCGGTCTGATCGCGGTGGACATCCTGCCATTCCGCTTCCATCGGGCCACAGCCACCTCGGCGCCGGGACACCGTCCCGCGATGCATGCGAACGTGCAGACACGCGCCGCTCCTTCACCCAGCCGTCGAGGCCTGTCCCTCCGGAGCTCGTCTTCGATCAGGGGCTCGGCGATCTGCTGACCGTACGCTCCGCGGGCGAGGTACTGGACGAAGCCGTCCTCGGCGGCATCGCCTTCGGGGTCCTGGAACTGGAGATACGCCCCGAGGGCGCTGGAGCGCCGCCGTGCGCCCCTGGTGGAGCCGGCCGACGGGCGGTCACGCTGGAACCCGGAACACCCACCAGGACGGGGGTCTTGGCCGATGGAGAACCAGGGAATGCCGACCACCACGCATGAGGTGGTGATGGTCCACCGGATGCTGCGGCGCGAGTTCCGGGCCGCAGCGGGCCGGGTGCGCGGGGTGCGGCACGGGAGCCGCGCACAGGTCAGGCTGGTCGCCGACCGGCTGGCGCTGCTGCTGGACACCCTGCACCAACACTACAGGGGCGAGGACGCGCTGCTGTGGCCCGAGCTGGCCGAGCGCCTGCCGGAGCACGGCGAGCTGTGGAAGCGGATGTGGGGCCGGCACGCGGAGCTGTCGGCCCTCCTGGGACGGGCCGGCGCCCTCATCGGGCCGTGGGCAGCCGCCGGTGCGAGTGCCCACGCGGAGGAGCTGGCCACCGCGTTCGACCAGGTGTCACGGGCCGTCGAGGAGCACTTCGACGTGGAAGAGCGCGAGGTGCTGCCGCTCGTCCCCGCAGTGGTGTCCCGGGCGGAGTGGGACGGGATCGGCGCCGCGGCCGGGGCCGCTGCTGCCGCTGCGGTCCCCGGAAGGAAGCTGCTCACCGTCCTCGGAATGATCCTGAAAGAGGCGGAGCCGGGGGAACAGGTCCTGATCATGGCCCGTGTTCCGCTCGCGCCCCGCGTGCGGTGGCGCGCCGTCGGGGAGCGGAACTACCGGCGTCTGGAGCAGCGGTTGGAGGAGGCGGTCGGGCACGGGTAGCCGGGCGCAGGTGGCCGGGCGGGGCGGCCCGCGCCCGGGGCTCACGGGCCGCGGCGCCTCCGCTCCGCACCGACAGCCGGTACGGGTGGACGCGGTCGGCCCGGTCGTGGGCTACGGGGTGACGAGCGGACCGTCCGCTCCGGTCGCCGCTACGGCCCGCCACTAGGAGCGGTACACGCGGAGGTCCGAGACCTCGTACGACATCTCGGACACGGCCGGGTCGGGAGCGGGGTGGTAGCGGCCGGCGCACACGGACAGGTTCACGATGATGTACGCCCGCCAGCGCCGCCCCACCCCGCTGCGGTCGGCGAACACACTGGTGCCGTTGACCCACCAGACGACCGAAGTCGCGCCGAACTTGACCTTGAGGTCGACCCACCCGCCGGGCTGCACGGCGGGGTCGCGGAAGTAGTACGACCCCCCGCGGCGTACGTGGTTGGAGAGTTCCAACAGGTCCGGGTTGTCGGGGTGGTACTCGAAGACGTCGACTTCCTGGCCGCCGTCCCGCCAGGTCCAGATCGCCGGCCAGGCACCGACCGCCTCCGGCAGCTTGACCCGTGCTTCGAGCACGTCTTCCGCGCGCAGCTGGAAGCCCTCGTCACTGCCTTCGGTGGTCAGCAGTCCGGTGTCCCAGTTCTCGTCCGTCCGTCGGGTGGCACGGAAGGTCCCGCTCCTGCTGTAGGCGGGGTCGCTGACCAGGTAATCGAGTTTGTTGTCGCCCGGATTGACCGGACCACCGTTGGGATAGGCCCAAGACCGTCCGGCCACCCATTGGGAGGTCGAGCCGAAGTCGGCCGAGAAGACGGGTGCGCTGGTGCGCCGGAACTTTGCGAGGAGTTGCGAGATCACTCCGCAGCTATGCCCGGGGCGCGCCGCCCGCATTCCGGCGATCTCTACCTGAATGGCTCGGGATGGGGCACTTCGGGCGCCCTGGGCGCACGGCGGTCAGGAGCCGGACTGCTGGAGGCGCTCGGCGCGCTCCGCGTGCTTCTCCTTGATGCGGACCGCTTCCTTGCGGACCTCGGCCTGGGTGGCGCGTTCCTTCTGGAGCCACTCGGGGTTTTCCTGCTTCAGTGCGTCGATCTGCTCCGTGGTGAGGGCTTCGGTGACCCCGCCGCGGGCGAGGCCGGCGATCGAGACGCCGAGCTTGGCCGCGACCACCGGCCGGGGGTGCGGGCCGTTGCGTCGCAGTTCCTGCAGCCACTGGGGCGGCTCGGCCTGCAGCGCGTTCAGCTCGCTGCGGGTCACGACCCCCTCCTGGAACTCAGCGGGGGTGGCTTCGAGGTACACACCCAGCTTCTTCGCCGCGGTGGCGGGCTTCATGGTCTGGGTGGTCTTGTGCGACGTCATGGGGTCAAGGGTATCGAGCGTGTGCGCTACTTCTGACCACGGCCGGTAATCTGGCCGGGTGACAGGCTCGGAAGCATCTCCTTCGTTCCGGCTCGCGTACGTCCCGGGAGTGACGCCCAGCAAGTGGGTGCGGATCTGGAACGAGCGCCTGCCCGACATCCCGCTGACCCTCCTCCAGGTGTCCGCCGCCGAAGCCCCCGACGTACTGCGGGGCAGTGGCGCCGACGCGGGTTTCGTGCGGCTACCCATCGACCGGACGGGCCTGGCCGCTATCCCGCTCTACACCGAGACCACCGTGGTCGTGGTCCCGAAGGACCACGTCGTGGCGAGCGTCGATGAGGTGTCCACCGCAGACCTTGCCGACGAGATCGTGCTGCACCCCCTCGACGACACCCTGGACTGGGAGGGCCTGCCCGGGCGGCCCGCGATCGAGCGCCCCGCCACGACGGCGGACGCGATCGAACTGGTCGCGGCGGGGATCGGCGTACTGGTCGTCCCCCAGTCCCTCGCCCGCCTGCACCACCGCAAGGACCTCACCTACCGGACGGTCACGGACGCCCCCGAGTCGCGGGTCGCCCTGTCGTTCCTGGACGGCGAACCCACGGACCTGGTGGAAGAGTTCATCGGGATCGTGCGCGGCCGGACCGTCAACAGCACCCGTGGTCGCCCCCAGACCCCGCCGCAGCCGAAACAGCGCAAACGCCCCGAGACGGCCGGCGCCGGGCGGGGTCCCGCGGCGGGAAAGACGGGCGGCAAGAACCTGCGCGGCGGCTCGGGCGGCGCCAAGGGAGGCAAGGGCGGCAAGGGCGGCAAACCCCGCCGTCGGCCGTAGCGACCCGGCCGCCCCGCCATAGTCGGTCACATACGGTCACCGGATGTTCGGCCCGGGCGGGCGGGTGTCCCGCGTCGGCAGGCGTGGTCATGCGCCGATGCGCACCAGCGCGAGCGTGATGTTGTCAGGGCCCCCCGCCTCGATGGCGGCCCTCCACAGCTCGAACGCCGCCTTGCCGTCGTCGTGCACCCGCAGCAGCTCGTCGAGGTCCTCGGGCGGTACCGGGTCGGTCAGCCCGTCCGAGCAGATCAGGTAGCGGGCTCCGGCAGGCAGCGGCTCCGTCGAGACGTGAGGCGTGATCGTGCCGGGCCGGCGGGCGCCGCCGAGTGCCTGGGTGAGTAGGGACGTGGTGCGCTGCCCCGGCTCCAGCGGAGGGTTATCGTCCACGCTCACCTGCCGCAGTTCGGCGTCCGTGACGTCCAGCACCCTGCTGTCGCCGACGTTGAAGGAGATGAGCGACTCCTCCAGGATGACGGCGCCCGCGACCGTGGTGCCCATGGCGGTCAGTTGCGGATCGCTGCCGGCGGCTGCGTACACCGCGCGGTTGCAGAGGGCGAGCGCCTCGCGTACCGCCCCCTCGCTGTCCAGGGAAGGCCCGAGCAGCGCGAGTTGGCGCACGACCAGCGCACTGGCCACCTCGCCGGCCGGCTGCCCGCCGATCCCGTCGGCGACCGCGACGACGAGCGGGCTGCCGTGCGGGAACACGAACGTCTGCGGATTACGGGTCACGCCGGCGCACAGCGTCCACGGCCCGACGACGAGGCTGTCCTCGTTGTGGTCGCGTACCAGCCCCGCATGGCTCAGGGCGCTCACGGCTACGTACGTCATCGCACCCCCATTGTCCCGCGGCCCCAGCGCGGCTGCCCTCGGAGCGCCCGCAGGCGTCCTCCCGCAGGGGCGTCCGGCTCATCCGGCTCCAGCATCCTGACCGCCGCCCAGCGCCTGCCGCTGCACCAGCCGGGTGACGTCCTTCGCCGTGACGATCCCCACCAGTCGGCCCTCGTCCAACGCCAGGATCGGTAGGCCGACCCCGGGGCGCAGTTTCTCCAGGGCTTCGCTCAGCAGATCGTCCGGAGCGGCGACCGCGCACTGGGCCATCGGGGTCGCCACCTCGCGTACGCGCACGGCCTCGCGCTGGGACTCCGGGATCGCCAGCCGGCGCAGGTGCACCACTCCGCTGGGACGGCCTTCGAGATCGAGCAGCGGGATCGCGGAGTGCCGGGATCGCACGGCCACCTCGTCGATGAAGCGCCGTACGCTCAGCCAGTCGGCACCGGTGGTGACGGGGCTGGACATGGCATCGGCCACGCGCATGCCCCGCAGGGCCGAGCGCAGTACGGCGTGCTGGCGCTCCGCGCCCGCCACGACCGTGATGAAGAGCCCGATGACGACGAGCCACAGCCCACCGGGCACCCCGCGCAGGAAGGAGATCCAGCCCACGGCCGCCAGCAGCATGCCCATGACCTGCCCGCTGCGGGAGGCCGCCCGTTCCGCCCGCTCCTGGTCACCCGTACGCCACCACAGAGCCGCCTGGAGGACCCGCCCGCCGTCGAGCGGCGCGGCCGGCAGCAGGTTGAACACGCCGAGGAACAGGTTGGTCCAGCCGAGCCACACCAGGACGGCTGCGGGTACGGACCAACCGAGCAACGAGTGCAGGCCGATCCCGGCCCCGAGCGCGGCGCCCCCGATCAGCAGGCTGGTCAGGGGCCCGCTGACCGCCACCGCGAAGGCCGCCGCGGCGGTCTGCGGGCGGCCCATCCGCGTCATGCCGCCCAGCGCCCAGAGGGTGACGTCCTCGACGGAGATCTTCTTCCGGCGGGCGGTCGCCGCATGGGCCGTCTCGTGGAGCAGCAGGCTGCCCATGAGCAGCAGGGCCCCCACGACACTGGCGAGGGTGTACACGGTGTTCGAGCGTCCCGGGGTCCACGCGGGGAGGGTCTGGCGGCCGAGTCCGTACGCGAACAGCACCACCAGCAGCGGCACGCTCCAGTGCATGCGCAGCGGTACCCCGACAATGCGTCCGATCGGGACAGACCCGTTCATCGTCGTCTCCTGCCGGCTCGACAGCCGGTGCACACCCCATTGTCACCCGGGGGCGGTGGAACCGCGCCGGATGCCGCCCCGCCCGGCGGCCGACAACCCCGCGGGCTCAGCCCTCCGTGCCGGCCGGGGTGACCAGGGCCCCGTCGAGCTCCCACGCGTGGCGCTTGAACTCCCGGCGGAAGTCGCCGTGGTCCTCCCACTGGCGGGCGATGCCGCGCAGCACGTCCCAGTGGTGCTCCACCGACTGGTCGATGACCCGGCACAGCGCCGGCTCCGCCGTCGCCCGCTTCTCCAGGAGTCCCTTGACCGCAGACGCCTCCAGCACCGCGTTGCGCAGCGCGCGCAGGGCGCGGGAGGTGTCGTCCATTGCGAAGCCGTGCTCGCTGCCGGTCGCCTCGTCGAACAGCGGGGTCAGCCGCGCCTCGATGAATGCGGTGATCCGCTCGAAGTGCTGCACGTCCATCGGGGCTCCATCTCGTAGGCTTCCAGGCCATCTGGCTGCTCGCCAGCGCGGATGCAGAATATCCGTTGAAGATCCGTTGGAGACCGGCTCCCCGGCCGTGCCCGCCGGTCCGGCCGTCCCCGTCCCCGCTCCCGTCCCCGGCATCCGGCGCATCCCGGAAACCCGAGAAGGGGATCCGCAGCTTTCGCCGTCGCTCCACGTCCCCCCGGTGTTACCTTCCGTGTCGTCGGCGCGTGCGTCGCAATTCGGTTCGGGGGCGGGGGGAACGGTGAGCGCAACGGCGGAGCTCGGCCATGCGGAGGGGACCGACGCTTTTCTTCGGCACATGATCTGGCGGTATCCGGACCAGCGGCAGCCCGTGGTGGCGTTGCTCGGTCCCCGCCAGTCGGGCAAGACCACCATGCTCCGCTCCCTGTCCCAGGGGTGCGGTTCCACCGTGGTCCACGCCCACCTCGACTTCCACGAGACGCCGCTCGATCCGGTGTCCGCCGCCGCGCTGGCGGCCTTCCAGATGATGCGCGGGTGGGACACGTTGCGCCGCAGCCCCGTCTTCCACCGGTTCGCCCTCGGTCTGCTGGCGCTCAACGAGAACCTGGAGTCGGACCGCTCCCGCGCGACGGACCAGATCAGGGGACTGATCCACCAGTACACCCGCAACACGCGGCGCGGCAGGTTCGCCACCCGGCTGGAAGAGGCGGTGGACGTCACGATGGACGTCGTGGCGACCGGCGCGCTCAGCCCCCTGGTGCAGGGACAAGCACGCGAAGTGGTCACCGCCGTGCGGGACCGGGCCCGACCTGTGATCGGATCGCTGCTCCAGAGCACCGCCCGGTGGGGCCTGCGCGACGCGCTGCGCTGGCACGTCAGCATCCCGGAGGCGGAGGCCGCCGGCTCCCTGGACGCGCTGATCAGACTCAGCTCCGCCTCGCGGTCGGCGGCGGTGGGACCGCTGCTGGCGGCCTTCCTCGCCGACGCCAAGGACCAGGCGGAACGGCATCCGGCGCTGCGCTCGTCGTGTTCGTGCGAACTGCCGCCGGACCGTGCCGGACGCGCCCGGCACGACCACGCGTGGGTCCTCTTCGTGGACGGCGCCCAGACCCCGGCCGGTCGGCGCTTCCTCACCGCACTCATCGCGGCGCGCCTGCGCAACGAGCAGCACGAGCCGGGCACGGGAGCCGCCGCGGATCCCCTCGTCGTCCTCGCCGCCTGTGACCAGTGGCAGCCCGACTGGACCACCCGCTGGTGCGAGCCCTGGCGCACCACGCCGCTGCCGGACACCCCGCAGCGCCGCGTCCCCCTCCTCTCCCGGGCCACCCGGGCGCTGTGGACCCGGCAGGACGAGGGCGGCCCCGGACCGGATCCCATCTCGGCGGCCCACTACTGGTACCCCGTGTGGCTCGATCCGATGTCCGAGGAGCGCGCCTCGTACGTGACCGACGACGGGACGTCCCTGGCGGCACCCGTCCCGGCGTCCGTCGTCCACGCGCTCACCGGAGGCCACTGGGGCGCCACCACCGTCCTGCAGGACCAGCGCGAGAGCGCACCGCCGGACGCCGACACCCTCGTACGGGAGAGACCCCTGCCCGCCGCCCTCGACGCGAGCGGCAGACCGCTGTGGTCGCGCGCCCTGGAGACCAGCCTTCCCGAAGGGCTCGCCGCGCCCGAGCCGCAGTGGACCGGTGCGCCGCCGCCGGTCCTCCTGGCGGCGGCGTACCTCGCGGACGTCCGCACGGCCGACGACCCCCGCGTACCGCCGGAGATAGCGGATCTGCCGCGCAGCCTGGAGCTGTTACGCCGCAACCTGTGGGTCAGTACCTTCTTCCACCGCCCCTCGCGGATCCGCGAGGTCGGCTGGGGCGAGGCGGACCGCCCACCGGTACTGCACCCCTGGCTGAGCCGCTGTGCGCTCACTGCCCTCTCCGCCGCCGCTCCCGTTGCCACGGCGGCCGACGCCGACCCGGAAGGCGAGCAGCCCGCCGACCCGTGGCAGGAGGTGTTCGGCCACCAGGCCCGGGCCCTGGCCTCGCTGGCGGCCACACACGACGGCTCGGGCGTCGGACGCGAGGAACAGCAGCTGTTCTACGCCCTGTCCCTGGGCCGGTTCGTCCCCGTGGCCGAGGCGCTGGCCAACCGGTTCGACCGGGACCACCGGGAGTGGGTGCGCCTCCTGGACTACCTGGCGTCGGCGCCCTGCCGCCTGGTCCACGAGCAGTCCGCCCAGCAGGCGTACGCACTCCTCCTCTCCGGGATCGAGCGGACCGGCCGGGACGTCGTGGCGGTGGCCACGGCCAAACTCCTGGCCTTGCTGTGGCTGTACAACGATCCGCTCACCGAGCGCAGCCGGCGCTGGGACGCCCAGATCGAAGAGGGCTTCGAACGGCTCTCGCACAACTCCCGTCTGCTCGACGTCAGCGCCCTCCAGCAGGCGGGCGCGCTCTTCGCCTGACACCTCCGCGCCACGCCGGCGGCGTGGCCGGGCGCACCGCAAGGAGTCCTCATGCCCGCAGGTGTACGCAACCCCCGACTCGGCCGGCTGCGCCGCCATCCGGTGCTGTCGTTGACCGTCGCCCTCCTCGTCCTGGCCGGTGTCGTGTTCGGCGGCGCCTGGGGCTACCGCGTCCTGTTCCCGCCCGCCCTGCCGTGCGGGTCCGGGATGACCGCTGCCGGCTCGCCCCTGGCGTGCGTCGGCGTGAACCTCGACAGCACGTCCTTCACCAAGGACGAACCCGCGCGGATGCGCAAGCTGGAGGAGACGATCCGAACCGCCAACGAGGCGGTCGAGGGGAACTCCACCAGCGTGGTGCTGATGCTGAACTTCTCACCCGTCGAAGACGTGGACACGCTGACCTACGACTCGCTCTACCACAACATCGAGGGCGCCATAGCCGCCGTCTGGCGGGCCAACAACACGGCTGCGTACGGCAGCACGCCCGGCGTCAAGCTCTACCTCGCCAACATGGGCAGCCAGTACGCGTCCTGGCAGGAGACGGTGGCCCGGGTCAAGAAGTACGCCGCGTCCGAGCACATCTCGGCGGTCATAGGCCTGGGCCAGAGCACCGAGCAGACCCGGCAGGCCGCCGCGGCCCTCTCCTCCCAACTGCACCTCCCCGTCATCGGATCCACGGTCACCGGCAACTCGATGAACCTGGACCCCTCGGACCCCACGGGCAAGCGGCCGATCCCCGACATGTTCCGGGTCTCGCCGACCAACTCCGACTCCGTGATCGCGGCGAACCAGTACGTCTCGGGACTGCGCCCGGAGGTGACCTCGCTCGCGGTGGTGGCGGACAGCGTCGCCGACGACGACTACACGGCCACGCTGGCGGCGGAGGCCAAGACCCGCTTCCAGGCGCCGGACCGCACGGTGACGGTGCTGCCGTACACCTCGCCCCGCAGCCTGCCGAGCGGCGCCGGCCGGCAGGATTACCTGATCCAGCAGTTCAACCTGATGCATGCCAACCTGTGCCAGGCCGCACCCTCCGTCGTGTACTTCGCCGGCCGGGGCCGCGACCTCGGGGCCTTCGTCCAGAACTGGGTGCAGGGCGCACCCTGCGGCATCCCGCAACTGCGCATCCTGGTCGGGGACGACGCCTCGGAGGCCATCCGTGACGATGCGGTCCTCAAGGGCGTGGCCTCCGGCCGGGTCACGGTGGCGTACACGGCCCTGGCCAGCCCCGACGAGTGGGGGACCGAATGCCCCGGGTCGGACGCCAAGCGCAACTACGACCAGTTCTGGTCGGCCTTCACCGGGCGGCCCGATCCGTGCACGAAGCAGCCCCTGGCCACCACCCAGGCCGGCGCGGCACCGTTGGCCTTCGATCCCGCGGACCTCGCCAGCGGGCAGGCGATGCTCACGCACGACGCGGCCGTGGCGGCGATCAGCGCGGCACGGCACGACGAGGCGGGCCTGAAGAACCCCGGCCTGGAGACCGGCATCCTGCACCAGTTCTACTGCGCGCAGATGCTTCCGGGAGCGAGCGGCTGGCTCTCGTTCGGCGCCGACGGGAACCCCGTCGGCAAGCCCGCCCCCATCGTCCAGTTCAACCCGGACGGGACGACGAAGACGATCACTCTCACCTGGCCGAGTTCCGCCCCCAACCTGAGCCTTCCCCAGCGCGGCGGCACCGGCGCCCCCGGCTGCTGACAGACCAGGCCCCCGGCGCACGGCACCGCACGAAGGCGCGCAGAGGCGCGCGAGATCGACTGGGCGACGTCCGCTGATCCACCGGGCCCGGCGGTGCACCACCGCCGGGCCCTCGCGGCGTATCCACCAGGTGGCGGCCCGGGCGCTCCCTTCCGAGTGACACCCCCGTAGGCCTCGCCGAACTGCGCACCCCCGTGGCCGACGATCTCCAGCGGCCGTACCTGTTCCGGTCGCCGATTGCCGGGGAACCGGACGCTTGGGAGTTCACGTGCACATCCTGCTCGTCGTCAGCGCGTTCAACAGTCTCACCCAGCGTGTGCACGCCGAGTTGAGGGACCGCGGGCACAGCGTGTCGGTCGAGCTCGCCCTGCCCGGAACCTCCCTCGTCGAGGCCGTGGACCGCCACCGGCCGGACCTCGTGCTCGCGCCGATGCTCAAGACGCCCATTCCACACGAGGTCTGGTCCGCCCACACCTGTCTGATCGTCCACCCCGGCCCCGTGGGCGACCGGGGTCCCTCCTCGCTCGACTGGGCGATCACCGAGGACGCGACCCGATGGGGCGTCACCGTCATGCAGGCCGCCGAGGAGATGGACGCCGGCGACGTCTGGGCCACCGTGGAATGCCCGCTGCCGCCCGTCGCCAAGAGCGACGCGTACCGGGGCGAGATCGCCGACGCCGCCCTGTCCGCCGTCCTGACGGCCGTCGACCGCTTCGCCCGCGCCACCTTCGTCCCCCAGGCGCAACTGTCCGGACGCACCCGGCCGTACCTGCGCCAGGAACTGCGTCGGATCGACTGGGACAACGACTCCATGCAGCGCGTCGTCCGCACCCTGCGCGCCGCCGACTCCCAGCCCGGCGTCCTCGACGAGCTGCTGGGCGGCCAGTGGTACCTGCACGGCGGTCACCCGGAGGACCTGCTGCGCGGCCGCCCCGGAGAGCTGCTGGCCACCAGGGCGGGCGCGATCTGCCGGGCGACGGTCGACGGAGCCGTGTGGATCCCCGAGCTGCGGGCCCGGCGCACGCCGGGATGGCCGGCCCCCGTGAAGCTCCCCGCCGCACTGGCCTTGGGTGACCGGCTGCCGCCGCTTCCCGAGGTCCCCGCGCCGCCGTACGCCGACACCGGCCCGCGCACCTGGTCCGACATCAGCTACCGGGAACAGGGCGGGGCCGGCTTCCTGTCGTTCGCCTTCCCCGGCGGCGCGATGAGCACCGCGCAGTGCCGGCGGCTGCTCGCCGCCTACCGGGAGGCCTGCTCCCGCCCCACCTCCGTCCTCGTCCTCGGCGGTGGCCGCGACTTCTTCTCCAACGGCATCCACCTGGGCGTCATCGAGGCCGCCGCCGATCCGGCCGTCGAATCCTGGGCCAACATCAACGCCATGGACGACCTGGTGGAGGCCGTCCTGACCACCACCGACCGGCTCGTCGTGGCCGCCCTCGGCGGAAACGCCGCCGCCGGCGGGGCCATGCTCGCCCTCGCGGCCGACGAGGTCTGGTGCCGCACCGGCGCGGTGCTCAATCCGCACTACCGGCTGATGGGCCTGTACGGCTCGGAATTCTGGACCTACACCCTGCCCCGCCGGACGGGCACCGGCGTCGCGGACCGCCTCATCAGCGAGGCCCTGCCGATCAGCGCCGAAACCGCCCGCAGGCTCGGGCTGGCCGACCGTACGATCGACTCCGCTCCACAGGCCTTCGCGCAGGAGACCGCCCGGCTCGCGGTCCGGCTCGCACACTCGCCCGCCGCCCAGTCCCGCATCGTCGGGAAGAAGACCCGGCGCGAGGTGGACGAAGCGGTCAAGCCGCTCGCCACCTACCGGGAGGCGGAGCTGGCACGGATGCGCGAGACCTTCTTCGACCCGCAGGCCCCCTACCACGCGCTGCGCCGCGCCTTCGTGCGCAAAGAGCCCCCCGACCGCACCCCGCCGCACCTGGAGCGGAGCGTACCCGGACGGCACACCGCGCCCCTGCCCTCCCGCCGGTCCGGTGTCACTGGACCGGCCGTACAGGACAGGGCACCGGGCCCGGTCGCCTGCTAGCAAGAAGGGTGGGGCCGGCGCGGGAGCACCTGCCCGTACGTCGTCCCCGTCCCCAGCCCCACCCCCCTCCCCGCATCCCTCCCCAAGGAGCGATCCTCATGGATGCAGCAACGCCGAGCACGGTAGAGGACCCCCCGATCCACATCCTCTGGATCAACGCCGGACTGAGCTGCGACGGCGACTCGGTGTCCCTGACGGCAGCGATGCAGCCCAGCATCGAAGAGATCGTCATGGGCGTGCTTCCGGGCCTGCCCAAGATCGCCGTGCATTGGCCACTGATCGATTTCGAGTGCGGACCGGTCGGCGGCGCCGACACGTTCATCGAATGGTTCTTCAAGGGGGAGCGAGGCGAGATCGACCCCTTCGTCCTGGTCGTCGAAGGCTCGATCCCCAACGAGAAGATCAAGCCGGAGGGCTACTGGTGCGGCTTCGGTACCGATCCGGACACCGGCCAACCCATCACCACCAGCGAATGGATCGACCGTCTCGCGCCCAAGGCCCTCGCCGTGGTGGCGATCGGCACGTGCGCCACGTACGGCGGCATCCACGCGATGGAGGGCAACCCCACCGGCGCCATGGGCGTGCCCGACTACCTGGGCTGGGACTGGACCTCGAAGGCCGGCATCCCGATCGTGTGCGTGCCGGGCTGTCCCATCCAGCCGGACAACTTCTCGGAGACCCTCACCTACCTCCTCTACCAGGCCGCAGGCTCCGCCCCGATGATCCCGCTGGACGACAAGCTGCGCCCGACCTGGTTGTTCGGCGCCACTGTCCACGAGGGCTGCGACCGGGCCGGCTACTACGAGCAGGGCCAGTTCGCCGAGACCTACGACTCGCCCACCTGCCTGGTTAAGCTCGGTTGTTGGGGCCCCGTCGTCAAATGCAACGTCCCCAAGCGCGGCTGGATGAACGGCATCGGCGGCTGTCCCAACGTCGGCGGCATCTGCATCGCCTGCACCATGCCCGGCTTCCCGGACAAGTTCATGCCGTTCATGGACGAGCCCCCCGGTGCCAAATTGTCCAGCAAGGCCAGCGGGGCGTACGGCGCGGTGATCCGCAGACTGCGGGCGGTCACGGAGCACACCGTGGACCAGGAGCCGAAGTGGCGCCATCCGGGCCGGCAGCTGACCACCGGCTACCGCACGCCCTGGTGACCTCGCCCGCGCTCCCCGGGCGGCGCGTTCGCCGACCCACCGCTGCGCCCCGAAGAACCTCCAGCTCCGGTCTCCAAGAAGGGTCACGGCAGACAAGATGACACCGAAGACGAAGGCGGCCGGTGACGGCAGCGGCCTGGTGGAGATGGCCTGGGATCCGATCACCCGGATCGTGGGCAGTCTCGGCATCCACACGAAGATCGACTTCAAGCAGAAGAAGGTCGCGGAGTGCTACAGCACTTCGTCGGTCTTCCGCGGCTACAGCGTCTTCATGCGCGGCAAGGACCCGCGCGACGCGCACTTCATCACCAGTCGCATCTGCGGGATCTGTGGCGACAACCACGCCACCTGCTCCGTCTACGCACAGAACATGGCGTACGGAGTGAAGCCGCCCCACCTCGCCGAATGGATCATCAACCTCGGCGAGTCGGCGGAGTACATGTTCGACCACAACATCTTCCAGGAGAACTTGGTCGGGGTCGACTACTGCGAGAAGATGGTCCGCGAGACCAACCCGGGCGTCCTCGAACTGGCGGAGCGCACCGAGGCCCCGCACGCCGGCGACCACGGCTACCGCACCATCGCCGACATCATGCGTTCGCTCAACCCCATCGAGGGCGAGTTCTACCGCGAGGCCCTCCAGGTAAGCCGCTACACCCGGGAGATGTTCTGCCTCATGGAGGGCCGCCACGTGCACCCCTCCACCCTCTACCCGGGCGGCGTCGGCACCATCGCCTCCGTCCAGCTCTTCACCGACTACATGAGCCGCCTGATGCGGTACGTCGAATTCATGAAGCGGGTCGTCCCGTTGCACGACGACCTCTTCGACTTCTTCTACGAGGCCCTGCCCGGGTACGAGGAGGTAGGCCGCCGGCGCGTCCTGCTGGGCTGCTGGGGTGCCCTCAACGACCCCGAGCACTGCGACTTCACGTACGCCAACATGACTGACTGGGGACGGAAGATGTTCGTCACCCCGGGCGTGGTCGTGGACGGCAAACTGGTCACCAACGACCTCACCGAGATCAACCTCGGCATCCGCATCCTGCTCGGCAGCTCGTACTACGACGACTGGGCGGGCCAGGAGAAGTTCGTCACCCACGACCCGCTCGGCAACCCGGTCGACGCCCGCCACCCCTGGAACCAGCACACCATCCCCGCCCCGCAGAAGCGCGACTTCGACGACAAGTACAGCTGGGTGATGTCGCCCCGCTGGTTCGACGGCAAGGACCACCTCGCGCTGGACACCGGCGGCGGCCCGATCGCCCGCCTGTGGTCCACCGCCCTCTCCGGACTCGTCGACGTCGGTTACGTCAAGGCCACCGGGCACAGCGTGGTCATCAACCTGCCGCGCACCATGACCAAGCCCGAGACCCGCTTCGAGTGGAAGATCCCGAAGTGGAGCAACGCGCTGGAGCGCAACCGCGCCCGCACGTACTTCCAGGCGTACGCGGCAGCGATCGCCCTGCACTGTGCTGAGAAGGGACTCGCCGAGGTCCGCGCCGGACGCACCCAGACCTGGGAGAAGTTCGAGGTACCGGACGAGGGCCTGGGCGTCGGCTTCACCGAGGCGGTCCGCGGGGTGCTCTCGCACCACATGGTCATCCGCGACGGCAAGATCGCCAACTACCACCCCTACCCGCCGACTCCGTGGAACGCCAGCACCCGCGACACGTTCGGCACCCCCGGACCGTACGAGGACGCCGTCCAGAACACCCCGATCTTCGAGGAGAACTCCCCGGAGAACTTCAAGGGCATCGACATCATGCGCGCCGTGCGCAGCTTCGACCCCTGTCTGCCGTGCGGCGTCCACATGTACGTCGGCGCCGGCAAGACGGTGAAGTCGATGCACGTGCCCACCGGACTGAGCGGACTGGGCGGATGAGCGCGAAGACGAGCGGGCGGGCGGGCGACCGGGCGGCCAGGCGCACGGGCGCGTCGGTGACGGACGCCCGGGAGGCGGGCCGGCGGGTCGAGGAGGTCCTCGACCGGCTCGCCGAATCCGGCGACCGGGCGGCGTGCGCGGCAGCCGAGGAACTGGTGCGGGTGCTCATGGACTTCTACGGGGCCGGACTCGCCCGCATCGTGGAGCGGCTCGGCGTGGAGCGCCTCGGCGGGCTCCTCGACGACGAGCTCGTCGCGAGCCTGCTGGCCCTGCACGACCTGCACCCGGAGGACGTCCACGCCCGGATCGCCCGAGCCCTGGACACCGTAAGCGACCCCCTGGAGCTGATCGGTTTCGACGAGTCCACCGGCATCCTGCGCCTGCGGGCCGAGTCGAGCGGCGGCTGCGGCTGCGGTTCCGCGGGCGACGCCGTCCCGCAGAGCGTCGAGGACGCGCTCGCCTGCTTCGCACCCGAGGTGACCTCGGTGGAAGTGGAGCCGGCCGAGGCGCCCCTGCCCCTGCTCCAGATCGGCACCCGCCCGCAGGCCCCGGCGCGGGCCCGGTGAACGCACGGCACCCCTGGGCCCCGGCGGAGCCACGCACCGGCTCCGCCGGCCCGCGCGGCCTGCGCCGGTTCACCGGGCCCCGGCCGCCCCGGATCGAGCGCTGCGAACTGTGCGGAGTGGCCGTACCCGAGGACGGCCACCGCCACCTGGTGGAGGTCGAGAAGCGTGCGCTGGTCTGCGCGTGCACCGCGTGCGCCCTCCTCTTCGACCGGCCCGGCGCCACCACCGGGCGCTTCCGTGCCGTCCCCGACCGCTACCTCGTCGATCCGGAACACCGGCTGGACGAGGGCGCGTGGGAGCAGTTGCAGATCCCGGTCGGCGTCGCCTTCTTCTTCCGCAACGCCGCCCTCGACCGGCTGGTCGCGCTCTACCCGAGCCCGGCCGGCGCCACCGAGAGCGAACTGGAACCCGCCATCTGGCAGAACGTACTCGGCACCGGGACCCTGTCCGGGCTGCTCGAACCCGACGTGGAGGCACTGCTGCTGCGCCGGACGGAGGGCCGGACCGAGTGCTACCTCGTGCCGATCGACATCTGCTACGAGCTGGTGGGGCGGATGCGGATGCTGTGGCAGGGCTTCGACGGCGGGGCCGAGGCGCGCGCCGCGCTGAAGACCTTCTTCGAACGGGTGGAGCGCCGGGCCAAAACCCCGGCCGCGGCGGGCGAGGGGCGAGCATGACGGACTTCACGTTCACCTGCACCGGGGTGCGCGCCGACCCGTACGCTGCCGGCCCGACCCTCGTCTTCCGGCTGTGGATCACGGCCTCCGGGACCGAGCCGGGAGCCGTGAGCCGCGTGCACGCGCTCGCGCTGCGCTGCCAGATCCGCATCGAACCGGCGCGGCGCGGCTACGGCACGGGCGAAGCCGCTGCGCTCCACGACCTGTTCGGTGAGCGCGCCCGCTGGGGGACCACCCTCCAGCCCCTCCAGTTCGCCCAGGTCGCGGTGATGGTCCCCAGTTTCACCGGGGAGACCGAGATCGACGTCGCCGTGCCCTGCACGTACGACATGGACATCGGGTACGGCCGTTACCTCAGCGCCCTGGAGGACGGCGAGGCACCCCTGCTCATGCTGTTCTCCGGTACGGCCTTCACCGGAGCCGGGGGCTTCCACGTCGAGCCCGTGCCCTGGGACCGGGAAGCCCCGTTCCGGATGCCCGTGGAAGTGTGGCGGGAGATGGTCGAGCAGCACTTCCCGGGCTGCGGTTGGTTGCGACTCCCCCGCGACACCATGGCCGACCTGCTCGCCTTCCGCTCCCGCCACGCGTTCGCCTCCTGGGAGGCGACCGTACGGGCCCTGCTGGACGGGGCCGAGGCGGCGCAGCAGCAGCCCCCGGACCCCGCCTGGGCCGGCGCCGTACTGCCGCGGGCCGCCGAAAGGACGGCGCCATGACCACGACGACCCTTCCCGCATCCCGGTTCGACGTCGCCCGGCAGGTCGCCGACGCCGTCCTCTTCGAGGGCTACGTGCTCTACCCGTACCGGGCTTCGGCAGCGAAGAACCGGCTGCGCTGGCAGTTCGGCGTACTGGTCCCGCCCGCGTGGGGGCCCGCGCACCAGGAGCACTCCTTCCAGCGCACCGAGCTGGTCATGGAACCGCGCGGCGAAGCGAGCGTAGCCGTCGAGCTGCGCTTCCTGCACGCGCAGCGGCGTACGGTCGAAGAGGCCCGCGGCGACGGCACCTTCGCGTCCGTGCCCGAGCTGCACCTGCCCGACCGGATCCTGGTCCCCTGGGACGAGGGCACCGAGGAACGCGTCGAAATGAGCGTCCCGGTAGCCGAGTTGGAGGAAGGCGAGGTCTCCCTGCCGTTCGTGCGCCCGGCCCGCGAGGAGAGCGAACCAGTCCTCGGCACGGACGGCCGGCAGGTGGGCCGCCTGGTCCGGCGCACCGAACGCGTCGACGGCGTGGTGCGGCTGCGCGCGCAACAACTGGACGTGCCGTACCGGGCGTTGAAACTCACGGCCGTGGTCGAGAACACCAGCGACTGGACACCGCAGGTCGAGGACCGCGACGCCGCACTGCCGCGCTCGCTGGTCGCCGCCCACCTCCTGCTGGGCCTGAGCGCCGGATCCTTCCTGTCCATGACCGACCCCCCGGAGTGGGCCAAGGCCTCTGTCGCGACCTGTACCAACCAGCACACCTGGCCCGTGCTCGCGGGCGAACCCGGTCGTGCGGACGTGGTCCTGTCCTCGCCGATCATCCTGGAGGACCACCCCAGCATCGCCCCCGAGAGCGCCGGTGCGATGTACGACGCCACCGAGATCGACGAGATCCTCGCCCTGCGCACCGCGGCCCTGACCGACCAGGAGAAGCGGGAGGCGCGCGGGACGGACGCCCGGGCGGCGGCCGTGATCGACCTGGCCGACTCCATGCCCCCCGAGGTGCTGGAGCGCCTGCACGGCGCGGTCCGGGCGCTGCGGGAGATCACCGACCCCGGCGCCGTCCCTCCCGTCCCGGTACCCGACCCCTTCGACGAGGCGGCCGTGTTCCGGCCGGACACCCCCTGGTGGGACCCCGCGCACGCGGACCCGGCGGACCCGTCCCGGGACCGGATCCTGATCGACGGGACCTCCGTCGGCCCCGGCAGCCGCGTCCTGCTCCGACCCGGCCTGCGGCGCAGCGACGCCCAGGACCTGTTCCTCCAGGGCCGCACCGCCCAGGTGGAGGCGGTGCTCCACGACGTCGACGGCGGAGTGCACCTCGCCGTCACCGTCGAAGGCGACCCGGGCGCCGACATCCGCCGTGAACAGGGCCGGTTCCTGTACTTCCAGCCCGACGAGGTCAGCCCCGTGGAGGACGCGTGAGCGGGCGCATCCTGGTCGCCGGAATCGGGAACGTCTTCCTCGGCGACGACGGCTTCGGCGTCGAGACCGTCCGACGGCTGTCCGAACCCGGGAGCCGACTGCCCGACCACGTCGAGGTGGTGGACATCGGCGTCCGCGGGGTCCACCTCGCCTACCAGCTGCTCGACGGCTACGACACGCTCGTCCTGGTGGACGCCACCGCGCGAGGCGGGGCCCCCGGCACGCTCTACCTGATCGAGGCCACCGAAGGCGAACCCGGCACCCTCGCGCCGCAGGGCCCCGTACTCGACGGACACCGGATGTCGCCCGACGCGGTGCTCGCCCTGCTGGACACCCTCTGCGCCGGAACCGGCGGCACACCGCCCCGGCGGATCCTGGTCGTCGGCTGCGAACCCGACTGCCTGGAGGAGGGCATCGGCCTAAGCGCCCCGGTCGCCGCAGCGGTGCCGGAGGCCGTACGGATGGTCCTCGACCTGATCCACCGTCCGGGCGAGGAGTTGCTCGGCGAAGAACACAACGCAGCTGCCAACTGAGGAGAACCCCATGAAGAAGGCCATCATCGGCGGCGTGGCCGCCGTCGCCCTCGCCGCCGTACTGGCGGCGGTGCTCCCCGACATCCAGCGCTATCTGCGCATCCGCCGGATGTGACCCGCGCGTCGCAGGAGCGCGGCTGCGCGGAGGGCGGTGGTGGGTCGGAGCGGGTGGCCGGGCCACACCGTCCTTCGGCCGGCCGCAGCCCCCAACCGGTCACAGCACCAGCTCCGCGACCGGCCGGGCGCCCGAATGGCGTACGTAGCACGGCGTCCCGGCGTGCCCGACGGTTCCGTCCGCCGTCGGCCGGTCTAATGAGGCCCGGCAGGACGGAGCCCCATGCACGAGATGTCGATCGCCATGGCCGTGGTGGGCCAGGTGGAGGAAGCCGCCGAGGCCGGTGGCGCGAGCGCCGTCACCTCGGTCCGGCTCCAGGTCGGGGAGTTGGCCGGGGTGGTCCCCGACGCCCTCGCCTTCTGTTTCGAACTGGCCTGCGCCGGAACGCTCCTCGAAGGCGCCGAGCTCGTGACGGAGCCGGTCGAGGCCCGCGCGCACTGTCGTTCCTGTACGGGCGACTGGGCCGTCGGCATGCCGCCCCGGCTGATCTGCCCCCGATGCGGGCAGGCGACGGGTGTCGAACTCCGCACCGGGCGCGAGCTACAGATCCTCAGCGTGTGCTGGGAGGACGCGCCCGCCCGCGTCCGGCCCCCCGTCACCACCCGCGAACCGATCTCCGAGGAGCGCTGAACCATGTGCCGTGTGGTCGACCTGAAGCAGGCGGTCCTCGCCAAGAACGACTCGGTCGCGCACACCCTGCGCGCCGAACTTGCCGCCCGCGGCACCACGGTGGTCAACCTGCTCTCCAGCCCGGGCAGCGGCAAGACCGCCCTGTTGGAACGCGAGCTCGGGCTGGCGCGCGAGCGCGGCGTTCCGGTCGCGGCCCTGACCGCGGACCTCGCCACCGAGAACGACGCGGTGCGGCTGGCGCGTTCGGGCGTACCCGTCAAGCAGGTGCTCACCGACGGGCTGTGCCACCTGGAGGCGGGGATGCTCGGCCGCCACCTCGACGGCTGGCTGCCGCAGGACACCCGGCTGCTGTTCGTGGAGAACGTGGGCAACCTCGTCTGCCCCGCCTCATACGACCTCGGCGAGACGCTGCGCGTCGTACTGGCCTCGGTGACGGAGGGCGAGGACAAACCGCTGAAGTACCCGACGGCCTTCGGGCTGGCCCACCTCGTCGTGGTGACGAAGACGGACATTGCGCGGGCCGTCGAATTCGACGAGGCGGCTTTCCGCGCGCACGTCCAGCAGGTCAACCCGGGCGTCGAGGTGGTGCTCACCTCCGCCCGTGGGGGCGAGGGCGCGGGCATCCTGCTGGACCGGGCGCTGGCGGTCGGTGACGGAGGGGCGGTCCACGCACCGGTCATGGCACAGCAGCACCCGACGCACCACCACCAGCACGCGGAGGACCACCGTCACGGGCACGGACCGGGGCACGATCACGGCGACGATCACGTCCACGGGCGCGACTCCGACTCCCGGCCCGCCCGGGCGCGCTCCTCCGCGGCGCAGACCCGCTGATGGAGGCCGTGCAACGCCGCCGGATCGTCGTGCGCGGTGTGGTGCAGGGCGTCGGCTTCCGGCCGTACGTGTACACCCGAGCAACCGGACTCGGCCTCGCCGGGCACGTCACCAACACCCCCGAAGGCGTCGTCGCCGAGGTCGAGGGTGCGCCGGCGGTCGTATCGGCCTTCTGCGAGCGGCTCGCGGCCGACGCGCCGCCCCTGGCGGTCGTCGACGCCGTCGACCACTGCGAGGTCCCGGTCGCCGGCGGCACGGGGTTCACCATCGTGGCCTCCCGGTCCGGCGGACCCGTGCGCACCCTCGTCTCTCCGGACGTGGCCACCTGTGACGACTGCCTCGCCGAGCTGGCCGATCCGGCCGACCGGCGCCACCGGCACCCCTTCATCACCTGCACGCACTGCGGACCCCGCTTCACCATCGTCACCGGGCTGCCGTACGACCGGGCGCACACCACCATGGCCAGCTTCCCGCTGTGCCCCGACTGCGCCCGCGAGTACGCCGACCCCGCCGACCGGCGCTTCCACGCCCAGCCGGTGGCCTGCCCCGGCTGCGGGCCCCGGCTGCGCCTCCTCGTCGGGACGCCGCCGCGCGAGACGGGCTGCGCCGACCCGGTGGCCGAGGCCCGCCGGCTCCTGGCCGCCGGGGCGATCCTCGCGGTCAAGGGCCTCGGCGGCTACCACCTGGCCTGCGATGCCACGCACGCTGCAGCCGTGGCCGAACTGCGGCGCCGCAAGGCCCGCGGGGACAAGCCGTTCGCCCTGATGGCCCGTGCCCTCGCCGACGTCGAGCCGCTCGTCCACCTCGGCCCGGCCGAACGGGCCCTGCTCACCGGACCCGTCCGGCCCATCGTCCTACTGCGCCGCCGCCCGTCGGATGCCGCGGAGGGCCTGGTCGCCGATGCCGTCGCCCCGCGCTCTCCCGACCTCGGCGTGATGCTCCCGTACACGCCCGTGCACCACCTGCTGCTCGGGCTCCCCGGCGATCCGCCGGGTCCGCGCCTGCTCGTCATGACCAGTGGCAATCTGTCGGGCGAGCCCATCGTCACCGACGACGCCGAGGCCCTGGACCGGCTCGGCCGCATCGCCGACGGCTGGCTCACGCACGACCGACCCATCCACGTGCCCTGCGACGACTCCGTGGTACGCGTGTGCGACGGAGAAACGCTGACCGTCCGCCGCTCGCGCGGGTACGCCCCGCTGCCCCTGGAACTTCCGCTGCCCGTCCCGGCCGCGCTCGCCGCCGGAGGCGACCTCAAGAACGCCTTCTGCCTGGGCGAGGGCCGCAAGGCCTGGCTGTCCGCACACATCGGCGACATGGACGACCTGGCCACACAGAACGCCTTCGATCGCGCCGAGCGACAACTGGAATCCATCACCGGCGTGACACCGGGACTGCTTGCCGCCGATCGGCACCCCGGTTACCGCTCCGGTCGGTGGGCCCAGCGCACCGCCGGCGCCCGCCCGCTGGTCCGCGTCCAGCACCACCACGCGCACGTCGCCTCCGCGATGGCCGAACACGGCCTCGACGGCGGCAACCGGGTGATCGGCATCGCCTTCGACGGAACCGGGTACGGGGACGACGGAGCCGTTTGGGGCGGGGAGGTCCTCCTAGCCGACTACGCCGGGTACCAGCGGTTCGCCCACCTCGCCTACGTGCCGCTGCCGGGCGGCGACGCCGCCGTACTGCGGCCATACCGGATGGCGCTGTCCCACCTTCGTGCCGCGGGCATCGCCTGGGCACCGGACCTGCCGTGTACCGCAGCCTGCCCGCCCGAGGAACTACGAGTACTGGAACGCCAGTTGGAGCGCGGCCTCAACTGCGCCCGGACCTCCAGCATGGGGCGGCTCTTCGACGCCGTCTCCTCCCTGGCCGGCATCTGCCACCTCGCCGGATACGAGGCCCAGGCCGCGATCGAGCTGGAATCCGCCGCACTCGCGGCACCCCGGACGGAAGCGGACGACGGGTACGCCTTCACGTTGCACCGGCGGGAAGCGGGCGAGGGGACCCCGCTCACGGCCGATCCGGCCCCCGTCCTGGCCGCGGTCGTGGCCGACGTGCGCGCCGGTGTGCCGGCGCCCCTGATCGCCGCGCGCTTCCACGTCGCGGTCGCCGACCTCGTGAGCACGCTCGCCGCCCTGGCCCGCGAGCGGTGCGGCCTCGACACCGTCGCCCTCACCGGCGGGGTCTTCGCCAACACCGTGCTCTCCTCAACCACCGCCCGCGTACTGCGCGAGCGCGGCTTCACCGTCCTGCGCCACCACCGCGTCCCGCCGAACGACGGGGGGCTGGCCCTCGGCCAGCTCATGGTGGCGGCCCGTGCCCCGCACCAACCACAGCAAGGAGAGGGCCATGTGCCTGGCGGTACCCGGCAGAGTGCTTGACATCGGGGAGAAGGACGGCACCCGCATGGCGACCGTCGACTTCGGCGGCGTGGTCAAGGAGGTATGCCTGGAGTACCTGCCGGACCTCCAGGTCGGTGAGTACACCATCGTCCACGTCGGTTTCGCCCTCCAGCGCCTGGACGAGGAGTCGGCCCGCCAGACCCTGCAACTCTTCGAGCAACTCGGCATGCTCCAGGAGGAGTTCGCCGACCCCTGGGAGCGCGCGGCGGCCGAGGCGGGCGTGGATTCCTGGCCCTTCGCCAACGACGTCGCGGAGCAACCGGCGATGGACGCAGTACGGGAGGCACAGCAGTGAAGTACATCGAGGAGTTCCAGGACCCCGAGTTGGCCCGCCGCCTGCTCGACGACATCCACGCCACCGTGACCCGGCCCTGGGCGCTGATGGAGGTGTGCGGCGGCCAGACCCACACCATCATTCGGCACGGCATCGACCAACTCCTCCCCGAACAGGTGGAGTTGATTCACGGCCCCGGATGCCCGGTGTGCGTGACCCCGCTCGAGGTCATCGACAAGGCGCTGGAGATCGCCTCCCGTCCCGACGTGATCTTCTGTTCGTTCGGCGACATGCTCCGCGTCCCCGGCAGCGGCCGCGACTTGTTCCAGGTCCGCAGCGAGGGCGGCGACGTACGGATCGTCTACTCCCCGCTCGACGCCCTGAAGATCGCGCAGCAGAACCCGGGGCGCGAGGTGGTGTTCTTCGGCATCGGCTTCGAGACCACTGCACCACCCAATGCCATGACGGTGTACCAGGCGAAGAAGCTCGGCATTCCCAACTTCAGCCTGCTGGTCTCCCACGTCCGGGTGCCCCCCGCGATCGAGGCGATCATGACCTCTCCCAGCTGCCGGGTCCAGGGCTTCCTGGCCGCCGGGCACGTGTGCAGCGTGATGGGCACGGGGGAGTACCCCGAGCTGGCCGCGCGCCACCGCGTCCCGATCGTGGTCACCGGCTTCGAGCCGCTGGACATCCTCGAAGGCGTGCGCCGGGCCGTGCGGCAGCTCGAACGGGGCGAGCACACCGTCGACAACGCCTACGCCCGTGTCGTCCGCCCGGAGGGGAACCCGGCCGCCCTCGCCATGCTGGAGGACGTCTTCGAGGTCACCGACCGCGCCTGGCGCGGCATCGGCGTCATCCCCGACAGCGGCTGGCGACTGTCGGCCCGCTACCGGGAGTACGACGCCGAGCACCGCTTCTCGGTCACGGACATCACCACGCAGGAACCCGCCGAATGCCGCAGCGGGGAGGTCCTCCAAGGTCTGATCAAACCGCACGAGTGTGAGGCCTTCGGTACCACCTGCACCCCGCGCACCCCGCTCGGCGCCACGATGGTCTCCAGCGAGGGCGCCTGCGCCGCGTACTACCTCTACCGGCGCCTCGACCTCACGACGGCCCGGAAGTCCGAGTCCGAGGCCCCCGCCGGAGCACGGACCGCACCGCTGGAGGCGAGCCCCGTTGTCTGAGACCGTGTCCGACGCCGCGCCCGGCACCGTGTCCGGTACCGCACTGGACATCACCGGGTGGACGTGCCCGGCCCCGCTGCGCGACCGTCCCCGGGTGGTCATGGGCCATGGGGGCGGCGGCGCGCTCTCCGCCGAGCTCGTCCAGCACGTCTTCGCCCCCGCCTTCGGCGGCGAGGTGCTCGCCCAGCTCGGCGACAGTGCCGCAGTCACCCTGGGCGGGGCCCGATTGGCCTTCTCGACCGATTCGTACGTGGTGCGGCCCCTGTTCTTCCCCGGCGGCAGCATCGGGGACCTCGCGGTCAACGGCACGGTCAACGACCTGGCCATGAGCGGAGCCCGGGCCGCGTACCTCTCCTGCGGGTTCATCCTCGAAGAGGGCGTCGAAGTCTCCGTGGTGGCCCGAGTGGCACAGGCCCTCGGTGAGGCCGCGCGCGTCGCCGGCGTCGAGGTCGCGACCGGTGACACCAAGGTGGTGGAGGCCGGCCACGGTGACGGCATCTACCTCAACACCGCGGGCATCGGGCTCATCCCCGACGGGGTGGACCTGCGTGCGCAGCGCGTCGTCCCGGGTGACGTCGTCATCGTCAGCGGCGAGATCGGCCTGCACGGCGTGGCCATCATGAGCCTGCGTGAGGGCCTCGGCTTCGGCGTGGAGATCGAGAGCGACTGCGCCCCGCTGGGCGGACTCGTCCAGGCGATGCTGGCGGTCACCCCCGACCTGCACGTGCTGCGCGATCCCACACGGGGCGGCATCGCCGCCGCCCTGAACGAGATCGCTGCCGCCTCGGGCGCCGGGGTGCTCATCCACGAAGGCCGCGTGCCGGTCCCCGAGGCCGTGGGCAACGCCTGCGCGATCCTCGGTCTCGACCCGTTCTACGTGGCCAACGAGGGCAAGTTGGTCGCCTTCGTACCCCGGGAGCACGCCGAGGCCGTCCTCGACGCGATGCGCGCCCACCCGCTGGGCCGGCGTGCGACGGTGATCGGCGAGGCGGTCGAGGCCCACCCCGGCCTGGTCGTGGCCCGCACCGGCCTCGGCGGCACCCGCGTGGTCGACCTGCCGATCGGGGAACAACTGCCCCGCATCTGCTGAACCCGGAGCCGGACCGGTAACCCGGGGGCAGGAGCCGTGCCGGGGCCGGGCCGGACCTCGCGTCCCGGCCGGTCAACTCGCCCCGGGCGGCGGTAGTCCAGGGGCGCCGTGAACTCGGTGCACCGGGGCCCGGCCGCGTCGCACCGCGGGGCCGAGCAGGCACAGCAGGGCCGCACCGGGGGCGGCCGTCCTGCTCCCACGCATCTCGTCCCCCCGCTGCGGCCCCGCATCCGGCCGGTCTCCCCTGAACGACCGGCCGCAGCACCGAAGTTAGGCCGCACACCTGGCGGGCCGCGTCAGCCTGCGGGCTGATGGCCGTGCGACTTCAGGATCACGGGAGCTCGGGGATGAAGGGGAGGTAGTCCTCCGTCTCCGTGGAGGGGATGACCGCGTAGCTGGCCTCGGGGAGTTCGTTCCACACACCGGGGAGGTCACCCAGCGGTTCCGACACCACGAGCCGGGTCGCATCGGAAACCTCCCGCAGGAACGGCAGCTCCGGGTACAGCTGCCGTACGGTCTCGGCCTTGCTGCTGTAGAACAGCGAACGCGACTTGCCCTGGCTGGAGTACCGGAACGCCCACACCCGCTCGCCGTCGCTGACTGCGATCGTCATCTGGAGCGGGTCGGGAACGCCGTGCTCCTTGCCGAGCCGCTCCACCAGACCGGCCATCCGGGCGACCGCGCCGGGGGCGTCCTGGTCGAGGCCGAAGGTGACGGCGAGGTAGAACATCACCTCGGAGTCCGTGGAGCCCTCGATGCACGGGAACAGGGCCGGATCGACGGCCATGCACAGTTCGCGCTGGAGGCGGTGGAAGTCGGTGATCGCACCGTTGTGCATCCACATCCAGCGGCCGTGACGGAACGGGTGGCAGTTCGTCTGTTGAATGGCGGAGCCGGTGGAGGCGCGGACATGGGCGAAGAACAGGGTTGAGCGGACGTGCGCCGCCAGTTCCCGCAGATTGCGGTTGTTCCAGGCCGGCCCGATGTCCCGGAAGATCGCCGGAGTGCCGTCACCGTCGGCGCTATACCAGCCGATGCCGAAGCCGTCGCCGTTGGTCGACTCGACGCCCATCCGCGCGTGCAGACTCTGGTCGATCAGCGAGTGTTCCGGCTGGTAGAGAACCGCATCGAGCAGCATCGGCGAGCCGGAGTAGGCGAGCCATCGACACATCAGCATCATCCCTCTCCTGTGCCCCGTCCGAGCCTATCGCGGGCCGGTTCTCGTCGCCTGGCTTCAGCGACGTGTGCCGCTGCACTGACGTGCCTCCTGCACCGACGTGCCCTCCTGCATTGAAGCACCGCGGCTCGACGGCCGCGGGTGCGCTGCGTGCGCTCCGCTACGTGCGCTACGTGCGCTCTTCCATGCGGATCACGGACGCCAGGTCCTCGTGGGCCTCGCTCTGCTTGCCCTCCTGCTGTTCCAGTAGCGACGCGGCGATCGCGTCGAGCTTGCGCTGGATGGCGTGCTCGGCGCGGCGCTCCGAGTTCTTCAGCAGGGCCAGCAGGAGGAGCGACACCGCAGCGATGGCGTCGCCCGCGAGGTGTTGCCACTCCGTCGACAGCCCCGCCACGTGGACGGCCACGAGCCCGCCGACCAGGGCCACGCAGAGCAGGGAGAAGACGGCGGAGCTGGTGAAATTGGAGGCGAGCTCGGCCAGCTTCTCGAAGCGGGCGGGCTCTCCCTCGTTCTTGCGTTCCGCCGGGTGTTGGAAGGCCATGTCCGGCGCCTGCCCATCGGGAGTGGTCGCACACCCCCGCCCCGGTTTCGGCCGCCGGGACGCTGGAGGCGGGGTTCTGGTCATTGTCGCACCCCGGCCGGCCGTGCGGATTACGGGCCGTGGCGGGGGAGCGGGGCTGATGGGCGGGGGCGGGGGAGCGGAACGGGGGAATGCGGCATTCGGCCAGGTAACGGCGGCGGAAGGCGTTGTCCGTATCGCGTCCTTCCCAGTACCCGACCCCTGTGGTGGCATGTCCATGCCTAAGTTTGGGAATTCGCAGCGGTTCCGAGGAATGGGGAAACGAACATGTTCTTCCGCAGACTCACCGTAGGCGCGGCAGTGGCGGCGTTGTCCGTCCTGGCCGTACCCGCACAGGCCGATACCGCGTCCACGCCGCCCGGAAGAATCACGGTCGACGTGGTCGGCGTCAACGGATCGGGATGCCCCCAGGGGACGGCGAGTGTCGCCGCGGCCTCCGACAACACCTCCTTCACGGTCACGTACAGTGACTATCTCGCCCAGGCGGGAGCCGGCTCCGGCGGTACCGAGTTCCGCAAGAACTGTCAGCTCGCGCTACAGATCCACGTGCCGCAGGGGTTCACGTACGCCATCGCCCGGGCCGACTACCGCGGCTTCGCCCACCTCCAGCGCGGGGCCTACGGCCAGGAGCGCGCGAACTACTACTTCCAGGGCATGGCGCAGACGGCCCGCACCACCCACCAGTTCACCGGCCCCTACTCCGACAACTGGCAGGCGAGCGACCAGACGGAGTACGCCGACCTGGTCTGGGCGCCCTGCGGCGAGGAACGCAACCTCAACGTCAACAGCGAACTGCGCGTCTACGCGGGGACGTCGAACCCGCAGGCCCTGAGCTTCATGAGCATGGACTCGACGGACGGCAGCGTCAGCACGATCTACCACTTCGCGTGGAAGGAATGTCCCGCGGCCTGACGCGGCGTGAGCGCAGGAATCACCGACGGATGGTCAGGAGTGACAACGATGTCTCATTCCCTGTCTCGTACTCTGCTCACCGGCGGCGCGGCGGCCCTGCTGATCGCCACCGCGACGACGCCGGCCGGAGCCACCGGACACGCCCCGCAGATCACCGCACCGCCCGACAAGATCGTGATCGAACTCGCCACGGTGAACGGATCCGGCTGTCGGGAAGGCACCACCGAGGTGGCGGTCTCGCCGGACAACACCGCCTTCACGGTCACGTACAGTGACTACCTCGCCCAGGTCGGGCCCGGTGCGCCGCCTACGGCATTCCGCAAGAACTGCCAGCTCAACCTCCGCGTCCACGTTCCTTCGGGATTCACCTATGCGATCGTCCAGGCGGACTACCGCGGATTCGCATTTCTCCAAGCCGGTGCGTGGGGTCAGGAGCGGGCCAACTACTACTTCCAGGGAATGCCCCAGACCACGCAGCGCACGCATCAGTTCAACGGGCCGCTCAACGACAACTGGCAGGCGTCCGACCGGACGGAGTATGCGGATCTGGTATGGGCGCCCTGCGGGGAGAAACGCAACTTCAACATCAATACCGAACTGCGCGTGAATGCGGGCACGTCCAATCCGCAGACCGCCACGAGCTTCATGGCCATGGACTCCACGGACACGAGCGTGAGCACCCTCTACCACCTCGCCTGGCAGGTCTGCCCCACGCCCTCCCGGCCCGCCGCCTCCTGACGGCCCACCCCCGCCCCTGAGGCCCTGCGCCGTGCCAGGGCCGAGCGCCGGGCACAGCGGGCCGGCGCAGGCGCCCTCGGATCGGGATCCGAGGGCGCCTGCGCCGGCAGCCGACACACGGCCCCTGCCGTTGCCGGAGTCCTCGTGCTCGCCGTGATCGGCCGGGTGGCGAACCGACGGCTCAGGTGAGGGGGCGCAGGCGGGACGGGGTCCGGGAAGACGTCGCCGGGAGGGCGGCGGCCGGGACGTGGGTGTCGGTGAGGGCGCTGCCCGCCTGCCAGGTCCGCCAGTCCAGGTTCCAGTCACCGAAACCGTTGTCGAACGGCGCCATGCGCTCGCCTCCGCTGTTCACCACCTCCACGACGTCCCCCTCCCGCACCGTCTGGAAGAACCAGGCGGCGTCCGCCGTGCTCATGCCCGTGCAGCCGTGGCTCACGTTCTCCTCGCCCTGCGCCCCGACCGACCAGGGCGCGGCGTGCACGTACTCGCCGCTCCATGTCACCCGGGTCGCGTAGAAGACCGGCAGGTCGTAGAACTCGCTCGTGCCGGGCTTGATGCCGACGGTGTCCCCGCGCATCCGGACCTGGTACTCCTTGCGCAGTACGACCTTGATCCCGCTGCGCGTGCGGAAGCCCGCCTTGCCGGTGGTCACCGGGATCGTCCGGATGATCCGACCGTTGCGGCGCACGGTCATCTTGTGGGCGGCGGAGTCGGTGATCGCCTCGATCCGGTCCCCGATGGTGAACTCCAGGGGGTCCGAGGGGCCGCCGTAGTCGTGGTCGCCGACCTCGACCCCGTCCAGACCGCTGGACACGCGCACCTCGGCGTGCGCGGGCCAGTACGTACGCGGCCGGTAGTGCAGCGTCGAGTCATCGACCCAGTACCAGCTCCCCTCGACCGCCGGTTCCGAGGTCACCTGGAGTGCCCGCTCGACCCGGGCCCGGGACGTCCGGTCGGCGGCAGGAACCGGCCGGCTGAGGGCGGCCGTCACGATCTGCCCCACGCCGTACGTCCCGGGCCGGGGCCCGAACGCCACCGTGAGCCTGCCCTCGTCCGTGGCCGGCGCGGTACGGAACGCCATCGTCACCCCGACCGGAGTGCCGGCGGCGTCCTGTGCGCCGACCCGGACGGTGTAGAGCTCACCGGCCCGCAGCGGCTCGGTATTGGTCCAGCGCCGGCTCTTCGCTGCGAGCTCGCCGCCCACGTAGCGTCCGTGGCCGTCGTGGACGCTCACGTCCGTGAGCTGTCCCGGTTCCGCGAGCGCGATCTCCAGCGGACCGCCGGGGTTCGTGGGCAGGACGACCGTACGGACCGCCCCGTCCGCGTCGCGGGCTGCGGAGCCCCGCAGTACCGAACCGGCCCCCCCGGCAGTGGCCCGTACGTGCTGCTGTCGCCAGCCGGTGCACAGGCCGTCGCGGAACCCCTCCACCGCACACCGCGCGGCGATACCGCCGTCCCCCTCGTCCAAGGCCCGGCCGACCAGCAGGGTCACTGCGGCGTCCGGACCGTTGGGTGCGCGCCCGGCGCCAACCGGCTCCGGCGGCCGGCCCGGCGCAGCGGCGACGACGAGGGCGGCTCCGGCGACGGCGGCCACCGCGCTCCACGTCCTGCCCCGTCGTGCCCTTCGTGCCCGTCGTTCCTGTTGTGCACGGTGCGTCGATGACATCGCCACGCAGCCTTCCCAGCTCGCCCACGGCCCGATGGCAGCATCAAAACGATTGCGAGGCGAATTTATGATCATGCACTCGGCCGGTGCGACCGAACGGGCACGCAAGAGAACTCGTACGGAGCAACATCGGGCGCACTGCAGTGAATTGCCGACACCGGTGGCCGCGACACGGCGGGGCGGCGCCGCGGGCGGGCCGCGCAGGTCGTGATCAGCGCGCGCCCGGCCTCCGTGGCCCGCGCACTGCCGGTGCGCTCACGACAGGGGGCGGACCCGGACCACGCGGGCCGGGTCCTGGCCGCCGCCGGAGGCCAGGATGCGCACTTCGCCCTGATCGCTGATCTCTGCCCGGATGATGCCGGTCGCGTCCACGTACACCGGGTGGCCGCCCGGGCCGGCCTGGCCCGTGGCCTCCACGACGACGACGTCCTCGTTCGCCTCCGGGTCCTCGGAAAACACCAGCTCGTACCGCTGGGAACTCATCCGCGCCCTCCTCTGCCGGCGAAAGCGCTCTTCACCCCCATGATGCGCGCCGCCGCCGGTCCGCGCCGCCTAGGCCGTGACGACGGCGTACCGGCCCCGCACCCTGGCACCGTCCGGTAGCGTCCAGTCCGCGCAGACGAGCCCCAGGGCCTCCCCGGCGCCGTCCTCCCGCCCCTGTCCGGGGCGCAGGACGCGTTGCACGCGGATGGTCGGCCTCCCGGCCGGGCCCTGCACGAGCAGGTCGGTGGTGTGCAGCCCGGCCGAAACCCGTACGAGCTCGATCGGCGCGGCAGGGGCCGCTCCCCCGTACCAGCCGACGGTGACCGCCCGGTCGACCACGTCGCTCTCGTTCTGGTCCTGTGGCTGGGCCTCGCCCAGAACGAGCGCGAACAACTGGGCGACGAGGACCGGGTCGTGGGTTCCGTCGTAGATCCAGCGGCGTCCCAGCACGCCGAGAAGGGAGCGGGCGCGGCGACGTCACTCGAACCGGGTGGTGTCGCCCGCCCCTCGTCGCACGATCTCGGCCCCGCCGCCGGAGAAGTCGATGACGGTGGTGGGCTCCGTGCCGCAGTCGCCCGAGTCGACCACGATGTCCACCAGGTAGTCGAGGCGTTCCTTGATCTCCCAGCCCTGGGTCAGCGGCTCCGGCTCGTCGGGCAGGAGCAGGGTGCTGGACAGCAGCGGTTCGCCGAGGTCGGCGAGCAGGGCCTGGGTGACCGCGTGGTCGGGGATGCGTACGCCGACCGTCTTCTTCTTGGGGTGCAGGAGCTGGCGCGGCACTTCCCTCGTCGCGGGGAGGATGAAGGTGTAACTGCCGGGAGTGGACGCCTTGATCGCCCGGAACACGTCGTTGTCGATCTGCACGAACTGGCCCAGCTGCGCGAAGTTCTGGCAGACCAGCGTGAAGTGGTGGCGGTCGTCGAGGTCGCGGATGGACCGGATCCGGGCGAGGCCGTCACGGTTGCCCAGTTGGCAGCCCAGGGCGTAGCAGGAGTCCGTGGGGTACGCGACGAGCGCGCCGGAGCGGATGCTGTCAGCGACACTGCCGATGGTGCGCTGCTGGGGGTTCTCGGGGTGCACGTCGAAGTACTTGGCCATCCGCCGAGCCTACGCGATCCGGCCACCGCCGGCGGTCGAGCGCCGGTCTGTGGTGCGAGGTCACGGACCCGGCGCAGACCACCGCCCCGTACGGGCCGGTGGCCGTCCCGGCCTCCGAGGACGGGACGGCGGCCTTCCCCGGGCTAACTCCGCCGGCGCCTGTCGCCGGACGTCCATCCCTGTTGCCGGAGGCGTTCGAATCCGTCCAGGAGCAGATCCAGCGCGAACTCGAACTCGAACTGGTCGTCGCAGCCTTGGCCCACGACGGAGTCGCCGTCGTGGGTCGCTGCCATGGCCAGTTCCATGACGTACGGGTAGGCGCCCGCGTCCTGCGCGGGCGCGGGCGCGGGCGCGGGCGCCCGCGTCTGCGCGGCGGGGCTCGGGGAGGCGTCGAACAGCTCCTGGGTGAAACCCAGCATGCGGCTGCCCAGGGCGTGCATCACGTGGTGGGTGAGGTCGACCGAGAAGCCGCCGGTGCGGAACATGCCGATCACCGAGTCCGTGTAAGCGAGCACCGCCGGGGTGGGACCGGTGCGCGACCGGATCACCTGAGCCGCCCACGGATGCCCCAGGAGGGCCTGCCGCGCGGAGAGGATCCGCTGTCGGACCGCGCTCTGCCAGTCGGAGCCGGGGGCCGGCGGATCGATCCCGCCGACGACGACCTCCACCATGCCGTCCAACAGCTGTTCCTTGTTGGCGACGTGCTTGTAGAGCGCCATCGGCACCACCCCCAGCTCCTGGGCGAGCTTGCGCATGCTCAGCGCCTCGATCCCGATGCCGTCGGCCAGTGCGACGGCGGCGTGCAGCACCCGGTCCCGGCTCAGGGGCGCCCGGGGCGCTGCCTCCGTCTGCTGGGCCATCTCGATCAGCTCCCTCGTCATCGGCTGGCGGGCCGGAATCCCGACTTGACGAGTGTACGGCGTACACCTACCGTGTGCCGAGAGGTGTACGCCGTACACCCCTCAAGGGAGGGTCATCCAGATGAGCTCCACCAGAAAGATCGCCGTCGTCACGGGTGTGTTGTTCCTCGTCACCGAGGTCGCCGCGATCGGCGGCCTCGCGTTGTACGGCCCCGTTCTGCAGGGCGCGGACTACGTCCTCGGTCCCGGGGCCGACGTCAGGGTGTTTCTCGGAGCGGTGTGCGAGTTCGTCCTCGCGCTGGCGGTCGTCGGCACCGGGGTTGCCCTGTTCCCCGTCGTCAAGGAACACAACGAAGGCGCCGCACTCGGCTACGTCTGCCTGCGCCTGATGGAAGCCGCCGTCATCGTCGTCGGCATCATCAGCCTGCTGTCGGTCGTGACCCTCCGCAAGGAGTCCGCGGGCGCCGCGGGCGCCGAGGCCGCATCCCTCCTCACGGCCGGCCGTACGCTCAGCGCGATCCACGACTGGACGTTCCTCTTCGGGCCCAACTTCGTCCTCGGGGCGAACACCCTCGTGCTGGCCTACCTGATGTTCCGCTCACGCCTCGTGCCGCGGTTCATTGCGGTGCTCGGGCTGGTGGGCGGCGCCATGATCTGCGCCTCCGCGAACGCCGTGCTCTTCGGCCTCTACGCGCAGGTCTCCGTCGCCGGGTCGCTCGCCGCCCTCCCGGTGTTCGCCTGGGAAGTGACCCTGGCCGTACGACTCCTCACCAAGGGGTTCACCGCGCCCGCTCAGCTCCCGAAGACGCCCGAGAAGTGGGCGAGCAGCTCCGAAGTGCTCGGCGGGCACAACCTGGCGCCGAGGTAGCCGTCCGGCCGGATCACGAACGCCGTCGGCTCCCGCACCCCGTACATCCGGGCGAACTCGCCCCGGCTGTCGCAGTACACGGGCACCGGCGCCGGCCGGTCCGGGTCGGCGTCCGCGAGGACCGCATACACACCGACCCGGCCGACCGCGAAACCCCGGACCGCGGAGGTGAGTTCGGCGAGGCCGTCCGGGGTCGGACCCGCCCCGTACAACAACACCACGTGCTCGTGGCCGCGCAGCAGGTCGTACAGCCGCAGCGGATAGGCGGCGATCTTCCCGGTGAGCCCGCCGCAGTCCGGTGCCCGCTCGCCGGGCCGCGGTCCGGGCCCGCCGTCCGACTCCGTGCGCTGCACCAGCGGACTGCCCGGGTATCCCACGAGCAGCTGCGCCTCGCGCAGCATCAGCGTGGCCTTGTCCTCCGGATCGGCCTGGACGCCCTCGGCGGCGTGCCGGACGGTGCGGCCGACGACTTCCTCGCCCACCGGCCGGCGCTCGGCGTCGTAACTCGCCAGCAACCCCGGAGCGGCCGCGCCCTCCACGGCGAGCGCGAGTTTCCAGGCCAGGTTCCAGGCGTCCTGGATCCCGGTGTTCATGCCCTGTGCGCCGGTCGGCGGATGGATGTGCGCCGCGTCCCCGGCGACGAAGACCCGCCCCTCGCCGTACCGGTCCACCAGCCGGTGGCTGATCCGGAACACGGAGGACCAGCGCATGGCCGAGGCCGTGGTGGGCTGCGGCGACAGCCGGTCCAGGACGGCCTGGATGTGGCCGAGGTCGGGAGCCCGGCCGACCTCCAGGCCGTGCGCCACCGCGTCACCACCCTGCGGTGCCAAGGAGGACAGCTCGGGCGGCACCAGCATCGACATCCGGTAGCGGTGCGCGCCGGGCAGCGGGATGCACACCAGCAGGTCGTCGACGGCTCCGGCGGCGTCGCGGTGCACGGCCCGCACCCCGTACCCGTACGGCAGGTCCCAGTCGACCTCCACGTCGGCGAGCATGTACTCCTCAGGGAAGGCGCCCCCCTCGAAGCTCAGCCCGAGCCCCTTGCGGACGATGCTGTGTGCGCCATCGCAGCCCACCAGGTACCGGGTCCGGACCTCCTCCTCACCGGAGGGAGTGGTGAGCCGGCTGGTCACCCCGTCGGCGTCCTGGGCGAACGACACCAGCTCGGTGCCCCGCTCGATCCGGGTCCCGAAGAGCTTCAGGAACTCCTCGATGATCTGCTCGGTCTCGTACTGCGGCAGCGCCGCGAAGCCGTACGGCACCTCGGGCGGCAGTATCAGGTCCATCCGTTCCTGCGGCACGCCGTTCTCGTACGCGAGCTGCCCACGCATCGGTACGGCCGCCTCCAGCGCGGCCTGGACGAATCCCATCCGGTCCCAGATCTCCAGGGTGCGCGGCTGGATGCCCACCGCCTTCGCGTAGGGCAACCTGGCCGGAAGCCGGTCGACGATACGGCAGGCGATCCCGCGCCGCCGGAGCTCCGCGGCGGCCGTCAGCCCGACCGGACCGCCGCCCGCCACCAGGACGTCCGTGGTCGTTCCATCGGTGTGCACCATCGGCGCCTCCCGGGGCGGGTCCCCGAACGGACAGGTCAACCTCCATGGTGGCCCGGTGGCCGGCTCCCGGCCATCCCGGCCATCCCGGCCAACCCCGTCATCCCGGCCGACCATGTTGTAGCCGGAGGCCGTGGACAACTGGTCACACGATGCCGTGGGCGTCGCGGACGCGGGTCATCAGGCCCACCATGCGGCGCAGGGCGCAGACGTACGGCTTGACCTCGGTGATCTGGGAGCCGATGTGGCAGTGCAGGCCGACCAGTTCGAGCTGCGGCTGGCCGAGGATCCGTGTGATGGCCCGAGCCGCAGCGCCGCCCGATGTCGCGCGGCGACTTCGCATTGCCGTGCAGCAACGCACCGGCCCTCGCGGGCGATCCGCGCACGCGCGTCCCGGAGACGGTCGAGGAGTCGTGAAGCGCGGCCCCCGGTGGGCGGCCCCCCGGTACGCGGTGCCACGGCCGTCACTGCTTGCGGGCCAGCAGCTGCACGGCCCGGGACGGGTGCCCGTTCATCGTGACGACGTCGATCGGGCGCTCGCGCACCAGGTCGAGATCGCGGAGCAGCGCGCGTAGGTGGGCGGGTTCGTGGTGTCGGCACACGGCGCCGTCGCTGGTCGTGAAGACGCAGTACGGGCCGGCGAACTCCGCGACGTGCGCCGCGTAACGGTCCCGGTTGCGGTCGTCGTCCTGGACGATCATGTCGCTGACGTAGAGCAGGCCGCCGGGGGCCAGGACCCGGACCAGTTCGTCGACCAGCTTCCGCTGCGCGTCGTCGTCGGGGATGCAGGTCAGGACCGCGAACAGGACGATGACGTCGAAGCTCGACGACGCGTACGGCAGCGACGGGGGATCCTCCAGCACCGCGAAGTCCAGATCTGGCCTCGACCGGCGCCCGCGGGCGATGAGAGCGGGTGACAGGTCCACGCCGGAGACCTCGCGGAAGCCGTGCGCACTCAGCTCGGCCATGGTGCGTCCGTAGCCGCAGCCGTAGTCCAGGACCCGCGCGCTGCGACCGACTCCGGCCAGCCACGTGAGCTCCAGTGGGTGGGTGAACGTCTTCGCTGCGCCGACGGTGTCCCAGTACGCGACCTGACGGTCAAGTTCCCTCATGCGGAGCCACGATACGGCTCCTTCCTCCCGCGTTCGGCGATTCAGGGGGCGGGACGATCAGGGGCGGAAGCGCAGGGGGTGGTCCGCCGGGACCTCCACCACGGCGATGCGGACCCCGTCCGGGTCGGCGATCCACATCTCGATCAGCCCCCAGGGCTCCTGCCGGGGAGGCCGCAGCACCTCGACCCCCCGTATCCTCAGCTCTTCGTACGCCGCCTGTACGTCGGCGACTTGGAGCCACAGTTCGAGCCCGGGCGCGGGCGGGGTGTCGGCGCGGCCCGAGACCTCCAGGAAACCGCCGCCGAGGAAGTAGACCGTGCCCCGCAGCGGTCCGGTACCGAACTCCCGGTAGACGGCGAGCCCCAGAGCGGCGCCGTAGAAGGCGCGCGAGCGTTCGGGATCCGTGGGACGCAGCAGGATCCTGCTGCCCAGTACGTGCACCATGCCGACGGATCCTAGCCAGGCCCCGGCACCGAAGGCGTGCCGTCCGGGTCGGGCGTCGGCCGCGGCGGTCGCATGGCCCAGCGGATGCCCCCGGTCAGGGCGTGCCCGGCCGGCCGTACGCACGCCCGGTCCAGGAGGGGAAGGTACGGCAGTCCGAGCAGGTCGCGGGCCCACGACGGCAGCATCGCGACGGCGTTCGCGGCCAGGACGGCGTACGGGCCGCGGGCGGCCAGGGGGAGCGGCGGGCGGAACAGGATGAAGCGGGCGGCCTCCCGTGCCTCGCGGCCGGCGCGCAGCTCCGAACGGTACGCGGCCATCCGGGCGGTGAGCGCGGCCCGGTCACGCGGTGCGTCGGTGACTCCCAGGGCGGCCGCCACGCGGGCGGTGTCGGCGAGATAGGCGTCGCAGCCGGCACCGTCGAGGGGGTGGGCGCCGTACCGTTGGTGGGCCCGCAGGAAGGAGTCGACCTCGGCGGCGTGGACCCAGCCCAGGAGGTGCGGGTCGGAGGCCCGGTACGGCTGCCCGTCTGCGGTCACCCCGCGCACCCGCGCGTGGACGGCGCGCACCCGGGCGACTGCCTGCTCGGCGTCGTCGGCGGTGCCGTACGTCGTCACGGCGAGGAAGGTGCTGGTGCGTTGGAGCCGCCCCCACGGGTCCCCGCGATAGCCGGAGTGCGCCGCCACGGCGGCCATGGCGAGCGGGTGCAGTGATTGCAGCAGCAGGGCGCTCAGCCCGCCGATGAACATCGAGGCGTCGCCGTGGACGGTGCGGATGGGGCGGTCCGGGCCGAACCAGCGGGGGCCGGGGGTGTCGTGTATGCGGGCCCGGTTCTGCGGGCCCGAAGGCCCGGCGACGCGGGCGAACAGGCTGCGGCCGAGTTGTTCCCGCAGCCGGTCCAGGGCGGGCGCCGACACGTTCATCCGTCCATTGTCGTCCATGGGCCGTCGTTCACGGAGGCCGTTCACGGACTTTTCGGCGTCCGGCTCACGGTGTGCATCCACCGGTGGACGCCGCGGTGAAGAGGGGGTGAGGAAGACCGGGAAGGGCAAGGCAGCCATGGTGATGCCGGAGCCGTGCTTCGAGAACCGGACGCCGTCCGGACCGGAGTTGGGCGAGTTGATGGAGCGGGTCGCGCAGGGGGATCAGGGCGCGTTCTGCGCCGTCTACGAGGCGGTGGCTTCCCGGGTCTTCGGGATCGTGGCCTCGGTGGTGCGCAATCGGGCGCAGTCGGAGGAAGCGGCGCAGGAAGTGATGATCGATCTGTGGCGGCAGGCCGCCCGCTACCGCAGCGACCGGGGCAGCGTCATGACCTGGGTGGCCACCCTGGCCCACCGTGCGGCGGTGCCCGGCGCCCCACATCCCATGCCCGGCGAACGGTGCGCCCGACGGGCGGACGGCACTGGTCACGCCGACGTGCTTCGGGTTGCCGACGATCCGGGTCCTGGACGCCGCGGACCCGGCCGCGCAGACCGCCAGGGGAAGAAGGTCGCGGTCACCGCGCGCACGCGGGACCTGATGCCGCTCGTGGCGCGACCCACTCGCGACGGGACGTGAGGGCTGTCCCGTAATCCCCGGCGGGCGGCCTCCTTCGAGCGACCGCCTGCAACGAGCGCCAGCCGATCCAGTTGCGGGCCTGCTGCCCCGCGCCCGGCCCGCCGGTGTTCGGATCCGCCCGCAGGAGGGCGCAGCTCGTCGTGCACGCAGCGCTCGGGCCCCTGGTGGTGCCCTCGGCGGCGTTTCAGCCGGGACCGGACGGGCAGGCGCGGGTCAGCCTCAACGGATGGCCCTGGAGGCCGCGATGTCAACCGAAACCCTTGTCGTCATCATCGTCGCGTGCGTCATCGTGCTGATCGTGCTCGGTGCCGGTCTGTGGATGCTGTCGCGACGACGTCATCTGAAGCGCCGTTTCGGCCCCGAGTACGACCGCACGGTCGAGGAAGCGGGCGGACGCCTGCCGGCCGACCGCGAGCTGCGCAGCCGTGAACGGCGGCACGACGCCCTGGAGATCCGGGAGGTGTCGCCGGAGGTGAGACAGCAGTACGCCGACGACTGGGGCCGCGTACAGGAACGCTTCGTGGACCGCCCGCAGGGTGCGGTGAGCGAGGCCGACACCCTGGTCACCCGCCTCATGCGGGAGCGCGGCTATCCGACGGAAGGCTACGACCAGCAGCTGCAGGACCTCTCGGTGGAGCACGGACGCACCCTGGAGCACTACCGCGACGCCCACGAGATCCACACCCGTAGCAGCGGCAGTCAGGCCACGACCGAGGAGCTGCGCGGGGCGATGGTGCACTACCGCGCCCTGTTCGACGAGCTCTTGGTCACCCCCTCGGGCTCGGGCCAGCGGACGGAGGAGACATGAACCACGACGACAACCGAGACGCCCGGCACGGACTCACGACGGAAGAGCTGGCACACCTCCGAGACGGTTCCCGAGATGAGGACAGCGCACCGGCCTACCCCGGCGATGCCGCACCCGTGAGCGACGCCCCGACCGGAGCGTCGTCGGACACGACCGACAGCGCTACCACGGCGGACTCGGACACGATGCGGGGGACGGCTGCCGAGTCGACCGGCCCGCCCCAGGGCGCAGCGTCCGCCACGGACGGGTCCCCGACGTCGCCGGACGCAACCGCGGCCGAGGAACAGCCCCTGATGCCGGAATCCGAGGCCGCGGACTTCCGTGACCAGTGGAGCCGGATCCAGGGAGACTTCGTCGACGACCCCAAGGAATCCGTCCGTGCGGCGGACGCGCTGGTCGCAGCCGTCATGCAGCACTTGGCCAGCACGTTCGCTTCCCACAAGGAGGAACTGGAGAAGCAGTGGAGCGGGGGTGGCGAGGCCGCCACCGAGGACCTCCGGCTGGCCCTCCAGCGCTACCGCTCCTTCTTCAACCGCCTGTTGAGCACCTGATAGGCCCGCAGACCTCGACGGACCGGACCGCCGGGGTGCGTACGAGGGGGTGTCTAACAAGCGCCCTCACAAGGGGATAAAGCACACGCGTCGCCGTGAGC
>NZ_JBEXQA010000044.1:0-40679 GCF_040612395.1 Streptomyces sp. NPDC006430
GAGGTCTCCTTCGACATCGACGCGAACGGCATCATGCACGTCACGGCCAAGGACCTCGGCACGGGCAAGGAGCAGAAGATGACCGTCACCGGCGGTTCTTCGCTCGGCAAGGACGAGGTCGACCGCATGCGCCAGGAGGCGGAGCAGTACGCGGACGAGGACCTGCGGCGCAAGGAGGCGGCCGAGTCCCGCAACCAGGGCGAGCAGCTCGTCTACCAGACGGAGAAGTTCGTCAAGGACAACGAGGACAAGGTTCCGGCCGAGGTCAAGACCGAGGTCGAGGCCGCCGTCACCGAGCTGAAGGAAAAGCTCAAGGGCGAGGACACGGCTGAGATCCGCACCGCGACCGAGAAGCTCGCCGCGGTCAGCCAGAAGCTCGGCCAGGCGATCTACGCCGACGCTCAGGCCGGCCAGGCCGCTGCCGGCGCTTCCGGCGCCGAGCAGGCCAAGGCGGAGGACGACGTGGTCGACGCCGAAATCGTCGACGACGAGAAGCCGAAGGGCGGCGCTGCCTGATGTCGGAGGAGACCCCGGGTTTCGACGAGAAGCCCGAAGTCCCCACCGGCGCCACGCCTGACGACGCCGCAAAGTCGAAGGCCGCAGCTTCCTCCGAGGAGGAGGCCGCGGCCCCGGCCGGGGACTCCGGAGCCCAGTCCGCGCAGGACGCGAGCGCAGCTCTGCTGGCGCAGCTGGACCAGGCCCGTATGGCGCTCGGCGAGCGCACCGCGGACCTCCAGCGGCTCCAGGCGGAGTACCAGAACTACCGCCGTCGGGTGGAGCGGGACCGGATCGCCGTCAAGGAGATCGCGGTCGCTTCCCTCCTGACGGAGCTGCTCCCGACCCTGGACGACATCGGTCGGGCGCGGGATCATGGCGAGCTGGTCGGCGGCTTCAAGTCGGTGGCCGAATCGCTGGAGACGGCTGCGGCCAAGATGGGCCTGCAGCAGTTCGGCAAGGAGGGCGAGCCCTTCGACCCGACGATCCACGAGGCCCTGATGCACTCGTACGCGCCGGACGTCACCGAGACGACCTGCGTGGCGATCCTGCAGCCGGGGTACCGGATCGGCGAACGTACGATCCGCCCCGCGCGGGTCGCGGTGGCCGAGCCCCAGCCGGGGGCGGCCCCCAAGTCCGAGTCCGCGGACGGCGACACGTCGTCGGACAAGGACGCGGATGCTCCCGACAAGGGCTGACATCCATCAGTTTGAGCAGGTAGCAGTACGAGAGGAGGGACACCGGGGATGAGCACGAAGGACTTCGTCGAGAAGGACTACTACAAGGTCCTCGGTGTCCCGAAGGACGCCACCGAGGCCGAGATCAAGAAGGCGTACCGGAAGCTCGCACGCGAGTTCCACCCGGACGCCAACAAGGGCGACGCCTCGGCCGAGGAGCGCTTCAAGGAGATCTCCGAGGCGAACGACATCCTCGGCGACGCCAAGAAGCGCAAGGAGTACGACGAGGCCCGCGCCCTGTTCGGCAACGGGGGCTTCCGCCCCGGTCCGGGCGGGGGCGGCCAGTTCAACTTCGACCTCGGCGACCTGTTCGGCGGCACCCAGCCGGGTGGCGCGGCCGGCGGCTTCGGTGGCGGAGGCCTGGGCGACGTCTTCGGCGGACTGTTCAACCGCGGGGGCCCGGGCCCCGGGACCCGCACCCAGCCGCGCCGCGGCCAGGACATCGAGTCGGAGGTCACCCTTTCCTTCACGGAGGCGGTGGACGGGGCCACGGTCCCGCTCCGGATGTCCTCCCAGGCCCCCTGCAAGGCCTGTTCGGGCACCGGCGACAAGAACGGCACGCCGCGCGTGTGCCCGACGTGCGTCGGCACCGGCCAGGTCTCGCGGGGCAGCGGCGGCGGCTTCTCGCTGACTGACCCCTGTGCGGACTGCAAGGGCCGCGGCCTGATCGCGGAAACCCCGTGCGAGGTCTGCAAGGGCAGTGGTCGCGCCAAGTCCTCGCGGACCATGCAGGTCAGGATTCCGGCGGGCGTCTCCGACAGCCAGCGGATCCGACTGCGCGGCAAGGGCGCGCCGGGCGAGCGCGGTGGTCCCGCCGGCGACCTGTACGTGGTCGTCCACGTGGGCAGCCATCCGGTCTTCGGCCGCAAGGGCGACAACCTGACGGTCACCGTCCCGGTGACGATCGCGGAGGCGGCCCTGGGCGCCGACATCAAGGTCCCGACCTTGAACGGTCCCCCGGTGACGCTGAAGCTGCCGCCGGGTACCCCCAGCGGGCGCACGATGCGGGCCCGCGGCAAGGGCGCGGTCCGCAAGGACGGCACCCGTGGCGACCTGCTCGTGACGGTGGAGGTCACGGTTCCGGCCTCGCTGTCGGACAAGGCTCGCGAGGCGCTGGAGATGTACCGCGACGCGACGGAGTCGGAGGACCCGCGCGCCGTGCTGTTCGAGTCCGCGAAGGGAGCATGACATGGACGGCCGCCGACGACAGCCTCGCTTCGGCAGCGGTGCGTACGAACTGACCGACGAGACCCCGGTCTACGTGATCTCAGTGGCCGCCCAGCTCTCGGGTCTGCATCCACAGACCCTGCGCCAGTACGACCGCCTCGGTCTGGTCTCCCCGGACCGTACGGCGGGCCGCGGCCGGCGCTACTCGGCTCGCGACATCGAGCTGCTCCGCACGGTGCAGGCGCTGTCACAGGACGAGGGCATCAACCTGGCCGGGATCAAGCGGATCATCGAACTGGAGAACCAAGTCACCGCGCTCCAGCAGCGCGTGGCCGAGCTCTCGGCAGCGGTGGACGGCGCAGCCGCCGTGCTCCAGCAGCGCGAGGCCCAGGTGCACGCCTCGTACCGGCGCGACCTGGTCAAGTACCAGCCACCGGTGCCGGGCAATGCCCTGGTCGTCTGGCGACCGGCGCCGAAGCGCGCGACCGACTGACCTTCCCGACCCCGCACGTCCCCGCACGGCCCCGCCCGGGAGAGATCCCGGGCGGGGCCGTGCGTTTTCAGTCACCCTCGTCCTCCAGGATTCCGGAGCGTGCGATCAGGAAGCCGAGTTGGGCACGGCTGCCGCTGCCGAGGGTGCTGGCGAGCTTCGCGATGTGCGCGCGGCAGGTCCGTACGTTCATGCCGAGCCGGCGGGCGATGGCCTCGTCCACGTGTCCCTCGATGAGGAGCTGCGCGATCGTGCGCTGCACGCCCGAGATGCCGCCGCGGGTGTGCTGGTACGTCACCTCCTCCTGGAGGGGCACGGCGCGGTGCCACAGCTGCTCGAACACCTTGATGAGGTAGTCGACGAGCCCGGGGTGGCGCAGCTCCAGGGCGACCTGCCGGTCGTCGCTGGCCGGGATGAAGGCGACAGTCCGGTCGAAGATGATGAGCCGCTCGAAGAGCTCTTCCAGCGTGCGCACTTCGACCTTGCCCGCTTTGAGGAGATCGACGTACGCGAGCGTGCCGCGGCTGTGCCGGACCGTGTGCTGGTAGAGGGTCCGGATCCGGACACCGCGGTCGGTCAGCGGCTGGTCGCGCTCCAGGGCCTCCGTGAGCTCCAGGCTGGGGCGTGCGCCGCCGGGCTGGATGGTGAGCATCTCGGTGTGGCACTCGGCGGTGGCGAGGTTGAGGGCCGCGTTGATGGGGTCGAAACCTTCGAGCACGGTGATGGCGTGGGTGCTCGCCGGGTTCTGCGCGCTAATGGCGAGAAACGGCTCGAAAGCCTCGGACAGTTCGAGAGAATCGCGGCGCCGGTCGCGGATCTCCCGTTCGATCGGATGCAGCCGCTGTGCGAGGGCGACGGCCGGTGGAACCGGACGCAGCGAATTGGCGTCATCGGGGTCTGGCTGCAACAAGGCCAGATCGAGCAGGCAGGGTGCCGTTTTGACATCCCCACGTGCGATACGTCCCGTCCGCAGCGCGCTCGTGTAGAGCCGCGCCCCCTCGCTGCACAGCTCGGTGACCGAGTGGGGATGTGTCGCTTTTGTTCGGTTTATGGTCAAATCTCCACCCCCCAGGGTCCTGAACATGCAAGAACATGATGCATCGTCCCTGTGGCAGCGACGTGCCTGAATGAGCCATCGTCTGACAGGCGGGGGAGAGGATTTCATCAAGTGAGGACGAAGCCGACCATGAACAAGAGAATGCTTCGCTCGGCGCTTGCCACCGTCATCTTCTCGGCTGTGGCCGGTCTGGGACTTGCCGGGGTCACCCTGGGGGGCGCCGATGGGGGTGCCGCAGGCATCCAGGCGGCGCCGCTCGAGGACAGCGGATGGCGCGCGGCGCCGATGGACAGCGGATGGCGTTCGGCCCCCGTCGACGCCGATTCCAGCACCCTTGTCGTGGAGACCGCGGTATGACCCCCGACGACCGCGGTTTCCGACGCGAAATGGCCTCTGCCTACCGCTCCGGCTGGCAGTTCATCGACCTCGCCACGGCCATCCCCCACCCTGGCGACTCGTTGATGGTCACCCTCTTCGGACAGCCGATCGTCATCACGCGCGAGGAGGACGAAGACGTCCGGGCGTACCGATGCCTGCGCCGCCCCCGCGGCGCGCCGCAGCCCGTCCGCTGCGAGGTGCGCTACGGAATGGTCTTCGTCAACCTTGACCAGCGCGACCATCAGCTCTTCGAACCCGATATCACCACCGCCACCCCCCGCAGTGCCTGAAGCGATTCCCCCCGTCGTCGCAGATCGCTCCAGGTGCTTCCCCCACACAACGGCGCCATCGTGGACCTGACCACGATGGCGCCGTTGTGATGTCCGCGTCCAGTAGTTGAACCGGACAAGGTGAATCCTGAACTTCGCGCCGACCCCGGGCGTCAGGCGCGACCCATGGCCCGGTCGAGGGCGATCTCCATGACCACCCGGTCCGGGTTGGGCGAAGGCGTCCGCCCGTAGCGCTCGGCGTAGCGCGCCACCGCCTCGGCGACCGAGGCCTCGTCGGTACGGATCACCGCGCGTCCTTCGAGGGTGGCCCAGCGGCGGCCCTCCATCTGGCAGACCGCGACCCGGGCCGGGCCCTGCGGCGCCCCCTGGGCCGCCAGCACGTTGCGGATCTTCTTGCTGTTCTTGTTGCTGATCACCCGGGCCAGGCCGGCCTCCGGGTCGTACGTCACGCCCACCGGGACCACGTGGGGCGTGCCGTCGGGGCGGGGTGTGGTCAGCGTGCACACGTGCCGCTCCCGCCAGAAGGCGAGGTACTCGGGCGTCGGGTTGAGTACGTCAAGGGACATGCGCCGAGGGTACGCGCTGAGGGTATGACTCCAGCCTTGAGTGGAATAGACTCAACTTTGCGCACGTTGAGCGTGTCAGACCCTGTCAGGCACGTACGAACCGTTCGGAGAGGAGAACTCGCACGTGGATGCCGAGCTGACGAACAAGAGCCGGGACGCGCTGAACGCAGCCACCAGCCGGGCAGTCAAGGACGGCCACGCCGATCTGACTCCGGCGCACTTGCTGCTGGCCCTCCTCGCCGGCGAGGAGAACGAGAACGTCACCGACCTCCTCGTGGCCACCGATACCGACCAGGCCGCCGTGCGGGACGGCGCCGAACGACTGCTGGCCGCCCTGCCCAGCGTCACGGGCTCCACGGTCGCGCCCCCGCAGCCCACCCGTGACCTGCTCGCCGTACTCGCGGAGGCCGACCAGCAGGCCGGGAAGCTCGGCGACGAGTACCTCTCCACCGAACACCTGCTCATCGCCATCGCCGCCAAGGGCGGCGCGGCCGGTGAGGTCCTTTCCACCCAGGGCGCGACGGCCAAGAAGCTGCTGAACGCCTTCGAGAACGCACGAGGAGGACGGCGGGTGACCACCCCCGACCCCGAGGGCCAGTACAAGGCCCTGGAGAAGTTCGGTACCGACTTCACGGCAGCCGCGCGTGAGGGCAAGCTCGACCCCGTCATCGGCCGCGACCAGGAGATCCGGCGCGTCGTCCAGGTCCTGTCGCGCCGTACGAAGAACAACCCGGTGCTCATCGGTGAGCCCGGCGTCGGCAAGACGGCCGTCGTCGAAGGCCTGGCCCAGCGCATCGTGAAGGGCGACGTCCCCGAGTCCCTCAAGAACAAGCGGCTGGTCTCCCTCGACCTCGGCGCAATGGTCGCGGGCGCGAAGTACCGCGGCGAGTTCGAGGAGCGGCTCAAGACGGTCCTCGCCGAGATCAAGTCCAGCGACGGCCAGATCATCACCTTCATCGACGAGCTGCACACCGTCGTCGGCGCGGGCGCCGGGGGCGATTCGTCCATGGACGCGGGCAACATGCTCAAGCCCATGCTGGCGCGCGGCGAGCTGCGCATGGTCGGCGCGACCACCCTCGACGAGTACCGCGAGCGGATCGAGAAGGACCCGGCGCTGGAGCGGCGCTTCCAGCAGGTGCTGGTCGCCGAGCCGAGCGTCGAGGACACCATCGCCATCCTCCGTGGACTCAAGGGCCGCTACGAGGCGCACCACAAGGTCGCCATCAACGACAGCGCGCTGGTGGCCGCCGCGACCCTCTCGGACCGGTACATCACCTCCCGCTTCCTCCCCGACAAGGCCATCGACCTGGTTGACGAGGCCGCCTCCCGCCTCCGCATGGAGATCGACTCCTCACCGCTGGAGATCGACGAGCTCCAGCGCGCGGTCGACCGCCTGCGGATGGAGGAGCTGGCGCTGAAGAACGAGTCCGACCCGGCCTCGCTCGAACGCCTGGAGAAGATCCGCAAGGACCTGGCGAACAGGGAGGAGGAGCTGCGGGGGCTGACCGCCCGCTGGGAGAAGGAGAAGCAGTCCCTCAACCGCGTCGGCGAGCTCAAGGAGCGCCTGGACGACCTGCGCGGCCAGGCCGAGCGCGCCCAACGCGACGGCGACTTCGACACCGCCTCCAAGCTGCTCTACGGGGAGATCCCGACGCTGGAGCGCGAGCTGGCGGAGGCCACCGAGGCGGAGGCCGAGGCCTCGAAGGGGACGATGGTCAAGGAGGAGGTCGGCCCCGACGACATCGCGGACGTGGTCGGCGCCTGGACGGGCATCCCGGCGGGCCGGCTCCTCGAAGGCGAGACCCAGAAGCTGCTGCGCATGGAGGCGGAGCTGGGCCGGCGCCTGATCGGTCAGGGCGAGGCCGTACGGGCCGTCTCGGACGCCGTGCGCCGCACCCGGGCCGGGATCGCGGACCCGGACCGCCCGACCGGCTCGTTCCTCTTCCTGGGCCCCACGGGCGTGGGCAAGACGGAGCTGGCCAAGGCGCTCGCGGACTTCCTCTTCGACGACGAGCGGGCCATGGTCCGCATCGACATGTCGGAGTACGGCGAGAAGCACAGCGTGGCCCGCCTCGTCGGCGCGCCGCCCGGCTACGTCGGCTACGAGGAGGGCGGCCAGCTGACCGAGGCCGTGCGCCGGCGCCCGTACAGCGTGGTGCTGCTGGACGAGGTCGAGAAGGCCCACCCCGAGGTCTTCGACATCCTGCTCCAGGTCCTGGACGACGGCCGCCTCACGGACGGCCAGGGCCGCACCGTGGACTTCCGCAACACGATCCTGATCCTGACCTCGAACCTGGGCAGCCAGTTCCTGATGGATCCGGCAAGCTCGGCCGAGGAGAAGCGCGACCGGGTCCTGGAGCTCGTCAGGGCCTCCTTCAAGCCGGAGTTCCTCAACCGTCTCGACGACCTGGTGGTCTTCTCGGCACTGACCGAGGAGGAGCTGGCCCACATCGCCGAGCTCCAGATCGGCCGCCTGGCCCAGCGTCTGGCGGACCGCCGCCTCACCCTGGACGTCACCCCCGAGGCCCTGGCCTGGCTGGCGGACAAGGGCAACGACCCGGCGTACGGCGCCCGCCCGCTGCGCCGCCTGATCCAGACGGCGATCGGCGACCGCCTGGCGAAGGAGATCCTGGCGGGCGAGGTCAAGGACGGCGACACCGTACGGGTGGACGTGGCCGGCGAAGACCTGCTGGTCGGCAAGGCCCTGTAAGCCCCACGAGGGCCCCCGGAGCCCCGGGCCGCGGCAGCGCGGCCCGGGGCTCCCACCCGTACGGGGTAGTCCGCTCCCCTTATCGGCGCTTTACTCCTGTCCGCCCGGAGCGGATCGCGCGTGCAGGGGTGGACAGGGGGTGGGAGCGATGGGGGAGGATGACATCATCCGCACGAAGGGAAATACACGGTGAGCATCGACCCGGCCTCGATTCCGAACTTCGGAGGGCAGCAGCCCGATCCGCAGGCCACAGGACCGGCGGGCCCCGTCGTCCCCGACCAGGATCTGGTCAAGCAGCTGCTGGAACAGATGGAGCTCAAGTACGTCGTCGACGACGAGGGTGACCTCGCGGCGCCGTGGGAGGAGTTCCGTACGTACTTCATGTTCCGCGGCGAGGGCGAACAGCAGGTCTTCTCGGTGCGGACCTTCTACGATCGTCCGCACGCGATCGAGGACAAGTCCCAGCTCCTGGAGTCGATCGACGACTGGAACCGTCGCACCCTGTGGCCGAAGGTCTACAGCCACACGCACGACGACGGCTCCGTTCGCCTGATCGGCGAGGCGCAGATGCTGATCGGCACCGGCGTCAGCCTGGAGCACTTCGTTTCTTCCACGGTCAGTTGGGTCCGTGCCTCCATCGAGTTCGACAAGTGGCTCGTGGAGCAGCTCGGACTGGAGAAGGAGATCGACTCCACCGACGGCGAGGACGAGGACGGCGACGACAACTAGTCGTCTGTTCGTCTGCTCGTCCAGTCGGCGGTACCCGTCACAGCGGAACCCGGGCGACCAGCAACAGGTACAGCCCGTAGCCGTACGAGAGCCCGGCCAGCCCCGCGGTCACCATGACCGCGGAGCGCGGTCGGGCTCGTGCCATTGCGGCGGCGAGAGGCAGCAGCAGCGGGAACGCGGGGAGCAGGAAGCGCGGCTTCGATTCGAAGTAGCCGGCCCCGCCGAAGGAGATCAGCAGCAGTACCGCGGTGTACACGAGCAGCGGCAGCGGCGTCCGGTCGAGCACGGTCAGCACCGCCAGGAGGCCCGCCGCGGCCAGGACGCCCACCGTCACCACGGTGGCGAGCGGTGCCGGCCCGCCGGTCAGCACTCGCCAGACGGATGCCGTCGTGCCCGCGCCGAAGTCGAAGCGGGACCCCCAGCGCTGCTGCACGGTGAAGTAGCCGACCGGGTCCTGCATGCGTATCCCGACGGCCGTGACGTACGCCGCCCAGCCCGCAGGGGCCAGCAGCCCGGCCGCCCACACTTCGGGGGCGCGGGACCTTCGTACGAGCAGTGCGTGCAGGGCCGCGGCCGATACGGCGACCGCCACGGCGATCCCGGTCGGGCGGGTCAGCCCGGCGAGCACCGCCAGGCTCGCGGCCCACAGCCAGCGGTCCCGCAGCAGGGCGTACAGGGCCCAGGCGGCGAGGGCGGTCAGCAGGGGTTCGGTATAGGCGAGGGTCAGCACCACCGCGTGCGGCGCCACCGCCCACAACCCCACCAGCAGGACCCCGGCGCGGGGGCCGAGCACCAGCTCACCGACCCGGTACACCCCGATCGCGGCCGCTGCGGCGGCGGTCCAGGCCACCAGCAGCCCGGCCCAGGGGGTGCCGCCGGCCAGCCGCACGAGCAGCGGGTACAGCGGGAAGAAGGCGTAGTCGCTCTGCACCAGACCGGAGGCGACCCACATCTGGGTACGGCCGTACCCGTGCGCGGCGATACCGAGGTACCAGACGGAGTCCCACGAGACCCCCAGCACGCGGACGGGGCTCCGCCCGGCCCACCACGCCCCGACGGCCAGCACCACCGCCCCGCCGGCCCGTACGGCGGCGAACACCCCGAGTGCGACGACGGCCGTGGACGCTCCACTGGTCCGGAGCTCCTGCGGCCGTTCGGAAACCGACGCGCTGTCCGTCGCCGTCATGAACCCCGACTCTCCCGCGCTGCGTGGCCATGGCCGTCCCGACGGGGAGAGCCTCGGGCACCCTAGGGCCGCGGGTGCCACCCGGGCGTGAATGGCCCCGGAAGCTCCGGTGAAATCGCCTTCCCGGCTGGCACCCGGCCCCGCCGCGACGGACCGCCGCTCAGAGCCGCCGCAGCCGGGCCGCGGCCTCTTCGAGCACCTCCGTCTTCTTGCAGAACGCCCAGCGGACCTGGGTGGCGCCCGCCGCGCGGTCGTCGTAGAAGACCTGGTTCGGGATGGCGACCACGCCGCAGCGTTCCGGGAGGGCGCGGCAGAAGGCGAGGCCGTCCTTCTCGCCGAGCGGGGTGATGTCCGTGGTGATGAAGTACGTGCCCCGGGGTCGGTAGACGTGGAAGCCGGCCGCCGCGAGGCCGTTCGCGAGGATGTCGCGTTTGGCGGCCAGGTCGGAGCGGAAGTCGGCGTAGTAGCTGTCGGGCAAGTGCAGGGCCTCCGCGATGGCGTACTGGAAGGGGCCCGAGGAGACGTACGTCAGGAACTGCTTCGCCGAGCGGACCGCGGAGACGAGCTCCGGCGGGGCGGTGATCCACCCGACCTTCCAACCGGTGAACGAGAAGGTCTTGCCCGCCGAGCTGATGGTGACCGTGCGTTCGCGCATGCCGGGCAGGGAGGCGAGTGGGATGTGGGAGCCCTCGAAGACGAGGTGCTCGTAGACCTCGTCCGTGACCACGAGGAGGTCGCGTTCCACGGCCAGCTCCGCGATCGCCGCGAGCTCGTCAGCGGTCAGGACGGTGCCCGTCGGGTTGTGCGGGGTGTTCAGCAGGAGCAGTCGGGTGCGCGGGGTGACCGCAGCGCGCAGTTCGTCGAGGTCGAGGGCGAACGCGCCGTCATGCGGGCGCAGGGTGACCGGGACGCGGGTGGCGCCGGCCATCGCGATGCAGGCCGCGTACGAGTCGTAGAACGGTTCGAGGGCGATGACCTCGTCACCGGGTTCGAGCAGGGCGAGCAGGGAGGCGGCGATGGCCTCCGTGGCCCCCGCGGTGACCAGGACTTCGGTGTCCGGGTCGTAGGCCAGGCCGTAGAACCGCTGCTGGTGTCGTGTGATCGCGGTGCGCAGCTCGGGGACGCCGGGGCCCGGCGGGTACTGGTTGCCCAGGCCCGAGAGGACGGCGCGGGAGGCGGCCTCGGCGATCTCGGCGGGGCCGTCCGTGTCGGGGAAGCCCTGGCCGAGGTTGATCGAACCGGTGCGGGCGGCCAGCGCCGACATCTCCGCGAAGATCGTCGTACCGAAGGACGCGAGGCGGCGGTTCAGGAGGGGGCGGCTGCCGCCCACGGGTGCGCTCATGGGCGCCATCCTGCGGGGAACCTCTGGAGTTGCTCAAGTGTGCTTTGGCCGGTGTGGCGTGCGGGCATCCCCCCCTCACGCGGGACGGGCCCAGCAGGGTGATGCAGCCCGCACCTCGGGGGACCGAGGCGTCGAAGGGGGGTGGGGCCATGTCCGTGGCCCTCGGTGTGCTGATGGTGGTGCTGTTCGTCGCGCTCCTGGTGTTCCTGGTGAAGAAGGCGACGGGCAGTGGGGGCAGCTCCGGATCCGGTTCGGGTTCGGGCACGTCGTGGTGGGCGGGGGACGGCGGTTCGTCCTCGGGTTCCAGCTCGTGCGGGTCCTCGTCGTCCTGCGGTTCCTCCTCGTCGTGTGGTGGATCGTCGTCCTCCTGCGGCGGCGGAGGGTGCGGTTCCAGCTGACACGGGGCAGCTGGAACCGCGTACGTACAGGGCGCCCGGCGGCGTTGACGGCCGCCGGGCGCCCGCTCGTTCGGACTCCCCCGATCGGCCGTATCGCGACGCGTGGGACGGGCGTTGTTGAACACGTGAACTGAGTAGCCCCCGGGGGGATGTAAACCCAATCAAGTTGGGTAAAAGCGCTGTGAGTGCCGTGCCTTTCATGATTCCCTCGGTTGAGTAGACCAGTCCTCGGACCTCCCTGGACTTCCTGTGGACCCGTGCCGGTGTCCCCCACCCGTTGACCACCGCTGGCGGGCCCCGGCCCATCTCCCTCGCGCGTTTGCGGAGCCGACTCATGCTCACGACCCTCCAGACCACTTACACCGACACGCGTGCCGCCGATCTCGCCTGGGCCCTGGGGCGGGATCGACTGCCCGCCCTGGCCGTACTGAACCTCCAGCTGGCGGGCGCGAAGGTGGAGCTGCGCCTGCTCGGTGCCTCGCACCAGGTGCTCCTGGAAGAGGGCGCGGTGGTCTGCTCGGAGACGGTCGCCTGCATGTCCGGCAGCAGCACGCCGCTGCCGCTCGGTGTGGCCAAGCGGATGGGCGAGTGGGAGTACGAGTTCGCGGCGCGGGTCGAGACCCTCTCGCAGGGGTCCTTCGCGGGGAGGGCGCAGGAGCTGCTCGCACTGGTCGCGGATCACCCGAACGGATTGGCCGGAACCTTTCCGGGCAGTCCGCACGCCTTCACCGCCATGCTCGCGCAGCGCCACGAGGGGCAGGTGCGCTGGCGGACCTGGCACGCGTACCCGCAGGAAGGCCAGTTGGTGGCCACTCGTACGAGGGTCGATGTGCGGATGGGCGCACCCGCCGATGGCCCGGAGTCCGCCGCACGGTAGTGCGGGACCGAACAGGGCGTTCCGGGGGCGCGGGTTCCGCGGGCTCCGCAGAGGAGCCCCGCACGGTTGCGCCACTTGGCTGAAACCGTAAGTCACTTGCACCCATGTGGGTGACGGGATGCACGTGGGTGGTGACGTACGGTTCGCTGCATGATCGACCGTTCCGTCCCGCGCCGGGTGCTCCCGGCTCCGGAGCCGCGGGGCGTGGCGACCCTCCCGGCCGCCCTGCCCGTACGGCCCCGGACCGGCCGACTCCTCGTCCTGGCCACCGTGTTCGTCTGCGCCGCCTGCGGTCTCGTGTACGAGCTGGAGCTGCTCGCCCTCGGCTCCTACCTCATCGGTGACTCCGTCACCCAAGCGTCCGTCGTGCTCTCCGTGATGGTTTTCGCCATGGGTGTCGGCTCCCTGTTGGCCAAACGGCTGCGCCGGCGCCCCGCCTTCGGTTTCGCCGTCATCGAAGCGGGCCTCGCACTGCTCGGCGGCCTCTCCGCGATGGCGCTGTACGCGAGCTTCGCCTGGTTGGGCGAGTCCCGGCCCGCGCTCGTCGCCTTCTCCTTCGTGATCGGCGTGCTCATCGGCGCCGAGATCCCGCTGCTGATGGTCCTCATCCAGCGGATCCGCAGGCAGGACGCGGGCGGAGCCGTCGCCGACCTGTTCGCCGCCGACTACGTGGGCGCCCTGGTGGGCGGCCTGGCCTTCCCCTTCCTGCTGCTGCCGGTGCTCGGCCAGCTCACCGGCGCCTTGCTGACCGGCACCGTCAACGCCATCGTCGGCGCGGGCCTCGTCCTGTGGCTGTTCCGCCACGACCTGAGCCGGCGCTCCCGCTGGCTGCTGATCACCGCGAACATCGCCGTGCTGGCCGTCCTCGCCTGCGCGACCGTCCTCGCGGACGACTTCGAGCGGGTGGCCCGGCGCGCCGTCTACGGCGGCGAGGTCCGGGTCGCCGAGCAGACCGGTGTCCAGGAGCTCGTCCTGACCGGCCCCGCCACCGGCTCCCCGCGCTCCCTCGACCTGTTCCTCGACGGGCGGCTGCGGGTCAGCGGATATGACGAGTACCGCTACCACGAGGCCCTCGTGCACCCCGCGATGACCGGCCCGCACAGCCGGGTCCTGGTCCTCGGCGGCGGCGACGGGCTCGCCGCGCGCGAGGTGCTGCGCTACCGGGACGTCGTCTCCGTCACCGTCGTCGAGCTAGACCCCGGAGTGGTCCGGCTCGCCCGCACCGACCCGATGCTGTCCGCGCTCAACGGCCGGGCGTACGAGGACCCGCGCCTCGGGGTCGTCACGCAGGACGCGTTCCGCTGGCTGCGGGGGCCGGCCGCCCAGGACCGCTTCGACGTCATCGTCTCCGACCTCCCCGACCCGGGCATCACGCCCAGCACGAAGCTGTACTCGCAGGAGTTCTACGGGCTCGCCGCGCGGGCCCTGCGCCCCGGAGGGCGGCTCGCCGTGCACGCGGGACCGCTGGCCACGCGCCCGCGCACCTACTGGACGGTCGAGGCCACCCTGCGCGCGGCCGGCCTGCTCACCGCGCCCTACAGCGCGGGGGGCCGCCTGTCCGGATTCGCCGCCGGCCCCGACCGCAGCCCCGGGGTGGCCGCAGCGCCCCCGCAGGACTGGGGCCTGGTACTGGCCGGCCGGGACCGGGTGCCCGAGCTGCGTGTGGACCGCGACACGCCGGGGCTGCGCTCGCTGTCCACGCGGTCCCTGAAGGACGCCGCGCGCGACGCGGAGCGGACCCGGGTGGCGGGCCTGCCGCCCTCGACGCTCCCGCACCCCCGGTACTCGTAGGCGCGGGACCGGGTGCGGGAGGGTCTCCCGTCGGTAGGCTCGACCACATGGAGCATCAGGTGTTGGTCCCGGTACCGGCAGACGACCTCCGCGCCGTGCTGCGCGACCCCGCCCGGGTAGCCCGCTGTGTCCCCGGGCTCCAGCAGGACGCCGACGCCGCGTCCGGCCCCCTGGCGGGCCGCCTCAAACTGCGCGTCGACGGGAACACCGTCACCTATCGCGGGGCCCTGTCCGTCACCGAAAGGGATCCGGACCACTTCATCGTGGCCGGCGAGGGCGCGGAGATCCGCGGCAGCGGGACCGTCAAACTGTCGCTCGGCCTGCTGCTGACCGCGGTGGGCGGCGGGACCCGGCTGGAGTTCACCGCCGACGCCGCCGTCGAGGGGCGGGCCGCCGCGTTCGCGCCGGAGGCCACCGCGACCGCCGTCCGGCGACTGCTGGGCCGTGCTGCCGAACAGCTTGCGGCCCTGGCCGTAGCGGGGGAGCCGGTGACCGACGTCATCGCCGAAGCGGAGGAGGCGCAGGCGCAGCAGCCGGGCGACGACGCGGAGGACGATGGCGTCACCGAGGTCACCGCGTCCGTCTTCGACACCGAAGTGCCGCCCCCGACCCTGGACCCCTTCCTGAACGGCGATTTCGGGGACCTTCCCTTCGGCGAGACGGGCGGGGCCGGCGATGCTGGCGAGACCGGTGCGGCTGGGGAGACCAGCGAGACCGGTGCGGCTGGGGAGACCAGCGAGGCCGGGGAGGCCCGGGAGACCGGCGAGACCGGCGGGGCCAGCGAGGCCGGGGAGATCGGGGGGCTCGACGAGTTCGGCGCCGCCCAGCCTCCGGCCGAGGCCGCCCACGCCCGCCGCACCATGATCGGCCGCAGCGCCGAGGAGGTGGACCACGCGCCCCCGCGTGGCCGCTACGCCCCGGTCCCGGCCGCCGCCACCTCCACCGCCGGAGCCAACCTGCGCTGGCTCGCCCCGGCCGCCGCCCTGGCCCTGGCCTCGGCGGTCGTGGTGGGCCGGGCCCTGCGCCGCCGCCACTGACTCCTCGTTAGTCTCAGCGGCATGAGTACGCAACTGAGCGCAGGTGGCGCCGAGGTGACCGTCGACCAGGAGAACGGCTGCCGGATCAGCAGCCTGCGCATCGACGGGACGGAGCTGCTGCGCCAGGGCCCGACGTACGGGTGTTTCCCGATGGTGCCGTGGTGCGGGCGCACCGCGCACGGGCAGTTCCGGGACGGGCCCGTCGTCCACCAGCTGCCGGTCAACCAGCCGCCGCACGCCATCCACGGCTTCGGCCGCGACGCGCCTTGGCGCCCCGCCCGCATCACCGACACCGAGGCGGCGTTCACGTACGACCTCACCGAGCCGTGGCCGCATCCTGGCAGGGTCACCCAGATCGTCGAGCTCGGCGCGGACGCGCTGACCCTCACCATGGGCGTGGAGACGTACGGCGACTCCTTTCCGGCCCAGGCGGGCTGGCACCCCTGGTTCCACCGCAACCTCGGCACCGGCGGAGAGGACGTACGCCTCGACTTCGCCCCCGCCTGGCAGGAGGAGCGCGACGCCGACCACCTGCCCACCGGCAAGCGCATCGACCCCCTGCCCGGCCCGTGGGACGACTGCTTCGGCATGCCGGACGGCGTCGACGTCACCCTGACCTGGCCCGGTGCGCTCGAACTGAAGATCACCAGCCGGGAGGAATGGGTGGTCGTCTACGACGAGCAGCCCGAGGCCGTCTGCGTCGAGCCGCAGTCCGGCCCGCCGAACGGCCTGAACACCCTTCCGCGCCTGGTCACCCCCGTGGACCCGCTGGAGATCTCCACGACCTGGACCTGGCGGCGGCTCTCGTAGCGCCCCATTAGGCTCAGGGCCATGAGTGACGTCAACGAAGTAACGCCGTCAGGCACACGCGATGCGCTTCTGCAGCAGATCAAGGACAAGGCCGTCGTGCACGGCAAGGTGACCCTCTCCTCCGGCAAGGAGGCCGACTACTACATCGACCTCCGCCGGATCACCCTGGACGGCGAGGCGGCCCCGATGGTCGGCCAGGTCATGCTCGACCTCACCGCCGACCTCGACTTCGACTGTGTCGGCGGTCTGACCCTGGGCGCCGACCCGGTCGCGACCTCGATGCTCCACGCGTCCGCCGCACGCGGTCAGCGCCTCGACGCCTTCGTCGTCCGCAAGGCGCAGAAGGCGCACGGCATGCAGCGCCGCATCGAGGGCACCGACGTGAAGGGCAAGCGCTGCCTGGTGGTCGAGGACACCTCGACCACGGGCGGGTCGCCGCTGACCGCCGTCGAGGCCGTCCGCGAGGCTGGCGGCGAGGTCGTCGCGGTCGCCACGATCGTGGACCGCGGGGCCGCGGACGCCATCGCCGAGGCGGGCCTCCCGTACCTCACGGGGTACCGGCTGGAAGACCTCGACCTGGCCTGATCTCGCATGCTGGCCCCCCGCGGAACTGGTGATTCAGCTCCTGGGGGATGCCGGTACAGGTCTTGACCTGCTCTTTTCCGGCCGGGCGGAGTGTTTCACGTGAAACGGTCCGCCCGGTACGGGTCGACTGTCGTGCGGAGTCTGGAAAGATGGGCCCGACGGTTACGTCGCCCCCAGGTCAGGGCCAGCAATCGCACACTCCCCGCACATCCAAGGAGCGGACAGATGCCCATCGCAACCCCCGAGGTCTACAACGAGATGCTCGACCGGGCGAAGGCAGGCAAGTTTGCCTACCCGGCGATCAACGTGACCTCGACCCAGACCCTGCACGCTGCACTGCGCGGCTTCGCGGAGGCCGAGAGCGACGGCATCATCCAGATCTCCACCGGCGGTGCGGAGTTCCTGGGTGGCCAGTACAACAAGGACATGGTCACCGGCGCGGTCGCCCTGGCCGAGTTCGCGCACATCGTGGCGGCGAAGTACGACGTCACCGTCGCGCTGCACACCGACCACTGCCCCAAGGACAAGCTGGACGGCTACGTACGTCCGCTGATCGACGTGTCCGCCGAGCGCGTGGCCCGCGGCCTGAACCCCCTCTTCCAGTCGCACATGTGGGACGGCTCCGCCGAGACCCTGGCCGACAACCTGGCCATCGGCCAGGAGCTGCTCGCCAAGGCCGCCGCGGCGAAGATCATCCTTGAGGTCGAGATCACCCCGACCGGTGGCGAGGAGGACGGCGTCAGCCACGAGATCAACGACGAGCTGTACACGACCGTCGACGACGCGATCCGCACCGCCGAGGCCCTCGGCCTGGGCGAGAAGGGCCGCTACCTGCTGGCCGCCTCCTTCGGCAACGTGCACGGCGTCTACAAGCCGGGCAACGTCGTCCTGCGCCCCGAGCTGCTGAAGGACCTCCAGCAGGGCGTCGGCGAGAAGTACGGCAAGTCCAGCCCGTTCGACTTCGTCTTCCACGGCGGCTCCGGCTCCTCCGAGCAGGAGATCGCCACCGCGCTGGAGAACGGCGTCGTGAAGATGAACCTCGACACCGACACCCAGTACGCCTTCACCCGCCCGATCGCGGACCACATGTTCCGCAACTACGACGGTGTCCTGAAGGTCGACGGCGAGGTCGGCAAGAAGTCCACCTACGACCCGCGCACCTGGGGCAAGCTCGCCGAGGCGAGCATGGCGCAGCGCGTCACCGAGGCCTGCGCGAACCTGCGCTCCACGGGCACGAAGCTCAAGTAACACCGCGCCCGAAGGGCCCGGTCGTACCGTCACCGGACGGCACGGCCGGGCCCTTCGGCGTGTGGCGCCCCGGACGGGGACACGCACACGCACACGCAGACGCACATGGTTTTGGACTCGCGTTCGCACTCAGCGGGCGGCCAGCGCCTGGTGGGAGCGGGTACGGGTACGGCGGACCGGGAGGCCGTGCGCGGCGGCCGGGGCCGGGAGTTCCTCCGGCACCAGGCAGCGGGCCGCATGGGCCACCGAGGCCAGTGTGACGTGGCGGTGCCACCCCTGGAGGGAACGGCCGGAGAAGTCCCGCAGGCCGACCTCCTGCGCGCTCACCGCTGCCGCCGACACCCGGTGGGCCGTCTTCGTCATCCGCACCAGCGTCCCCGGCTCCGTCCGCACCATGTCCGTCACCCACAGCTGCGTAGGCAGCCGTCGCGTCGTCTCCCACTCCCCGAACAGCAGCACCTCGCGCCGCCGCCCCGGTGCCGGATCCGGCACCATCACCCGGACCGCCGCCACCAGCGACGTGCGCCGCGCCCCCGGCACCTCCGGGTCGGGCCATTCCACCGGCATCCGCAGCCCCCTGACGTTCTGGAGGACGTCCCGCGCGGCCAGGGTCCCCGCGCCGAAGCCCGGCAGCCGCGGGTCCGTCACCAGCAGCCGCGCCTCGGGGTTGATGCGACCCACGACCGGTACCCGCGCCTCCGCGAAGCGGTTCAACGTGGCCCGCGTCGCGATGTCGCGGATGTCGAGCACCACCGGCCGCGCGGCCGGCCACGACTCGCGCACGGTGTCCAGCACGCCCGTCACCGCACACTCCTCGTACGACTCCTCCGACTCCTCCGACTCCTCCGAGTCCTCGGCCGCCTCGTCGAGGAACAGCCGCCACCCCACCGGCGTGACCATCCCGGCCGAGGTGAACCACATGCCGAACGCCTGCTGCCCGCGGAACATCTGCCCCTGGTGCGGGTCGAACCGGTGCCCGGCCCCCACCGAGTGCTCCCCGCCCTTCGGGATCGCCATCGGCTGCGCGACCCACGCGTTGAGCGGGGCCGACTGCCCCAGGTACTGCGACAGCGCCGCACGGATCGGCTGCCAGTCCCAGGTCGATGCCGCGATGAAGTGGTGCAGGCTCTGCTCCGCCGCGGCGCCGCCCGGCCCGATCTGCTGCGCGATGTTGCGGATCGACTTGCGGCCCTGCGTCGCGATCAACCCGCGTACGTACTGGCGCCCGCGCTCCCGCTGGTCCCGACGCCGCAGGGACGTGAACACCGCCGCGCACAGCTCCTCGACGGCATCGTCGATCCGTTCCTGCCGCGGCCTGCCGGGTCGGACGTCCTGGTGCGTGCCGCTCCTGGTGGTGGTGTTCACGACTCCCCCTTCGTCGATGGCCCTCCTACCGTCCGCCCCGGGCCCCGCCCCCGGGGAGGTGCGCCGGGCACACGGCTGGGCCGACGGGTGGTGGGGGGCCCACCACTGCGCATGAACGGCAGCCGTCAGGGTGGTCGGGCCACCGCCCGTACCGGTGCCACCGCACCGCTGGAGGGGCCCGATACCCCAGACTTGGTCCATGTCCATTCACCAGAACCTGCTCGGGGGCCCCGCCCCCACCCACCTCCCCGACGAGCCGGGCCGCGAAGCGCTCGCCGCGGGCACGCCCGCCGTCGAGGTGGCCGCCGCGCACCCGACCTCTTCCCTCGCCTGGGCGACCCTCGCCGACGAGGCGTTCGCCGCCGGCCGCACCGTCGAGTCGTACGCCTATGCCCGTACGGGCTACCACCGCGGCCTCGACGCCCTGCGCCGCGCGGGCTGGAAGGGCCACGGCCCGGTGCCGTGGGAGCACGAGCCGAACCGCGGCTTCCTGCGCGCCCTGTACGCGCTGTCCCGCGCGGCCGAGGCGATCGGCGAGAAGGAAGAGTACGAGCGCTGCTCGACCTTCCTGCGTGATTCGTCGGAGACGGCGGCGGACGCCCTGGGCGCCTGACCCCGCCAGACCCGCACCTTCGTAGGTCGGGGCCCCGAAACGGGGTCCCGATCGGTGGTGGTGTCCGAAAAGTAACCGTGACCCCGGTCACATCCCATTGGAGGCGGCCCGGCAATCGGTCCTATGATGCGGACAGGGGACCGGGGCTCCACTCACCCATCGGAAGGGGCGGACCGCTACCCGGAAGCACGTGTCGAGGAGACAGCGATGTCGAACACCCTTGATGCCTCCGGAGCCGGTTCGGACACCCCGAACCTCGACTTCGACGGCACGACCCCGTACGAGGACTACGTCCAGGCGGACGTCCTCACCCACCTCCAGCACCTCCGCTCGGACGACCCGGGCGAGATGGTCTTCCTGGTGACGACCCAGGTCATGGAGCTGTGGTTCACCGTCATCGTCCACGAATGGGAGACGGCCGCGAAGGCCCTCCGCGAGGACCGCATCCCCGTGGCGATGGATGCGCTGAAACGGTCCCTCCGCGAGCTGGAGGCCCTCAACGCCTCCTGGCGCCCGCTCGCCCAGCTCACCCCGAGCCAGTTCAACGCCTACCGCGCCGCCCTCGGTGAGGGTTCCGGATTCCAGTCGGCGATGTACCGCCGCATGGAGTTCCTGCTCGGCGAGAAGTCGGCCTCCATGCTCGTCCCGCACCGCGGCGCCCCGCGCGTCCACGCGGAGTTGGAGAAGGCCCTGCACGAGCCCAGCCTCTACGACGAGGTGCTGCGCCTGCTGGCCCGCCGCGGCCTGCCGATCCCGTCGGAGGTGCTGGAGCGCGACCTCTCCCAGCGCTACGAGCCCTCGCCCGAGGTGGAGGCCGTCTGGACCTCCCTGTACGCGGACCCCGACGCCCAACTCGACCTCCACCGCCTCGGCGAGGTCCTCACGGACGTCGCCGAGCTCGTCTGGCGCTGGCGCAACGACCACCTGGTCGCCACCCGCCGCGCCATGGGTGCGAAGACCGGCACGGGCGGCTCGGCCGGCGTGACCTGGCTGGAAAAGCGCGCCACGAAGAACGTGTTCCCCGAGCTGTGGACGGCGCGCAGCCATGTCTGAACCGCTGTCCGCACCTGCGCAGCCCGCACCCGCGCAGCCCGTGACCGATCTGGCCGCGCGTGCGGCGGAACTCGACGCCGCCGACGAGCTCGGCAAGCTCCGCGAGCGCTTCACCCTCCCCGACGGCGTCGTCTACCTGGACGGCAACTCCCTCGGCGCCCTCCCGGCCGGGGTCGCGCAGCGCATCGCCGAGGTCGTCACCCACGAGTGGGGCACCGAGCTCATCCGGTCGTGGAGCAGCGGCACCTGGTGGACCGCCCCCGAGCGGATAGGCGACAAGCTTTCCCCGCTCATCGGTGCGGCCCCCGGCCAGACGGTCGTGGGCGACTCCACCAGCGTCAACCTGTTCAAGGCCCTGGTCGGCGCTGCCCGGCTGGCCCGCCCCGGCCGCACCCAACTGCTGGTCGATGCCGCCACCTTCCCCACCGACGGCTACATCGCGGAGTCGGCGGCCCGGATGACCGGCCTGACCGTCACCCCGGTCGACCCGGCGGAGGCCGCCGGGGCGATGGGGGAGGACACCGCCGTCGTCCTCCTCAACCACGTCGACTACCGCACCGGCCGCCTCCACGACCTCCCGGCCCTCACCGCGGCGGCGCGCGCCGCCGGGGCCGTCACCGTCTGGGACCTCTGCCATTCGGCCGGCGCCCTCCCCGTCGACCTCGACGAGCACTCCGTCGACCTCGCGGTCGGCTGCACGTACAAGTACCTGAACGGCGGCCCCGGTTCACCGGCGTACCTCTACATCGCCGCACGCCACCAAGCCGCCTTCGACTCCCCCCTCCCCGGCTGGAACGGCCACGCGGATCCCTTCGCGATGACCCCCGACTACGCCCCGGCGGCCGGCGCGATCCGCGGCCGGGTCGGCACCCCGGACATCCTGTCCATGCTGGCCCTGGAAGCGGCGCTCGACGCCTGGGACGGGGTCGCGGTGGAAGCCGTGCGCGCCAAGTCCCTTGCCCTGACGGACTTCTTCCTCGCCTGTGTGGCGGCGTACGTCCCGGCCGGCAAGGTCGAGTCGGTCACCCCGGCCGAGCACGACCGCCGGGGCAGCCAGGTCTCGTTGCGCACCGAGAACGCCCGCGCGGTCATGGACGAGCTGATCGCCCGCGGTGTGATCGGGGACTTCCGCGCTCCCGACGTGCTCCGCTTCGGCTTCACCCCGCTCTACGTCGGTTTTGCCGACGCGGAGCGTGCGGCCCGGACGCTGGGTCGCATTTTCGGGTGACGTTCGGGTCGTGGAGGGACGAAACGTCACCTCACGGGGGCGGACGGGGCTCTGGCTCCGCCCGCCCCCACACATTTCGGCCACGGCCGACTCCTGCCGCGGAAGGCCGTGTTCCGGCCTGATACGGTCCCGCTCTGCCGGAACACCAGTCCCACGCGTTACCGAGAGGTTGAGCCGATGACGGACCCCGCAGTCGAACGGGACGCCGCCGAGGCCGCCTCGGCCTTCGCCCACCCGCCGGTCGCCCCGGACGCAACCGCGGCGTACGGGGACCACCCCGACCAGGTGGTCGACTTCTACGCTCCGCGCGGGGACACGGCGGCCGGACCGGCCCCGCTGGTGGTGGTGCTGCACGGCGGTGCGTGGCGGGCGCCGTACGACCGGCAGCACATCACGCCCCTCGTGGACTTCCTCGCCCGCTGCGGCTTCGCCGTCGCCAACGTCGAGTACCGCCGCGGGAGTTCCCTTCCGCACCAGCACGCGCAGGGCTCGGTGGCCGGCCGCTGGCCGGAGACCTTCGACGACGTCGCGGCGGCCATGGACGCCCTGCCGAACCTGGCCCCGGCCGCACTGCCGCAGGCCGACCTGCGCCGTACGGTCGTCACCGGCCACTCGGCGGGCGGCCACCTCGCGCTGTGGGTGGCTGCGCGTCACGTCCTGTCGCCCGGGTCCCCGGCCGCCTGGCGGCTGCCCACCCCGCCCCAGCTGCGCGGTGTGGTGGCGTTGGCCCCCATCGCGGACTTCGAGGTCGCGGAGGAGTTGGGCGTGTGCGGGGGCGCGTCCGCGCAACTGCTGGGCGGCTCCGAACACTGGTCGCGCCGGCTGCCGTTCGCGGACCCGGCAGCCCTGCTGCCGACGGGCATCGCGACGACGATCGTCCACGGCCGGGAGGACATCGTGGTCCCGCCCGCGGTGGCCGAGTCGTACGTGGCCGCGGCGGCCAAGGCCGGGGAGACGGTCGGCCTGACGCTGCTGGACGGAGTCGGCCACTTCCCGCTGATCGACCCGGCCGCGGACGCCTGCGCGGTGGTGGCCGAGGAGATCTCGCAGCTGGCCTGGTAGCGGCCTGCGGCGTGGTACAGCAGCGGGGCGTGCACGAACCGGTCCTCCCGCGTCGGCGGACACAGCCAGGCCAGCGGCCAGGCGCCGTCGAGGGCGGGGACGGGGATGTACGTGGTCCGGCGCGGCCCTGACGTCAGTCGTGTGAAGCCCGCCGGCCAGACCCGGTGGGCGGCGCTCCCGACCGGGATCAGGAAGTACACGGGCTGCCACCCGTTGGCCTGGACGACGATCGGCCCGGGGTCACCGCCAGTGAGCGTGGCGAGGAGATCGGCCAGGTTGCGTCCTGTGTCACCGTCCACACGTACCGCGTCAAATAGCACGCCGGCCTGGCGGATTCCGATTCCGGTCTCCGGAATCCAGCTGGGCGCAGGGGAGTTGGGCGCGTTACGTTCCGTGTTCATGGCCCAAGGGTGATGGCTCAGGTCCACCGTTTTCCACGTATCGGAGTTGATAGGTGAGAAGTACGGGAAGGCGCGCCATGCGCTGGAGACCGTTTGAGTTGCTCAGCGGTATACGAGAACCTCACCGGCCCGACCCAGGCCGTGGCCCCCACGGCCTGGGCCGATTTCGCCGGCTGGGCCGCGGGGGCGTGAAGCTCCGCCGCCCGCCGCCCGTCAGAAGTACACCGGGGTCACCCGGACCGTGGTGCGAGCCATCACCCCGGACTGCGCGCCGCGGGCCGTGTAGGTGTGGGCGCCGATGCGCAGGTTGCCGGCGGTGACGTGGGTGAAGCGGCCTTCCTTGTCGGCCGTGAGGTCGGGGAGGGGGGATCCGTCGCGGAGAAAGTAGATCTTCTCTCCCGGTTTGAAGTTGCTGCCCTGGAAGGTGCAATCGGAGTACTGGGCGAAGGTTCCGCAGCCGGTGAGCGTGGCCGGCCCCTTCGGGACCCACGGCTTCGGCGACACGGGCTTCGGCGACTCGGGCTTCGGGTCGGGGACGGGAACCTTGCGACCAGGGCTCTTGGTACCCGGATTCTTGGGTTCGGGCGTCTTCGGGGCGGACGTCGCCGGGTCGGGTGTGCGCGGAGCCGGGTCGTCCTCGAACGGGTTGTCGCAGCCGGCCACGGCCAGGACTGCGGCCGCGACGATGGCGGCGAGGAGTGCTCGTTTCATGTGGGCCACGGTCGCCCCCGCAGACGGTCCGGGTCGTCCGTACTACCACTGAAACGCGGTACGCAATCGAGGGCGGCCGCCGTCGTGCGTGCTGCGGGATACTGCCGGCGTGGGAATCGAATTCGTAGGCAGGGCAGCGGAGTTGGCGATCCTTGCCCAGCGGATCGAAGCCGCGGGGCGGGGCTCTGGATCCGTGGTACTGCTCGCAGGGCCGGCAGGCATCGGCAAGAGCACCCTCGCGGCCGAGGCGCTGCGCCGCCATGCCGCTCCCGCGCGGTTCACCGTCGCGCGGGGCCATTGCCCCAGGGGTGCGGTGGCACCGCCCTTGTGGCCCTGGCAGCGCGCGTTACGCCTTGCCGGAGCCACCACCGGGATCCCCGGACCGCGGACCGCCGAGCCGCCGCAGACGGGCGCCGCAGCGGGGCAGCAGCCGTGGAGTGCGATGGCGCCGGCCGACGCGGCGGCGGCGCAGTTCCTGGAGCTGGCCCGGATGTGCGAGGCGCTGGCCGCGACGGCCGCCGAACGCCCCCTAGTCGTCCTGCTGGAAGATCTGCACTGGGCCGACGCCGCGAGCCTCGACCTGCTGTGGCAGCTCACCGGCGAGGTCGCCGAGTCCGGGCTGTTCGTACTCGGCACCATCCGGGAACCGGTGCCCGAGGAAGCCGCCGGAGCCCTCGCGGACCTGGGCCGGTACGGGGCCGACACCCTGCGTCTGGCGCCCTTCAACCGGGAGGAGGTCGCGCGGTGCGTCGGCGAGGCGGAGGCGGCGGAGTCGTACCGGCAGACGGGCGGGGTGCCCCTGCTCGTCGCTGCGCTGCGCACGCATGCGAGCAGTCTCGCCAGCGTCGTCAGCGGCCTGCTGGCAGGGCTCACCGACGAGCAGCGCGACGTCGTACGGGCCGCGGCCGTGCTCGGCGAGCGGCTGGACACCACTCAGCTCGCCGCGGTCCTGCCGGAACCGGGTGAGACCGCCGTCGCGCAGGCGCTGGAAGCGGCCTGGCACGCGGGGGTCCTCACCGCGGCATCGCCCCCCGGTGCCGGACGCACCTACCGCTTCACCCATGACCTGGTGCGCGACGAGGTGCTCGGCCGGACCGCGCCTGCGACCGCCCGTGCGCTGCACGGGGCCGCCGCGCGGGCACTGGAGCAGGCCGGAAACCCTGCCGAGGCGGCCCGTATCGCGGCGCACTGGCGACAGGCGGGCACGGAGCCCGGTCACCGCGCCGCCGCGGCGCACTGGTCCCGGATCGCCGCAGACCTGGCGCGCGAACGGCACGCCTACGCGGATGCCGCCCGGCACCTGGCGGACGCCGCCGCCGTACTCGATGCGGCGGACCCGCAGCGGGCTCCGGCGCTCATCGAACTGGCTCGCGCCGAGTACCTCGCCGGGCACTACGACGTCTGCCTTCGCCATTGCGACGAAGCGTCCGGCGCGGCGGAGGCGAGCGGCCGGCCGGCCCTGCTCGCCGAGGTCGCCCTGGTCCTGCAGGGCGTCACGTTCCCCCGGGCCGCGCAGGCCCTCACCCGGCTGTGCGGGGCGGCGCTGGCCGCCCCGGACCTGCCGGACGCGATGCGTGCCCGGCTGCTCGCCCAGCTCGCCACCGCCTCGGCCGAACTCGACGCGCCCGAGGAGTGCGGCCGGGTACGCCCGCGCCGCCCTCGAACTGGCCGGGGCCACCGGTGAGCTCCGGGCCGAACTCGACGCCGTCCGAGCGGTGCAGATGACCCTGGCCCATCCCGACGACACCGCCGAACGCCTGCGTCTGGGCGAGCTGGCCGTGTCGCGCGCCGAGCAGCTGGGGGATCTGCTCGCCGTCGTCCTGGGCCACCAGTGGCGCGTGCAGGCGGGATACCTGCTGGGCCGGCCGGAACTGGTGGACGACGCGATCCGCGGCATCGAGGCGGTGGTGGCCCGTTCCGCGCTGCCGCTGGCCCGCTGGCACCTGCTGCGGGTGAGTGCGGCCCGCGCCGTGCAGCAAGGACGGTTCGCCGAGGCCCGCAGCTGCAACGCGGAGGCGACCGGGCTCGCCCGGGCCAGCGGGGACCAGTCCGCGATCGTCATGAGCTACGTGCTGCACCAGCAGCTGGCCTGGGTGCGCGGCGACGCCGCGGAACTGCCCGAGGAGATGTGGAGCGACCTCGACCGGGCGCCGCGACACCCGCTGCTGCTGTCCGCGCGGGCACGGGGGCTGTTCCTCGCCGGGCGGCTGGACGAGGCGCGGGAGGCCTATGACCAGCTGCGCCCGCTGCTTCCGATCCCGATGACGAACCCGCCATGGCCTGCGGTGCTGCTGAACCTGGTCGACCTGATCCGGCTGGCCGGTGATGCGGAGTCCGCGCGGCTCGTGTACGACCAGCTCGTGCTGTTCCGGCCGTATCCGGGAGCGCTCGGCACACCCACGGCCTACTTCTCGGGCTCGGTCAGCCGCGAACTCGGCGTTCTCGCGCTGACCGCAGGCCGTCCGGCGCAGGGCGAGGAGCTGCTGCGCGAGGCGCTGGCCCGCAACCGGGTCCTCGGTGCACGGCCGTTCGTGGCGCTGACGTGCCTGGACCTCGCCGCACTCCGGTCCGGCGCGGGGGCCCTCGCGGAAGCGGCGGCCCTCGCCGGGGAGGCCCTGGCGATCGCCGGCCAACTCGACCTGCCGGGCCCCTCCGCCGCTGCGGTGCGGCTCATCGGCGACATCGCCGCCCTGCGAGCCGGCACCGGCCGGCTCACCCCGCGCCAGCTCCAGGTCGCCGAGCTCGTGGCCCTGACTGCCCGTACGAACCGTCAGATCGCCGAAGACCTGGTCATCTCCGAACGCACGGTGGAAAGCCACGTCCGCAGCATCCTGGCCAAGCTCGGCTGTGCCAACCGGACGGAACTGGCGGCTCGCTGGGCCGGCCGCTGACCGAAGTACGGGACCGGCCGGTGCCGGTCCCGCCCGGCATCGATGCGCTGCTCATGCCCTGAATCCTGCAGAGCCTCGCCGATACTGGTGTGAAACGGTCGAGGGGGGGCGGATGACCAGGTGGGGGCTGCTCGTCGAGCAGAATCTCGGGGCGGGCGGCACGCACCACCGGATGTGGTCGGTGGGTGTGGTGGGCCATGTCGAGGGCACGCGCGAGGAAGCCATGGCGGAACTCCGCCGCCGGGCCGAGACGTTCGAGCCGATGCGTCCTCGTACGGTGCGCCGCCGGGTGGTGTACCAGACCGGGGACGGCTTCCTGGTGGTCCTGGACGGGGCCTGGCAGGTGTTCCACTACCGGTTCTCGGTGGCCGAGCAGGTCTACGACAGCGCGCCGCCCCCGGAGCCGGACCGGGAGCACCATCCCGGGTCCGAGGTGTGGGTCCCGCCCGCCCCCTGGACGGCGCGGGCGAACCCGAAGCCCCCGGCGCTGCCCGCCGAGCCGCCGAAGGCGTGGGACGCGGACGTGCCGGCCTCTCCGGCGTGGCTCGACCGGGAAAGTCCGGAATGATCCATTCCGTGCTGGATGTTCTACCCTGAGCTGGATTTCGAACCTGTTCAAGGTTCACACCAAACCAAGGGGGGAACGGTGCTCCGTCGCCGTCTCATGCTTTCCGCCGCCGTCGTCGCCGCGGGCGTAGGCCTCGTTCCGGGCCTGGCCCACGCGGCGGGCCCGGCAGCGCCCGCCGCCCCTGCGGTGGCCGCTCCGCAGCCGGGCCCGGCCAAGGCCACGGCGTCCCGCGTACAGACCTTCACCAGCCCTGCCGACCGTACGGTCCGCACACCGCTGCCGGGAGCCGGCAAGGGGGCGGCCGCGCGGGCTCAGAGCGCGGCCGATGCCGATCTCGCGATCGTCATGGACGCCGAGGCGCCCACCGCACACTCGATCAAACTGCGGACCCACGTCATGGGCGAGCCCGCCGCGCTCGACATGACCATCGCCTGGGGCGACGGGACCACGGACCAGGTCGCCGTCACCGGCTCCGGCTCCGGCTCGGACGTCCGCTACACCGAGCACAAGTACGCCAAGGTCGGCACGTACGACGTCACGGTCACGGTGAAGGACGCCGCGCACGGCGTCCAGGCCGTGAACCACCTCGAATTCGTCACCTCGGGCAGCGAGTTCACCCCGCACGCGCCCACCCGCCTGCTCGACACCCGCGCGGGCCTCGGCGCCGCGCAGGCCAAGGTCGCGGGGCGGGGCTCGGTGGCCCTGAAGGTCGCAGGCGCCGCCCAGGTCCCGGCGGGGGTCCGTGCAGTGGTCCTCAATGTCACCGCCACCAACGCCACGGGAGCGGGCCACATCGTGGCCCAGCCCCGCAAGGACGGCTTCGAGGAGGGGTCGAACCTGAACTACGCCGCGGGGCAGACCGTTTCGAACCAGGTCATCGTGCCGGTCGGCGCGGACGGCTCCGTGTACCTGATCAACGGCGGCTGGGGCTCGGTCGACCTCATCGCGGACGTCACCGGCTACTTCACGGCGTCGACCGCCGGCGGCTACACCACGCTGGACCCGTTCCGCGCCGTCGACACCCGCGAGGGCACCGGGACGGCGAAGGGCCAGGTCCCCGGCTACGGCACCTTCGGGGTCGACATCGCCGGGCGCGGGGGCGTCCCCAAGGGCGCCACGGCCGTGGCGCTCAACCTGACGGTCACCAACCCGCGGGCGGCCGGGCACCTGACCGCCTACCCGGGCGGGCAGGCGGCTCCGACCACGTCGAGCGTGAACTTCACCGCCGGGCAGACGGTCGCCAACTCGGTGATCGTGCCGATCGGCCCGGACGGGAAGATCACCATCCGCAACGGCAGCTGGGACCGGGCCGACGTGGTGGCCGACGTCGTCGGCTACTACAGCACCGACAGCAGGTCCGCCCTCGTGTCCATCGGCGGGCCGTACCGGATCATGGACACCCGCAAGGACAGCTGGGGCCGCAAGGCGGGCCCGATTCCAGCCCGTACGCACCTCCCCGTGCGGCTCGACGCCGACACGACGGACTCCAAGATCAACGCCTGGGTGCTGAACACCACGGTCACCAACACCACCGGGGAGGGCTTCCTGTCGGTCGCCGCCGACCCGAACACGTGGCCCGACTACCTGAAGGGCACCGCGGTCACGCCGCAGCGGCCCGTCTCCTCGTCCCTGAACTGGACGGCGGGCGCGACGGTCTCGAACCTGGTGCAGACGTCGGGGGGCAAGGGGGGCATGGTCGACTTCTGGAACCAGGGCTGGCAGGACATCGACCTGGTCTTCGACCTGCTCGGCTGGTACCAGACGGTCTGACCCGCCGGTACGCACAAGGGGTGGTGTGCCGTACGGCGCACCACCCCTTCGGCACAGCCGTACGGTCGGCGCTCAGTCCATACCTTCCACCGGGCTTATCTCGAACATTCCGCACACCCGCAGGTGGTAGGGGATCTCCACGGCCACAGTGCTGTTCGGCGGGTAGACCTTGACGTAGGTGGACGGCGCCCGGCAGTTCGGCGCCACGGAACGGCTGTTGGTGCGCATGACGGCGGTCACGGTGTCGTCGGGGAAGACGGACACGGTGCTGATCGCCTCGCCGGTGCGGATCGCGGAGGTGCCGATCTGGCGGTGCCGGGCATCGGTGACGCTGACGCCCGGGTACCCGCGCAACGCGCAGGTGTGGCCAGTGGTGTTGGTGAACAGGATCGGGTAGTCGATCGACCCCCCGGAGCGTTCCGGCCCGCCGACGGCCACATCCAGGTCGGCCACACGGCAGGTCGGGGCCATCGGCAGGGCCGATGCCTGGGCGGCGCCGATCGATGCGCCGGTGGTTGCGAGGAGGGCTGCGGAAGCGATGACCGCCGCCCGGGTCAGGACATTGCTCATGGCAAACTCCTGTGCCAGCTAAGGGAATTGCCCGCTACCGGTGCAACGACGTCCACCCGAGTGGCTCGACGTTTGCGGGTGCGCGTGGCACCTGAGGGAGGGGTGCTCGCCCCTTCGCGGAGGCCCCGATCGAGCGGTGCGCTCCCGCGGCTGAACAGCGCGGGCCTGATGGCACCATTCTACCGGCCGGGGGTCCGCGCGACCTTTCGGCAGCGGACACGCCGAGGGGGCGGTGCGCCGCACGGCGCACCGCCCCCTCGCGGTGCCGCTACAGGAACGAGTTGATCTCGATCGTCTCGGTGCGGCCGGGGCCGACGCCGATCGCGGAGATCGGGGCGCCCGACATCTCCTCCAGGGCCTTCACGTACGCCTGGGCGTTCTTCGGGAGGTCCGAGAACGTCTTGGCCTTCGTGATGTCCTCGGACCAGCCGGGGAGGTTTTCGTAGATCGGCTTCGCGTGGTGGAAGTCCGTCTGCGAGTACGGGAGCTCCTCGACGCGCTTGCCGTCGATCTCGTACGCCACGCAGACCGGGATCTGCTCCCAGCCGGTCAGCACGTCCAGCTTGGTGAGGAAGAAGTCCGTCAGCCCGTTGACGCGGGTGGCGTAGCGGGCGATCGGCGCGTCGAACCAACCGCAGCGGCGGTCACGGCCGGTGGTCACGCCGCGCTCGCCGCCGATCCGACGCAGGTCCTCGCCGTCCTGGTCGAAGAGCTCGGTCGGGAACGGGCCGGCGCCGACGCGGGTCGTGTAGGCCTTCAGGATGCCGATGACGCGGCTGATCTTCGTCGGGCCGACACCCGTACCGGTGCAGGCGCCACCCGCGGTCGGGTTCGAGGAGGTGACGAAGGGGTACGTGCCGTGGTCGACGTCGAGCAGCGTGCCCTGGCCGCCCTCGAAGAGCACGACCTTGTCCTCGTCGAGCGCGTTGTTGAGGATCAGGGTGGTGTCGGCGACGTACGGCTTGATCTGCTCTGCGTACTGGAGCATCTCTTCCACGATCGCGGAGGCCTCGATGGCCCGGCGGTTGTAGAGCTTCGCGAGGAGCTGGTTCTTGCCTTCGAGGGCCGCTTCGACCTTCTGGGCGAGGATCGACTCGTCGTAGAGGTCCTGGACGCGGATGCCGATGCGGTTGATCTTGTCCGCGTACGTCGGGCCGATGCCGCGGCCGGTCGTACCGATCTTGCGCTTGCCGAGGAAGCGCTCGCCGACCTTGTCGAGGGTGACGTTGTACGGCGTGATCAGGTGCGCGTTGCCGCTGATGAGCAGCTTGGAGGTGTCGATGCCGCGCTCGTTCAGGCCGCGCAGCTCGGAGAGCAGGACGGCCGGGTCGACGACAACGCCGTTGCCGATGACCGGGGTGCATCCGGGGGAGAGGATGCCGGAAGGGAGAAGGTGCAGCGCGTACTTCTGGTCGCCTACGACGACCGTGTGGCCGGCGTTGTTGCCGCCCTGGTAGCGCACCACATAATCAACGGATCCACCGAGCAGGTCGGTGGCCTTTCCCTTGCCCTCGTCACCCCACTGAGCTCCGAGCAGCACAAGAGCGGGCACAGGCGTACACCTCTTCCGGATGGGGCATGTCCAAGGTCAGGGGGCGTACGACGATGTACACCGCAGGCTGAGCCGTCGGACCGGTACCCCGGAATAGACGAAGGCCCTGGCGCAATAGCGCAAGGGCCTCTTGCACAAAGATGCTACCCGAGGAAGGACCGAGGTGTCGGCTCCAGAGCCCACCATGAGCCATGCGGGCGCGCCGGTAGGCGGCCTGCTCGTGCTCGTCGACCCGGTCGCCCGCCGTCTTGACGGCGAGTCCGTGCGGATCGCGAAGGATGTTCTGTCAGCGGGAGCGGCGGCGAAGATCTGCCTGCCGGATTCGCTGGAGGAGTTTGCGCGGGCTCTTGCCCGCCGGGGCCATCGGCAGCCGGTGATCGTGGGCGACGACCGGGCTCTGGTGCGAGCCGTGGGGCTGCTGCACCGGGAGCGGGGGCTGGGGGACGGGGCCGTTTCGCTGATTCCGGTGGGGCAGGGGGGTTCACTGGGGCTGGCGCGCTCGCTGGGCGTTCCCCTGTCCGCGGTGGCGGCGGCCCGGGCGGTCTTGGACGGCCGTACCCGCACGCGCGACCTGCTGGTCGACGACAGCGACGGGGTGGTGCTGGGGGATCTACGGATTCCACCCGTCCGGGCGGTGCCGAGGCCGGCGGGGCCGTCGGTGTGGAGCGCGTACCGCTCGCTGGTCCGCACGCTGGTCCCCTCCGGCGGTCCGGCCGTGGTCGGGCACCGGGTGCGGGTGGAGGCGGACGGGGAGGTGCTCGCGGACGTGGACCGGCCGGTGGAGGACGTCTCGGTGACAACGCTGTCGGGCGGGGACGGCCTTGCGGAGGTGACGGTACGGGTGGCCGGCTCCACGGTGGTCAGTGCGCGGGCGCGGTCGGTGACCGTGTCGGGGTCGGACTTCCGCTACCGCGCGGATGCGGTGGTGGCGGGGCCGGTCCGGCGCCGTACGTGGACGCTCAGACCGGCGGCCTGGACCCTCACGCTCCCGCACTGACCCGCCCGTGCGGGCCGCCCCGCCCTGATCCGCCCGTGCTGGGCCGCCCGTGCTGGGCCGCCCGGCCGCACTCGGCGCGGGCCGGGCCTGGCGCCGCCGTGGCCGGCGCTCGGTGGCGGTGTGTTCCGTTCGGGCGGGGGTGGGAAGGGGGCGTGTCCTCCAGCCCGCCGGCCGGGGCGGCGTCGTGATCGGACCGGCCGCCCCCGGACCGCGGTGCGGGGCCGTCGGGCCCGTACCGCGCCGCCGGCTACGGCAGGTCCAGCTTCGCCCGGTGCGCGCGCCAGCGGTCCATCATCCCCAGCATCTCCCCCTGCAAGAACTCGAAGAACGCCGCCGTCTCCGCGACCCGCGCCCCCGCCGGGGTGTCGGTGCCGAGCCCGGCCGCGCCGTCGCGGAGGGTCTTCTCGAAGAGGGTCAGCACCTGGTCCCGCCGGGTGAACGTCTCGTACCAGAGCTCGTTGTGCAGCACGTACCGGTCCCGCCGCGACCCGGGCTCCCGCTCGCGGCTGACCATGTTGACCTGGGTCAGGTACGACACCGCCCCCGACACCGCCGCCGGACTGATCTGTAGGGCTTCGCTCAGCTCCGCCGACGTCATCGCGCCGCTGTCGCTCGCGAGCAGCTGCGCGAAGACCCGCGCGGCCATCCTCTGCATCCCCGCGTCGGTCAGCTGCGCGGCGAACCGCTCCACGAAGCGGGAGACCGCCTCTTCGTTCCGTACGTCCATGCCCACGTCCATGTCCATGTTCAAGCCCTCCGCCACCCCTCCAACTTTACGCGATTTCTTATCTTCACAATCTTGTGAAAGTAGCGTACGTTCAGAAGTATGACGAAGGCAATCAGCGTCGCCGGACTCCACAAGGCGTTCGGCCGCACCCACGCACTGGACGGACTCGACCTCTCGGTCGCCACCGGCGAGGTGCACGGCTTCCTCGGCCCCAACGGCTCCGGCAAGTCCACCACCATCCGCGTCCTGCTGGGCCTGCTGCGCCCCGACTCCGGAACCGCCGAACTCCTCGGCGGCGACCCCTGGGTCGACGCCGTGACACTGCACCGCCGCATCGCCTACGTCCCCGGCGACGTGACGCTGTGGCGCAACCTCTCCGGCGGCGAGGTCATCGACCTCTACGGACGGCTCCGCGGAGGGCTGGACCGGACCCGGCGCGCCGAGCTGATCGAGCGGTTCGAGCTGGACCCGACCAAGAAGGGGCGCACGTACTCCAAGGGCAACCGCCAGAAGGTCGCCCTCGTCGCCGCCTTCGCCTCCGAGGTCGAACTGCTCATCCTCGACGAGCCCACCTCCGGCCTCGACCCGCTGATGGAAGAGGTCTTCCAGGGCTGTGTCGCCGAGGCCCGCAACGCCGGCCGGACCATCCTGCTCAGCTCGCACATCCTCAGCGAGGTCGAGGCCCTCTGCGACCGCGTCAGCATCATCCGCAAGGGCCGCACGGTCGAGACCGGGACGCTGGCCGACCTGCGGCACCTGACGCGTACGTCGATCAGCGCCGAGCTCGTCGGCCCGCCGAACGGCCTCGCACACCTACCGGGTGTGCACGACGTGGAGGTGCAGGGGTTGAAGATCCGCCTCCAGGCCGACACGGACAAGCTGAACGCCGTACTGCGCTCCCTCACCGAGGCCGGGGTCCGGTCGCTGACCTCGACCCCGCCCACGCTGGAGGAGCTCTTCCTGCGGCACTACGTCGACGAAACCGGGGCGGACGTACCGACGGGTGGCTCGCGATGAACAGTCAGTACGCCGGCACCGGCGCCCTGGTCCGGCTCGCCCTGCGGCGCGACCGGGTAATGATGCCGGTCTGGATCGCGGTCGTGGCGCTGATGGTGCTCAGCCTGCCGGCCTCGCTCGCATCGGCGTACGGGACGGCTGCCGAACGGGCCCGCCTGCTCGCCACGATGAACACCAACGGCTCGCTGCGCGCCATGTACGGGCCCGTCTTCGGTGACTCGATCGGAGCCCTGACCGCATGGCGGGGCGGGATCTTCGCCGGGGTGCTCGCCGCGATCATGAGCCTGGTCATCGTGGTCCGGCACACCCGCGAGGAGGAGGAGACGGGCCGTCAGGAGCTGCTCAGCGCGGCGATGGTGGGCCGCCGGGCACCGCTGACGGCTGCGCTGCTGGCGGCCCTGGTGGCCAACGGGCTGGCCGCGCTGCTGGTGGCGGCCGGTCTCGCCGGGCGCGGCGCGGGCGGTGCGTTGGCCCTCGGGTCGGGCATCGGGGCCACCGGGATGCTGTTCGCGGGGCTCGCGGCCATCGCGGCGCAGGTCACCGAGAGCGCGCGGCTCGCGAAGGGGCTCACGGGTGCTGCGATCGGTGCGGCGTTCGTGTTGCGCGCCGCCGGCGACGCGGGGAGCGCCGGGGGTTCGAGCAGACTGACCTGGGTGTCGCCGCTGGGCTGGCTGGAGCACGTACGGGCCTTCGCGGGCGAACGGTGGTGGGTGCTGGCCCTGTTCGCGACGGCGGTGATCGTCCAGGTGGCGGCGGCGTACGGGCTGGCCGGCCGCCGTGACCTCGGCATGAGCCTCCTGCCGGCCCGGCCGGGCCCGGCGGAAGGCCGGCTCGGCAGCGCCGGGGCGCTGGCCCGGCGGCTCCAACGGGGCAGCCTGATCGGCTGGAGCCTCGGATTCCTGGCGGCCGGCGCGGTCTTCGGCGGGATGGCGGACGGGGCCACCGAACTGGTCGGCGACAACGAACGGACCCGCGAGATCATCGAGCGGATGGGCGGACGGAGCGGGCTCACCGACGCCTTCCTCGCGACGATGGCCGGGATGCTCGGCATGGTCGCCGCCCTGTACATCGTCTCGGCGGTACTGCGGTTGGGCGGCGAGGAGTCGGGGCAGCGGGCCGAACCGCTGCTCGCGAACGCGGTCGGTCGGCTGCGGTGGGCCGGCGGCCACCTCGCCGTGGCCTTCGGCGGCTCGGCGCTGATCCTGCTGCTGGCGGGTCTCGGGCTGGGCATCGGGCACGGCGGTCAGGACGTGGGGGCGGCAGTCGGGGCCTGCCTGGCGCAGCTCCCGGCGGTCTGGGTGATCGGCGCCCTGGCGGCCCTCTTGCACGGTGCGGCGCCCCGCTACGCGGTCGCCGCCTGGGCGGTGGCCGGAACCGCGCTCGCGCTGGGCTGGATCGGCCCGGCGCTGAACCTCCCGCAGGCCGTCCTGAACGTCTCGCCCTTCGCCCACCTGCCGAAGCTGCCGGGTGCGCAGGCCGTGTCCTGGACTCCGCTGCTGGTGCTGACGGCCTTGGCGGCGGCACTCCTGGCAGCCGGCCTGACCGCCCTGCGCCGCCGCGACCTGGTCGTCTAGTGCTGTGATCGGGAAGGTTTGCCGGACGCCTCCGCCAGGTGAACCCACCCTTCCGGTCTCAGCACTGAGCGGCGTCTAGTCCTTCGAGGCGGTTAGAACTCCACGAGGAGCTCGTCCAGGCCGCGGATGACGTACCCGTCCCGCCACCGGGGCTCGCGCACGAGCCGTAGCGGCGGGACGCCGTCCGCCAGCAGGGCCCCGAACGAGGCGGTCAGCTCGCGCCGTGCGAGCGGCGCCCCCAGGCAGTAGTGGATCCCGGCCCCGAAGCTCAGATGCGGATTGTCGGCCCGTACGAGGTCCAGTGCGTCGGGGTCCTCGAAGCGGGCGGGGTCACGGTTCGCGGACCCGAAGAGCAGCGCGACCTCGGCGCCGCGCGGGATGACCGTGTCTCCGATCCGGATGTCATCGAGCACCCAGCGTTCGAACATTTGTAGTGGAGTGTCGAAGCGCAAGAGTTCATCCACAGCTGTGGACAACTTTTGGGAATCGAGCGAAGCGAGCTGCTCGGGATGACGGAAGAGGGTCCACCAACCGTTGACGGTGGCGTTCACGGTGGCCTCGTGGCCGGCGTTCAGCAGGAGCACGCAGGTGGAGATCATCTCCTGCTCGCTGAGCCGGCCCTCCTCGTCGTGGGCAGCGATCAGACCGGAGATCAAATCCTCACCGGGGTGCTTTCGCCGTTCGGCGATCAGCTCGCGCAGGTACGCGCTGAACTCCACGCTCGCCCGTACCGCCCGCCGTGTGCGCTCCTCGTCCGGTCGGAGCTCGAACATCCCGCAGATGTCCGACGACCAGGGCCGCAGCAGCCCCCGGTCCGCCGCGGGCACCCCGAGCAGTTCCGCGATCACCGCGACCGGCAGGGGCTCGGCGACGACGGTGAGCAGGTCCCCACCCCCCGCGGCGAGGAGTTGCCCGACCAGCTCCCGGGCGAGCCGCTCCACGGCGGGCGCGAGCCGCTCCACGGTCCGCGGGGTGAACGCCTTCGACACCAGCCTCCGCACCCGCGCATGGGCGGGATCCTCAAGGTCCAGCAGGCCGTTGCCGTTGAGGACGTGGAAGGGCTCGTGCTCCGGAGGCGGGGCCTCGCGCCCGAACTCCTCGTGCGAGAAGCGGTGTAGATAGGTCCGACCCAACCGGCGGTCGCGCAGCAACGCGCTCACATCGGCGTAGTGCGGCACCAGCCATTGCCCAGTGGCCTCCGACCACAAGGCCCGGCCCTGCTCACGCAGCTCCCGGTAGGCGGGGTACGGATCGGCGACGAACGCGGCATCCCACGGATCAAAGCCCATACCCGCACTCTAGGACCTCCTGCCGATGCCGCACCGAGCCCTTACCGCAGCAGCAGCACCAGCCGCCGCCGTCGGCGCAGCAGCCGCCGGTTCCGCAGCGGCCCCCGGGCTCGGTTCCGGTCACCGGGGCCGAGCTGCCGACGGCCCTCTACCTCACCGTCCACGCCGACTGTTGTGGGTGGACGGCGCGGCATATCCGCTCCAGACCGTCGCTCGCGTGTACACGTTCATCCTTCAACCCCGTCGCAAGGAAGCGGTGCTGACCTTCGTCAAGCGGACGGCGGTCACGATCCTCACCGCGATGGCCTTCACTCTGTTCGGAGGCATGGCGACCGTCCTCGCCCGGGAGTCCGACAGCAGCGTGAGCACCTGAACGTGGGGATGGCAGGAGCATGAGCGGAGACAGTTACTACTTCGGCAAGACCGTCAACATGCACGGTGGTCAGCGCAATATCGGCATGGTCAACCACGATGCGCAGCCCAACGGCGCCCAGCCGGTCGACCCCGCCCTGGCGGAGGCCGTCCGCCAACTGCTCGACCTGCCAGGGCGGCGGGCTAGGCCGGCGTGACCAGCCGGGTCTCGTAGGCGAATACCGCCGCCTGGGTACGGTCGCGCAGGCCGAGCTTCACCAGAATGCGGCTCACGTGCGTCTTGATCGTTGACTCTGCGACGATGAGCCGGTCCGCTATCTCCGCGTTCGACAACCCCTGCGCGATCAGCACCAGCACCTCTGTCTCCCGCTCGGTCAGCTCTCCGACCCCCACCGGATCCGCGAGCTTCGGCGGGGCCGAGAGCTTGGAGAACTCCAGGATCAGCCGCTTGGTGACCGTCGGTGCCAGCAGGGCTTCGCCGGAGGCCACCACCCTTACGCCATCGGCCAGTTGTCGGGCCGAGGCATCCTTGAGCAGGAACCCCGACGCCCCGGCCCGCAGGGCCTGGTACACGTACTCGTCGAGGTCGAAGGTCGTCAGGACCAGCACCTTCGCGTCCGTGTCCGCCGCCACGATCTCCCGCGTGGCCTCCAGCCCGTTCATCACCGGCATCCGGATGTCCATCAGCACCACGTCCGGCCGCAGCGCCGCGACCTGGGCGATGGCCTCGCGGCCATCCACCGCCTCCCCGACCACTTCGATGCCGTCCATCGCGTTCAGCAGTACCGAGAACCCCTCCCGCACCATCATCTGATCGTCGACGATCAGAACCTTGATCGTCATGACGGCCCCTGCGCCGCAGCTGCGTCCTTCCGGTTGGCCACCGGTATGAACACCGCCACCTCGTACCCACCCGTCGCCGTCTCCCCGGCCGTCATCTCCCCCTCCAGCATGGCCACCCGCTCCCGCATCCCGGTGATCCCGTGCCCGGCGCCCGGCGAGGGCCGCACGTCCCCGGTCCCCGCCTCATTGACGATCCTGATGCCCAATCCCCCCAGCACATAGGAGATCTCGACCCCGGCCGCCGCTCCAGGCGCATGGCGCAGCGTATTGCTCAGCGCCTCCTGGATGATCCGGTACGCCGACAGCTCCACGCCCTGCGGCAGCTCCCGCACCGCACCCGTGACCGTCTTCTCCACTCTCAGCCCGGCCTCGCGGACATTGGCCAGCAGCCCGTCCAGCGATGCAAGCGTCGGCTGCGGGGCGTCCGGAGCCTCGTAGTCCGCGGAACGCACCACACCCAGTACCCGGCGCAGCTCCGTCAGCGCCGCCACCGCGTTCTCCCGGATGGTGACGAACGCAGCCTCCAGCTCCGGAGGAGGGTTCTTCACCCGGTAGGGCGCGGCCTCCGCCTGGATCGCCACCACCGACATGTGGTGCGCCACCACGTCGTGCAACTCCCGTGCGATCGTCGTCCGCTCCTCCAGCAGCGTCCGCCGGTCCCGCTCGACGGCCGTGACCTCTTGCTGCGCGCTCACCACCTGCTCCGCTTCCTTACGGATGTTGCGGACCGTGACCACCAGCAGGGCCACCGCCAGGACGAAGGCCATCGGCCCGACGTTGACCGATCCGCGCTGGCCGACCACGGTGGGTATCCCGGCCCCGAGCATCAGCGTGATCAGCCACATCCAGGCTGCCGCCCGGGGCCGGGTCCGCATCGCCACGATGGTCACCACCGCCAGGTACGACACGAAGGCACCCGGCGACCAAGGCCACGTCAGGTCCCGCGAGGTGACCACCGCGAGCAGGCCGGTGGCCACGACGGTCGACCAGAAGGCGCCCACGGGACGTACCAAGGTCATGAGCACCGGTACGGCCGCTATCAGCCCGATCACCAGAGAACTGGACGGCGGAAGGTAGTCGGCGGAGGTCCACGCGACCATGACCACGATGAACGCCACGAACCCGACGGTCGCGTGCGGCAGATATGCGGCCCGCCGCTGAACGCGCTGCGGAAGTCTCCGCGTCAGCCGCCCGTCCGTCCGCATCAACGGCAGCGGCCGGTACGCGAAGGCATCCGTGATCAGATCCTGGCGCAAGCTCTCGAACAGGCCGGAGGCCAGCCGGATCTCGGGGGTCCGGGGGGTCGCCCCGGGGGTCGTCTCGGTCATACCCACACCGTAGGTCGGCCGCCCCCTGCTCCGCGTCGCCGCTGAAGGGGATATCTCCGCATCCCCCTCAGGTACTACCCGGGGGCCTCAGTAGCCCGCCGGACGGACCAGACCCGTCTCGTACGCGAACACCGCCGCCTGGGTACGGTCCCGCAGTCCCAGCTTCACCAGGATCCGACCCACATGGGTCTTCACGGTCTGCTCGGCCACGATCAGGTGCCCGGCGATCTCCGCATTGGACAGGCCTTGCGCGATCAGCGACAGCACTTCGGTCTCCCGCTCGGTCAGTTCGTCGATCCGCGCCTTCGAGGGCGCCCGCGGCGCACCCATCCGGGAGAACTCCGTGATCAGCCGCTTGGTGATGTTGGGCGAGAGCAGTGCCTCGCCGGCCGCCACCACCCGGACCGCCTCGGCGAGCTGGTCGGCCGAGGCGTCCTTGAGCAGGAACCCGGAGGCCCCGGCCCGCAGCGCCTCGTACACGTACTCGTCGAGGTCGAAGGTGGTCAACACCAGCACCTTGACATCGGCGTCCGGGGCCGCGGTGATGACGGACGTGGCCTCGATGCCGCCCATGCCCGGCATACGGATGTCCATCAGGACCACGTCCGGGTCGAGTTCGGCGACCTTCGCCACCGCGTCGGCGCCGTTCACGGCCTGGCCGACGACCTCGATGTCGGGCTGGGCGTTGAGGAGGACGGTGAAGCCCTGCCGGACCATCATCTGGTCGTCGGCGATCACCACCTTGATCGGGTCGGCCGGAGTGCTCATTAGAGGACCATCCCTTCTGCAGCCCTCACGGGTAGGGTTGTGACCTCTCGGTCCTGGTGGGTGCACGGCCATGTGTGCGAGCCGTTC
>NZ_JBEXQA010000045.1:0-37214 GCF_040612395.1 Streptomyces sp. NPDC006430
GGTCTGGGGTTGGCGGGGACGAGTCTGTCGTGGGGTTTGTGGCAGCAGGCCGGACACGGTCTGACCGCCACCCTCGGCCAAGCCGAACTCGCCCGCATGCGTCGTATGGGCATCCATGCGCTCAGCGAGAAGCAAGCCCTGGCCGCCCTCGACACCGCGCTCGGGTCCCCGCACGCCCACCTGGTCCCGGTCAAGTTGGACCTGGTCACCCTTCAGCGGCGCGCTGACGAACTGCCGGCTCTGCTGCGGGCCCTGGTCCGCGCCCCGAAGAAGCGCGTGGGCACAGTGGGCTCGGCGCCCTCCGGGCTGCGCGATCAGCTGGCGGCGCTGCCGGAGGCCGAGCGGCTGTCCCCGCTGGTCCAGTTGGTGCAGCGCGAGGCCGCAGTCGTCCTCGGTGTGGCGACGGCCGAGGGCATCGGGGCGCAGCAGGTCCTCAAGGAGCTCGGCATCGACTCCCTCATGGCCGTCGAGCTGCGCCGGCGGCTGTCCGCCGAGACCGGTGTCTCGCTGCCGTCCACGCTCGCCTTCGACTACCCGACGCCCACCGCCATCGCCGGCCTGCTCCTCGACAAGCTCGCGCTGACCGGCGCCGCGCAGCAGAAGGCGAAGACGCGCCGCACGTCCACCGCGCCGGCCCCGGCCGCCGACGACCCGATCGCCGTCGTATCGATGGCCTGCCGCCTTCCCGGCGGCATCACCACCCCCGAGGCCTACTGGAACCTGCTGGCCGCGGGCGGCGACGCGATCAGCGGCCTGCCGCCGCGCTGGCGGGACCTCGACGTCTACGACCCCGACCCGGAGGCCGTGGGCAAGAGCTACGCCCGCGAAGGCGGCTTCATCGACGACGCGGCGGAGTTCGACGCGGCCTTCTTCGGGATCTCGCAGCGCGAGGCCCTCTCGATGGACCCGCAGCAGCGGCTCGTCCTGGAGACCGCCTGGGAGGCCCTGGAGCGGGCCGGCATCCGCCCCGAGTCGCTCAGCGAGAGCCGTACCGGCGTCTACCTGGGCGCCATGAGTTCCGACTACGGCGAGCAGGGCCGCGAGCTCGACGCGTTCGACGGGTACGTGAGCACCGGCAACGCGAGCAGCGTCGTCTCGGGCCGCGTGTCGTACGCGCTGGGGCTCCAGGGGCCCGCCGTGACCGTGGACACCGCCTGCTCCTCCTCCCTCGTCTCGATCCACCTCGCGGCCACCGCCCTGCGCCAGGGCGAGTGCGAACTCGCCCTCGTCGGCGGGGTCACCGTCATGAGCACGCCACGGCTCTTCGTGGAGTTCTCCCGTCTCAAGGGCATGGCCCCCGACGGCCGCTGCAAGTCCTTCTCCGCCCGCGCCGACGGGGCCGGCTGGTCCGACGGCATCGGCATCCTCGTCCTCAAGCGGCTGTCGGCCGCCGAGCGCGACGGTGACCGCGTCCTGGCCGTGATCCGTGGTTCGGCGGTCAACCAGGACGGTCGCAGCCAGGGCCTGACCGCCCCCAACGGTCCCGCCCAGCAGCGGGTCATCCACGACGCCCTGGCCGCGGCCCGGCTGACCCCCGCCGACATCGACGCCGTCGAGGCCCACGGCACCGGCACCCCGCTGGGCGACCCCATCGAAGCCGGAGCACTGGCCGAGGTCTTCGGCCCCGACCGGGCCGGGAACCGTCCCGTCTACCTCGGCTCGTCCAAGTCGAACATCGGCCACGCGCAGGCCGCCGCCGGTGTCGCGGGCGTCATGAAGATGGTCCTCGCGCTCCAGCACGAGACCCTGCCCAAGACCCTGTACGCCGAGGAGCCGAGCCCGCACGTCGAGTGGGACGGCAGCGGACTGGAACTCCTGCGCGAGGCCAGGCCGTGGGTACGGGAGGCCGCGCGCACCCGCCGTGCGGGCGTGTCCTCCTTCGGTCTCAGCGGTACCAACGCCCACATCGTCCTCGAAGAACCCCCGGCCCCCGCCCCGGCCCCGGCCCCCGCCGCCCCCGCGGACCCCACTGCCCCGACGGCCGCGGCGACGCCGACCCCGTACCCGCTGGTCCTCTCCGGCCGGGACGAGGCGGCCCTGCGCGCGCAGGCCGCCCGCTGGGCCGACTGGCTGGAGGGCCGCCCCGAGGTACCGGTGGCCGACCTCGCGCACGCGGCGGCCGACCACCGTACGCACTTCGAGCACCGCGCCGCCCTCACCGTGACCACCACCGCCGAAGCGGTCGCCGGGCTGCGGACCCTCGCCGACGGGCGCACCCCCGCAGGCGCCGCCGAGGGCACGGCCGTCGAGGGTCCCCTCGCGGTCCTGTTCACCGGACAGGGCAGCCAGCGACCCGGCATGGGGCGCGCCCTGCACGCCGAACTCCCGGTCTTCCGGCAGGCCTTCGACGAGGTGTGCGCCGCGTTCGAACCGCACCTGAACCGGTCGCTGGCCGAGCTCGTCCTCGGCGGCTCGGAACTCGTCCACGAGACGGAGTACGCCCAGCCCGCCCTGTTCGCCGTCGAGACCGCGCTCTTCCGCCAGTGGGAGGCCTGGGGCGTGCGCCCCGCCGCGGTCGCCGGCCATTCCATCGGTGAGCTCACCGCCGCCCATGTCGCCGGCGTCCTCACCCTGGCCGACGCGGCCCGCCTGGTCGCCGCCCGGGGCCGGCTGATGCAGGCCTGCGAGCGCGGCGGTGCCATGGCGTCCGTGGAGGCCCCGGAATCCGAGGTCCTGGAGGTCCTCGCGGGGGTCGCCGGACGCATCTCGGTCGCCGGTGTCAACGCGCCCGCCCAGACCGTCGTCAGCGGTGACGAGGCCGCCGTGGCCGCCGTCATCGACCGGTTCGCCGAACTCGGCCGCCGCACCCGCCGTCTGACGGTCTCGCACGCCTTCCACTCGCCCCATATGGAGGCGATGCTCGACGACTACCGGCAGGTGGCCGAGGACATCACCTTCACCGCCCCGCAGATCCCGGTCGTCTCCACGGTGACCGGCGCCCGCATGGGCTCCGAGCTCGGGCCGGGCGAAGGCCTGCGCGCCGCCGCGTACTGGGTGCGCCAGGTCCGCGACGCGGTGCGCTTCCTCGACGCCGTGCGGACCCTCGAAGCGGACGGCATCGGCCGCTACCTCGAATGCGGCCCGGCCGCGGTACTGGCCGCCATGGGCGCCGGCTGCGTCACCGACCCCGCCGTGTTCGTCGCCTCCCAGCGTGCGGCCAAGGACGCCGACCGGGCCCCGGACGAGGTCCGGGTGCTCGTCGAAGCCCTCGGCGCGCTCCACGTCGCCGGCCAGGAACCCGCCTGGGACCAGGTGTTCACCGGCAGCAGCACCGGCACGGACGGGCCCGACCCGGCCGCCGCACTGGCCGGGGACCTGCCCACGTACGCCTTCCAGCGCGAGCACTACTGGCTCGAACCCGCCCGCACCACCGGCCGCGGCGCCCGCGCCACCGGTCTCGTACCGGCGGGGCACCCCTGGCTCGGCGCCGTCCTGACGCTCGCCGACGGCGAGGGCCAGCTGCTCTCCGGCCGGCTCTCGCTCGCCGACCACCCCTGGCTGGCGGACCACGCCGTCTTCGGCAGCGTCCTGGTACCCGGCACCGGCCTCCTCGACCTCGCGCTGGCCGCCGCCCGGGCCGTCGGCTCCGAGCGGGTCGCCGAACTCACCCTCGCCCAGCCGCTCGTACTCGCCTCCGGCGAACCCCTGCGGCTCCAGGTCAAGGTCGCCGCCCCGGACGCGGAAGGACGGCGGAAGATCACCGTCCACAGCCAGCCGGAAGCATCCGCCGACCCGGCCGCCTGGACCCTGCACGCCTCCGGCGAACTCGCCGACGACCCCGCCACCGAAACCCCCGAGGGGCTCGCAGAACTCGCCCACTGGCCGGTCCCGGGAGCCGAGGGCATCGGACTCGACGGCTTCTACGAGCAGCTCGGCGGCGAAGGCCTCGCCTACGGTCCCGCCTTCCGCGGCCTGAGCGCCCTCGCCCGCCGCGACGGCGTCGCCTACGGCCGCGTCGTCCTGCCCGAGCCGCTGCGCCCGACCACCGACGGCCACGGAGTGCACCCCGCCCTCCTGGACGCCGCCCTGCACGTCCTGGCCGGCGTCACCCCCGACGGACCCGAGCAGCCCGACGGTACGGTGCTGCTCCCCTTCGCCTGGACCGACGTCACCCTGTACGCGACGGACAGCACCGAACTCCTCGTCCGCATCGCCCTGGACGCCGACCAGGACCCGCAGACCGCGGCCACCGGCCTCGGCGCCACCGTCCTGGTCACCGACGCCACCGGCGAGCCCGTCCTGTCGGGCGCGCTCCAGGTCCGACAGGCCTCCGCCGACCAGCTGCGGGTCACCCGCAGCTCCGACGGGGACCACCTCTACCGCGTCGACTTCCAGCCGGTGACCGAGCCCGCCCGGTCCGCGCCGGAGCCCGTGAGCACCCTGGTGATCGGCGGTGACGGGGCCCTCGCAGAGGTCCTCGGCGCCCCCTGGTCCGCAGGTCCCGAGGCGCTGCTCGCCGGCGGGCCCGTCCCCGACCGCATCGTCATCGACGCCACCACGGCCGCCCCACCGGCGGTCGACACCGCTCAGGGGGCCCGGGACCACACCCTGGCCGCGCTGGACCTCGTACAGCACCTGCTCACCGAGGGGACCACGGGCACCGAGCTGGTCTGGATCACCCGGGACGCCGTCTCGGCCCGCTCCGAGGACACCGTCACCGAGCTCGCCCACGCCCCGCTGTGGGGCCTCGTACGGGCCGTGCGCGGCGAAGCCCCCGACCACACCCTGCGCCTGCTCGACCTCGACACCCCCACGCCCGACGCGGCGGCCCTCGCCGCCGCCCTCGCGGTGAGCGACGAACCCGAACTGGCCCTGCGCGGAGCCACCGTCTTCGCCCCCCGTCTCGTACGCACCACGCGCACCGGAGCGGTCCACGGCGGCGAGGCCCTCACCCCGCCGGCGGGCGACGGGCCCTGGCACCTGGACATCCGCGAGAAGGGCAGCATCGACAGCCTCGAACTCGTCGCCGTCCCGGCCACCGGCCCCCTCGGCCCCGACGAGGTCCGCATCGCCGTCCGCGCCGCGGGCATGAACTTCCGCGACGTCCTCAACACGCTCGGCATGGTCGCCACGCCCAAGCTGGGCCTGGAGTTCGCCGGCACCGTCCTGGAGACCGGGGCCGAGGTCACCCACCTGCGTCCGGGCGACCGGGCCATGGGCCTCGCGCTCGGCGCCTTCGGCACCGAGGTCCGCGGTGACGGCCACCTGATGGCGAAGCTGCCCGACACCCTCACCTTCGAGGAGGGCGCGACGATCCCGCTGGCCTTCCTCACCGCGTACTACGCCCTCACCGACCTCGGAGCGCTGCGCCCGGGCGAGAAGCTCCTCGTGCACGCGGCGGCCGGCGGCGTCGGCATGGCCGCCGTCCAGCTCGCCCACCACCTGGGCGCCGAGGTCTACGGAACCGCCAGCCACCCCAAGTGGGACGCGCTGCGCGCCCTCGGACTGCCCGACGAGCGCATCGCCTCCTCCCGCGACACCGAGTTCGAGCAGCGGTGGCTGACCGCCACCGGCGGGGCCGGCTTCGACGCCGTGCTGAACTCCCTGGCCGGGGAGTTCACCGACGCCTCGCTGCGCCTCCTGCCGCAGGGCGGACGCTTCCTGGAGATGGGCAAGACCGACATCCGGGACGCCGGGGCGGTCGCCGCCGCCCATCCGGGCGTCGCGTACAGCGCCTTCGACCTGATGTCGCTGGAACCCCGGCACCTGCACCGGATGCTCACCGAGCTGTCCGCCCTGCTCACCGATCGGGTCATCGCCCCGCTCCCGTACCTCGCGTACGACGTACGGGAAGCACCCGCGGCCTTCCGCCACATGGCGCAGGGCCGCCACACCGGCAAACTGGTCCTCACCGTCGGCCGGGCGCTCGACCCGGAGGGCGTCGTCCTGCTCACCGGTGGCACGGGCGAACTCGGCCGTGACCTGGCCGCCCACCTGGTAGCCGAACACGGAGTACGTCACCTGGTGCTGACCTCCCGGCAGGGCATGGCGGCGCCCGGCGCGGCCGAGCTGGTGGCCGAGCTGGAAGCCGCCGGCGCGGCCGGCGTGCGCATCCTGGCCTGCGACGTCTCGGACCGCGATGCGGTGGCCGGCCTGCTCGCCGAGGCCACCGAGGAGCGCCCGCTGACCGGCGTCGTGCACCTCGCGGCCGTCATCGACGACGGCGTCGTGCACAACCAGACGCCCGAGCGGTTCGCACGGGTCCTCGCCCCCAAGCTGGCGGGCGCCTGGCACCTGCACGAACTCACCCGCGCGCTGGACCCGGCCGCCTTCGTGCTCTTCTCCTCGGTCGCCGGCACCCTCGGGTCGCCGGGCCAGTCCAACTACGGTGCGGCCAACGCCTTCCTGGACGCGCTCGCCGCCCACCGCCACAAGCGCGGCCTGCCCGCCACCAGCCTCGCCTGGGGCCTGTGGGCCCAGGGCGGCGCCGGAATGACCGCGCAGCTCGGCGAGGCGGAACTCGCCCGGATGCGCCGCCAGGGCGCCCAGGCACTGACCGCGACCGAGGGCCTCGCCCTCTTCGACGCCGCCCTGACCCGCCCCGAACCGCACCTGGTGCCGCTCAAGCTCGACACCGCGCGGCTCGCCGCCGACGACTCCGGGACGCCGCCGCCGGCCCTGCTGCGGGCGCTGGTCCGTACGCAGCCCAGGAGGGCCAAGGAGGCCACGGAGCGCGGCTCGGCGTTCCGAGACCGGCTGGCCGCACTGTCCGGCGAGGAACGCGAGGCGGAACTGTGCGCGTTCGTCCACCAGGAGGTCACCGCGGTCCTCGGCCTCTCCGGCGGGGTCCCGCTGGACAAGCCCATGCGGGAATTCGGCTGGGACTCCCTGATGGCCGTCGAACTCAAGAACCGCATCGCCAAGCACGTGCAGGTGGCCGTGCCCAACACGCTCGCCTTCGACTACCCCACGCCGCGCGCCATCGCCGGGTACCTGCTGGGCAGGCTCTCCTTCGACGACGCACCGCAGGCCGCCTCCGACACCCCGCCCCAGGACCCGGCCCAGGCCGCCCAGTGGGCCGTGACCCGGATCGGAGTCGAACGGCTGCGCCAGAGCGGCCTGCTGGACCGGCTGCTGAAACTCGCCGCGCCCGACACCGTCGGGGCCGAGGCCCCCGCCGACGTCCTGCAGACCGCGCAGGACCTCACCGACGAGGAGATGGACGCGGCCCTGGACGCGGTCCTCGGCGCCGTCTGACTCCCCCGGGCGCCGACTCCGGTGCGGTGGACCCCAGTCCGCTCCGGCCCGACTCGAAGACCTATCGGGCCCCACCGGAGGAAGCGCCCGGCCGCCCCCGGTCGGGCCGGCCGAGGAAATGGCGAATTCCATTGCCTGGGGTCAGGAATGAGGGGTCGTCATTCGAGGATTTCTATGCCAGACTTTTTCTGTCGATTGATTGCAGGAGGTACGTATGACTGACAAGTCGTTCGACGGTGGCGTTGCGGAAGATGCCAAGGAGAGGTTTCGCGAGGCGCTGGAACGCAAGTCCCATGCATCGCGCGCCCGTACGGCCCATGAAGAGGGTCGGGCCAAGGTGAAGAACATGAGCGGTGCAGCCGGGCAGAAGCGGTATTTCCGTAGGAAGACCGGCTGATTCGGATCCCTCCCCCCACGCCGTCGCGGCCATTCCATTGGAATGTGCCGCGGCGGCTTTTTCGTATGGCCGCAATATCCACTTGAGGTCGTATGGAAATCCGCTTGAGAAATACTCGAATTCCGGTGGAGGGGGAGATCCGGAATGGCGTGTTCTGGCCATGATCGGAATCGTCCACGCATACGACGAGGGGCCCGGCCGGAAGGCCGGGCCCCTCGTCGTGGCTGTCGTGGTGGGCGTAGGTGGGGGATTTACCGTGTGCCCGCGAAGACCTGTTCCCAGGCGACGTGCTGGCCGGACACGTGCAGTTCGGCGAGGGCCCGGAGCAGATCGTTCACCTCGTCCGGCTCCTCGCCCGCGCGCTGCGAGGCCACGAAACCCGCCTCCCGCCTCACGCAAACGATACCCATGGCGGAGAGCACGGCAGCCGGCCCGCACTCCAGGTGGCGGTGGATGCCCGCCGCTTCGAGCATGTTCATCGCATCGACGAACCGCACGGCATCGCGGGCCTGGCGGACCCAGTGGGCGGCTGCCCTGGCTTCCCGGCCCGGCGGCGTACCGCGGTCGGTCCAGGCGACGCTGACCGTGGAGAGCAGCGGGACGTCCGGGGCGCGCAAGGCGCACGCCTCGGCCGCCCGGCGATACTCCTCCGTCATGGAGTCCATGTGCGGGCTGTGGAACGCGTGCGACACCTCCAGGCGTCGGGTGCGCCTCCCCAGCCCGGCGAAGTGCTCGACCGCACGTGTCACGGCGGCCTCGTCGCCGCTGATCACGGTCTGCGCGGGGCCGTTGAACGCGGCGACCGAGACCCGTTCCCCGATGCCGGCCAGCACCTCCACCACCTCGGGCTCCGCAGCCTCCAGGGAGGCCATGGCCCCGCCGCGTTCACAGGCCTGCATGAGCCTGCCCCGGGCTGCCACGAGGCGAGCGGCGTCCTCCAGGTCCAGTACGCCGGCCACGTGCGCGGCGCTCAGTTCTCCCACGGAGTGTCCGGCCACGGCCTGCGGGTGGACACCCCACGTCTGCCACAGTCGGTACAGCGCGACCTCGAACGCGAAGAGCGCCGGCTGTGTGAACTCCGTTTCGTTCAGGAGCCGTGCCTCCTCGCTGTCCGCGGTGGCGAACACCACCTCGTGCAGGGGGCGCGACAGGTGCGGCTCCAGGGCCCGGCACACCGCGTCGAACGCGGTCGCGTAGGCGGGGAAGGCGGAGTACAGCTCGCGCCCCATGCCGGGACGCTGACTGCCCTGTCCGGTGAACAGTACCGACGTGCCGCCTTCCCCGTACTCGGCTTCCCCCTCGCTCTCGTCCTCGACGGCGCAGGGATGGTAGCGGCCCTGCGCCAGTGCCCCGAGCGCCGCTGCCGCCTCCGTAGCCGTTGCGGCCACGACCACGGCGCGGTGCTCCAGGTGGGGGCGGGTGACGGTGGCGTCGTAGGCGATGTCGCGCAGTGCGGCGTCGCCGGCGCGGGCCACGCGGTCCGCGAGCCCGGCGGCGTCCTGCGCACAGGCGTCGACGGACCTCCCCGATACGGCCAGCAGCACCGGAACCTTGAGTTCCGGCCGCTGCGGGCCGGGCCGCCCCGATGGCCCGCCCGGCCGTGCGTCGGTGCGTACCGACACACGGCCGGATGAGGACTCGTTGCTGCTCATCTCGGGGTGGCCCATCTGCGTTTCCTCGATGCTCGATGCTCGGTGCCCGTCGGGTCCGGCCGCGCCGGCGCGACCGGTCAGGGCTGCGTGGTCGGGGTGGGAACGGGCTCGGGGGTCATCGGCCCGTCACCGCCGTACTGCTTGCGCAGGTCCGCGGAGAGCGCGCGGGCACCGGCGATCCGCCCGTAGACCTCGGCCGCCTCGGTGGGGGTGCGCTGCATGGTCGAGCGGTCCACCGAGTAGAGCCCGAAGCGGGCGCCGTAGCCCCCCAACCACTCGAAGTTGTCCATCAGGCTCCAGTGGTAGTAGCCCCGGACGTCGACGCCCTCGTTGCGGACCTTCTCGATCTGCTCCAGGGCCCGCACCGTGAACTCGGCGCGCCTCTTGCCCGAGTTGGACGCGATGCCGGACTCCGTGACCGTGAGGGGCAGCCCCTTGTACCGCTTGCCGTAGTCCTTGAGGACGGGGTACAGCCCCGTGGGGTCCGACTCGTAGTTCATGTCCGGGACGAAGTAGGTCTTGTCGCGCAGCGGCAGGCACGGCGCCGTGCTGCACACGTTGACGTTCACCACGGGGAACGTGTTCGGGGCGGGCGCGTCGCCGACGGCGGAGACGCCGACGCGGTCGTAGAGCTGGACGCCCAGGAAGTCGAGGGTGTTGCGCCACTCCGGGTGCTTCTCGTCCATGGTGCCGTCGAGGTCGGTGTCGAAGCCGCCCTTCCACAGCGCGTCCGTGAAGTTCCACTCGAAGTAGCGCTGCATGCGGGCAGCCGCGTCGATGTCCCGCCGCTGGCTGCTGACCTTGCCGTCGCGCACCGGGACGTACTGCTTGGCGCTCATGGTGAGACCGACGCTGGCGGGCGTTCCGCCGCCGCTGGCGTCGATGGTGTCGGCCGCCTTGATCGCCTTGTACATCCGGGAGTGCGCGTCGATCAGGTTGCGCAGCGCCCCCTGGTAGCGGCCCTTGAAGTCGGTGACCAGGTTGGCCTTGCCGGGCGGGCCGGCGCCGAACGCGTGGGCGAAGTGCATGTAGACCATGGGCTCGTTCACGGTGGCCCACTCGTCGACCCGGTTGCCGAACCGTTCGGCGAGCAGCTTGGCGAACTCGGCCATCTCCTGGACGACCTGGGGGCCGCCCACGGGGTGGTCGAGGCCGCACAGGTTCTTGTCGGAGGGGCCGGCGGCGCACGTGGGGTCGCCCGGGTCGTCCACCCACACCGGGTTCGAGAAGTGGTGGATGGTGATCATCGGGCGGATGCCGCGGGCGAGCAGCGCGTCGATGACGTCGCTGTAGTGGGCGAGAGCCTTCTCGTCGATCTGGTTGCGCTGCGGCTCGACGCGGGCCCACTCGATGCTCAGGCGGTACGCATCGAGGTTCATGTCCTTGATCAGGTCGATGTCTTCGATGGCCTTGGTGTAGCCGCCGACGGCGTCACCGACGAACGGGCTCTTGCCCAGACCCTCGGGCGCCGGACGGGTCCACTTGTACCAGTCGGTGTGCTCGTTGCGGTCCTCGATCTGGGTGGCCGAGCTGGCGACGCCGAAGCGGAAGCTGCCCTTGCCGGACGGCCCGGACAGCGAGCCCGGGCCGGGGAACGAGGTGGCGGCGTGCTTCTTCTTCAGCTGCTCGCCATCCGCCTCCTGCGCGTTGGCGAGGGGCGTCAGCAGCCCCATGGCGGCAACGAAGACGCCTATCTTGAACAGTCTCTTCCTGGTGGGTTTCGTCATGTTGGCTTCCTGGTGTACGACCGGTGGGATCCGGCACGTGGAGGGGGGAATCGCCGCGCGCAGCGCTCTACCAGGTGACCGGCAGCCGGTGCGCGCCGTGGATCACCATGTCGTCGCGCAGCGGTACCTCGTCCGGCGCCACGGCCAGCCGCAGCCCGGGGAAGCGCCGCAGCAGCGCGGTGTAGGCGATGCGCATTTCGAGCCGTGCCAGCTGGCTGCCCAGGCACTGGTGGGGCCCGTGACCGAAGGCCACGTGACCGGAGGTCGTCCTGCGCAGGTCGAGGCGGTCGGCGTCGTCGCCGAACCGTGCGGGATCGCGGTTCGCCGCGGCCAGCGAGAGCACCACGCACTCACCCGCCTTGACCTGCCGGCCGAGCACCTCGGCGTCCCGTACGGCGGTGCGCATGCCGCCGGAGCGGAAGAGCGGGAGGTAGCGGAGCAGCTCCTCCACCGCGTTGTCCGCGAGCGTGTGGTCCGCGCGCAGCAGTGCGAGCTGGTCGGGGTTGGCGAGCAGCGCGAAAGCGCCGAGGCTGATCATGTTGGCGGTGGTCTCGTAGCCGGCGACGAGGAGCAGCAGGGAGACGGCGGCCAGCTCCTGGTCGGTCAGCTCGTCGCGTGCGATGAGTCCGCTGATCAGGTCGTCGCCGGGCTCGGCGCGCTTGCGGGCGACCAGTTCGGAAAGGTAGTCGAGGATCGCCAGGTAGGCGTTCCGTGACTCCTCCCCGTCCGAGCCGAGGTGGAAGAACCGGTGGATCGCGCCCTGGAACCGGTCCACGTCCGCGAGCGGTACTCCGAGCAGCTCGCAGATGACGAGGGCGGGGATCGGCTGGGCGTACTGCGACACCAGGTCGGCTTCCCCGGAACCCCCGCGCTCCATCGCGTCGAGGCAGGACTGTGCGATCTCCTCGATGCGCGGGGCGAGCAGGGCGATTCGCCGCTTGGTGAACTGGCCGGCCACCAGGCTCCGGTAGCGGCTGTGCTCGGGGGCGTCCATGCCGATGAAGAAGCCGGGCTCCGCGGGCTGGATGGGCTCCGTCCCGAAGGGGTGGTCGTAGGCGGCGTGGTGGTGCAGTTCCTGGCGGGCGCTGAACTCGGGGTCGGCCAGCAGTGACCGCACCTCCGGGTGACTGGTGATCAGCCAGCCCTGGTGACCGTCGGGGAAGTCCATCCGTGCGACCGGGCATCTTTCCCGCAGTTCGGCCAGTTCGGAGGGAGGGTCGAACGCCGACGGGCGCTCGGTGGGCATCCTGACCGGACCGGGGGGGAAGTCTGACACGTCTCGTACTCCAACTCGGCGGAAGCTCTCTGCCCCACCGGCGGGCGTGGTTGCACCGCACACCGGTGACCTGGACGAGACTTCCCCCTCTGCCTGGACGCGGACTGGAGCCTGCGTCCAGCGGGACCGGTCGAACGGACGCGCGCGGGCCACCCGGTCGCTGCTTTTGGTGTTCCCCCCGGGCACGGACGAAGCGGCCCGCGTCCCCGGGTGGGTGCCGGGGACGCGGGCCGCCCTTCCCGCCGGGTACGGCGGTCGGTCGGTGCGGTCAGTCGGTGGCGGCCAGGCGCTTCTCGACGGCGTCGGCGGCGACGACCGGCCCGTCGACCGAGCGCAGGCTCGCCTGCATGCGCCGGACGCGCTCGGTGACGGTCTCGTCGGCGGCCACGGCCTCCACCGCCTCGCGCAGCGTCTCGACGCTGGTCTTCTCACGCGGCAGGTGACGGCCGAGCCCGAGCTCTTCGACGCGCAGCGCGTTGGCCCGCTGCTCGTTCATCTGCGGTACGGCGACCATCGGCACGCCGTGGTACAGCGACTCCATGGTGCTGTTCATGCCCGCGTGGGTGAGGAAGACGCGGGCGTGCTCCAGCACGTCGAGCTGCGGTACGTGCCGTCGCACTTCGAAGTTGGCCGGAATCTCACCAAGTTCCGCCGCGTCGATGTGGTCGCCGACGGCCATGACGACGTCCCATTCCGAGTCGCCGAACGCCTTGAGGGCCAGGGAGAAGAACTCCGGCCAGCCGGTGGCGGCGGTGCCGAGGGAGATCAGCAGCACCGGCCGGTCCTCGGACTTCGGCTGCCACGAACCCTGGAAGGCGGAGCGGTCCGCGATGCTGGGGCCCGCGAACACGAAACGCTCGTCGAAGGTGTCGCCGTCGTAATGGAAGTCCCGCGGCAGGAAGACGATCCCGGACTTTTCCACATGCGTGACGAAGGCGCCCATGTCGGCCGGAAGACCGAACGTGGGGAGCAGACCGACGAGCCTTTCCACCATTTCCAGGATCTTCGGGTCGTCCGGCGCCGCGAACGGGAACTTCTGCGTGATGTTGAAGGTCTCGCTCACGGCATAGGACGGGAAGAGCCGCACCGCGGGGATGTTGTGCTCCGAGGCGTAGAAGCGGGCGCCCCAGGCCATGAAGTCGTGGACGATGACGTCCGGGCGGTCCTCGCCGTAATACCCGCTGACCTGCTTGTGCAGGGCGATGGCCTCGTCGAGGCAGCGCAGGCCCTCGCCGGCCATCGTCTCCTCGTTGTACGGGCTGCGGTAGAACTCGCCGAAGGGCGACTCGTAGACGACGGGAGTGGCGCCGATGGCCTCGAACGCGGGGGCGAAGTAGTCCGTGGACGTGCAGGTGACCCGGTGGCCCCGCTTGACGAGTTCCTCCACCACGCCGAGGGTCGGGTTGACGTGGCCGACGGCCGGGAAATTGAAGAAAGCGATGTGAGTCATACTTTTCCTTACTTTGTTTATGCCGAATAGCTGTGGAACCCACGGCCGGACTTCTGCCCGCAATGACCCGCATCCACCATCCGGGAGAGGAGGCCCGGTGGGGCGTAGGCCGGGTCCCCGCTCTCCTCGAACAGGCCCTGCGCGACGGCCCTCAGCGTGTCGATGCCGACGAGGTCGGCCAGGCGTAGCGGCCCCATCGGATGTCCGCACCCCAGGGTCATGCCTTTGTCGATGTCTACGGCGGTGGCCTGACCAGATTCGGCCATGCGTACCGCGGACAGCAGGTACGGAACGAGCAGCGCGTTGACCACGAACCCGGCACGGTCCTCGGAGCGGATGGCCTCCTTGCCGAGCACCTCGGTCACGAAGGCCTCGACGCGCTGCACGGTGCGTTCCTGCGTCTGCGGCGTCCCGGTGACCTCGACCAGGGGCATCACCGGCACCGGATTGAAGAAGTGCGTGCCGACCACCCGGCCGGGCTGTGCGGTGGCCAGGGCGAGCCGGGTGACGGGCAGCGAGGAGGTGTTGGTCGCGAAGATCGCATCCCGGTCCGGGAGGACGTCGTCGAGCTGCCGGAACAGCTTCACCTTGGTCTCCTCGTGCTCGGTGACCGACTCGAAGACCAGCTGCCGGTCGGCGAGCTCGCCCAGCTCCGTGCCGAAGGTGACCCGGGACAGCGCCGCGGCGTACTTGTCCTGACCGAGCTTGCCGCGGGCCACGGCGGCGTTCAGGGAGCGCTCCAGCCGGGCCCGCGCGAGGTCCCGGGAGCGGTCCGAGGTGACGACGACGCGGACGTCGCAGCCGGCCCGGACGCACACCTCCGCGATGCCGGACCCCATCAGGCCGCCGCCCACCACCCCGACCCGTTCGATCCGTTCGCCGGCGCTCACCGGGCCCCTCCCGCGTACCAGCGCAGCAGGGCCGTGCCGACGGCCATTCCACCGCCGAACCCGGACAGCAGCACCAGCTCCCCGTCGGAGAGTTCACCCGCGCGGTGCGCGTGGTCCAGCGTGACGGGGATCGAGGCCGCGCCCGAGTTCCCGTACCGCTCCAAGGTGGTGTGGAGCGTGGCGTCCGCGAGGCCCGCGGCGGAGGCGAGCTGCCCGAGCAGGGCGCCGTTCGCCTGGTGCGGGACGAGGTGCCGCACCTCCTCCAGCGCCACACCGCAGGCACCGACGACCTCCTTGATCGACGGAGGGACGTGCGTCATGACGAACTCGATCACGCCCCGTCCGTTCATCCGGAGCATGTGGGCCCCCTCGTCGACGGTCGCGTGGGTGGCGGGGTGCCTGCTGCCGCCGCCCTTGATGACGAGCAGCGGTGCGTCGTCGCCGTGTCCGAGCAGGTCGTGGCCGAGGATGCCGTACGGAGCCGGCACCGGGCCGAGCACCACGGCTCCCGCGGCGTCCCCGAGGAGCACCGCGGTGCTGCGGTCCATCGGGTCGGTGAAGCGGGACCAGGTGTCGGCCCCTATCACCAGCGCGTGCGCGCCGGGGCGCGCGTCCAACAGCGCCTGCGCCACGGCGAGGGCGTGGACGAAGGCGCTGCACCCGATGTTCAGGTCGAAGCAGGCCGCGCGGCGCGCGCCCAGCGCCGCCTGGGCGAGGGTGGCCACCGGCGGTACCGCGCTGTCGGGGGTGGTTGTCGCGACGATGAGGTAGTCGATCCGGTCCGCGTCGATCCCGGCCTGGGCGAGGGCCGCGCGGCCCGCGTGCACGGCCATGTCGGACGTGGCCTCGTCGGGCGCCGCGTAACGGCGCGTGAGCATCTGGGTCTTGCGCTCGATCCACTCCTCGGTCACGTCGAAGCGCTCGCACAGCTCGGCGTTGGTGACCTCGGCGGTGGGCACGTACGAGCCGGTCGCCAGGATGCCCGTCCGGTCCTGCTTGCGGCGGTGCGCCGTGGTTTCGGACATCGCTCATGCCCCCTTGAGCGGATTGATGCGGTCTTCGCCCAGTCGCGCCCGCTTGGCGGGGTCGGTGACGCCGAGGCCGGTGGTGGGCGCCAGGCACAGCACGCCGACCTTGCCGATGTGCTCGTTCTGCTGCACCAGCCGGGCCGCCTCGCCGATCTCCTGGAGCGGGTAGGTCCGGGACAGCATCGGCATGATCCGGCCGAGGTCGATCAGCCGGTTGCTCTCCCACAGCTCCTGGAGGTTGGCGGCGTGGCAGCCGATGACCCGCTTGAGCTTCATCCACAGGTACCGGTTGTCGTACTGGTGCCGGTAGCCGGTGCTGGAGCCGCAGGTCACGATGGCTCCGCCGCGACGCAGTACGAACATGGAGATGCCGAACGTGGCCTGACCGACGTAGTCGAAGACGATGTGCGGGTCCTCGCCCGTCTCGCGGCGGATGATGCTGCCGAGCCGCTTGCCCGCGGCGATGACCTGCTCCGGGTCCGTACCGTCGCGGTCGCCGATGCCGAGCTCGGAACGGTTGATCACCACGTCGCAGCCGAGCTCGCGGAGCCGCTCCGCCTTCTCCTCGGAGCTGACGACGCCGACGGCGATGCCTCCGCCCTGCTTCACGAGCTGCACGGCGTAGGCTCCGACGCCGCCCGCCGCTCCCCAGATCAGCACCACGTCGCCCTGCTTCATGCGGGCCCCGTGGTTGCTCACCAGCATGCGGTAGGCGGTGCCCGCACAGGCGGTGGCGGAGGCGGACTCCTCCCAGGTCAGATGGGCGGGCTTGGGGACGAGCTGGCTGGCCCGCACCACCGTGTAGTCGGCGAGCCCGCCGAAGTTCGTCTCGTAGCCCCAGGCGCGCTGGCCCTCACTGAGCATGCTGTCGTCCTGAGCAGCCGCTTCCTGGTCGTCCAGCTGGATCGGGCTGACGTTGACGTGGTCACCGATCTTCCAGCGCCTGACCCCGTCGCCGACCCGCACGATGACGCCGGAGGCGTCGGAGCCCAGGACGTGGTACGGCTGGTCGTGCCGTGCCTCCCAGCGGCCCCGCTTCCCGTAGGCCTTCAGGAAGTTGAAGGTGGGGAGCGGGGCGAAGGTGCCCGACCAGACGGTGTTGTAGTTCACCGAACTGGCCATCACCGCGACGAGCACCTCGTCGGGGGCCAGCTCGGGCATCGGCACGTTGCCGACGTGCAGCGACTTGCGTACGTCCTTGTCCTCCACGCCTTCGAACATCTCGATGTCCTCGACGCGGGTGTGCGCGGCGCGGAACTCGGTGGGCACCGGCAGCTCGGCCAGCTCCTGGGGCGAGGCGCCGCGGAGGGCTGCCTGGGAGAGTGCGTCCATTCTGGTCTTTCCTTCCTCAACGGACGAATGGGTCGCCCCTGGCGGCGCCGGGGACGTCATGACCGGTCAGACCGGTGACTCCATGCCCAGCGCGAGGCGGAGCTTGGCCATCTGGCCGGCGTGGAAGGAGTCGTGCATCTGGGTCAGGGCCAGCGCCTGTCCCAGGGTCCTGAAGCGTTCCGCGTACTCGCCCATGTTCTCGTCGGGGAACACGGGGGTCTTGCGGGAGAAGTCCTCGGGGGTGAGCTCCAGGAGGACGAAGTCGCGGATGCGCTGGTGCGTCTCCTTGAAGATCCGGATCATCTCGTCGAGCGGCGGCACGATGGTGAAGTTCGTGTCGGCTCCGTCGGCGAAGTTGTCGGAGAACTCCTCGGTGACGGCCTTCTCGCAGCCCTGGTGGATGGTGGAGAAGTAGTCCTTGGCGCAGGCGAGGTGGCCGAGGAACCAGGCGAGGGGCATGTGACCCTCGGGAGCCTCGAACGCGGTCGTGTCGTCGAAGCCCTCCGTGAGCATCAGCACCAGCTCGTAGCCGACGTCCAGGGCCTGGGCGAGGTGGACGTTCACTTCGGAGGTCGCGGTCAGTTCGGGGGCCGTAGTCGTAGCAGTGGTCATGGCGTGTCTGTTTCTCTCCGGGTACGTGAGGGCGTGGGTACGTGGGGGCGTACGGGTCGGGAACGGTGCGTGAGTCGCGCCGCGGCTCAGCCGTGGGAGGCGTAGGGGCTCTCGCCCGCCCCGCGTGCGGCGTCCAGCCGGGCGCGCGCCTCGGCGAAGGTGGGCAGTTCGGTCCGGGACGTGCCGGTCCAGTTCGCGCCCTCCCAGTCGAACATCAGGCCGCGGGTCTGCCGGGCCGCGTCCATGTGCACCGGCGAGCGGAGGAAGGCCATGAGCGCCTCCTTGTCGCGCCAGAGCACCAGGTTGCGCGCGGCGTTGAAGTTGTTCTCGGAGACGGCGACCGTGGCCGCGAGCAGGCCGTCGCGGGTCCACAGCTCTTGCAGGATGGCCCCGTTGAGCTGGCCGCCGAGCTCCTCGCGGCCGGGCTTGGGCCAGCCGACGGAGGTGGCGACGAGGTACTCCTCGGGCAGCGGCGCGCGCAGCTCGCCCGTCTCCGGGTCGATCGCGGGGCCCGTCCACGGGAGGACGATGTTGAGGTCGGACTCGTCACCGGCGGCGAACTCGTGCAGGGTGGTCGGTATTTCTCGCATGGTCCTCTTCTTGTCCTCTGGCTCTTGTCCTGTCGCCCGGTCCGGGGGAGACGTGCCGGTCACGGCCGCTTGCGGACGATGAACCGCTTGTAGTCCGTCGCCTGGAGGTGCTGCACGGTCAGCTCCGGTTCCCGGACCGTCTCCAGGGTCGGCAGGATCGGCAGCACGGCCCGCAGGATCGCGTTCAGCTCCAGGCGGGCGAGGTGGCGTCCCAGGCAGATGTGCGGGCCGTGCCCACCGAAGGACTGGTGCGGGTTCTGCTCCCGCGTGATGTCGAAGCGGTACGGGTCCTCGAAGACGCTCTCGTCCCGGTTGGCCGACGGGTACCACAGGGCCACCGTCTCGCCCTTGCGGATGAGCTGGCCGCCGATCTCGGTGTCCTGGAGGCAGGTCCGCACGAAGTGCGGGGCGACGGCGCTCCAGCGCAGGATCTCCTCGACCGCGCGGTCCGTCAGCGACGGGTCCTCGACCAGCATGCGCAGCTGGTCCGGGTTGGCCAGCAGGGCCCGGATGCCGTCGGTGATGGAGTTGCGGGTGGTGCCGACGCCGGCGATCAGCAGGTTGAAGGTCGCGTAGAGGATCTCGTGGAGCTGCATCGCCTCACCGTCGATGCGGGCCTGGACGAGCCTGCTGACGATGTCCGTGCCGGTGGGCTGCGCCATGCGGCTCTGGACGAGCTGCACGATGTAGCCGTTGAGGGAGGTCATGTTGCGCCGGAACGCTTCCTCGGCGCTCTCCCCCTCCCGCTGGTAGTCGGGGTCGGCGGCGCCGATCGTGCCCTCGGTCCACTCGAAGATGTCGTCCCAGTCCGCGGCGGGCGCCCCGACCAGCTCGCAGATCGCGGCGACCGGCAGCCGTGCGGCGAGGTGGCGCGCCACGTCGGCCTCGCCGTGCGTCTCCAGCCGCCCCGTCAGCTCGCTCACGTACGTGAACGCCAACTCGTCGAACCGCTCCCGCAGCTCGGCGATCGCCTTCGGGGTGAAGCAGGGCGCCATGATCTGGCGCAGATGGCGGTGGCGCGGCGCGTCCATGTCGCTCAGCGCCTGCGAGTCGTCGGGGCTGTGCCCGAACATCCCGGCGCGCAGCTCCAGCTCGCCCTGGAGCATGTCGATCGCGTCCGGCGGGTCGACCGTGATGCGCTGGGCGCTGGAGAAGACCGCCGTGTCCTTGGAGACCGTGGCGATGTCCTCGTGCCGGGTCAGCACCCAGAACGGCTCGAAGCCCGGTCGCTGGTACCAGAAGACCGGGGCCTCGCGGCGCAACAGGTCCCACTCGGCGTAGGGGTAGCCGCTCTTCGACCACTGCCGCTCGTCGGTGATGTCCAGGGTGTCTAGGGTCAACATGGTCAGCGGCCTTCTGTGCTGGGGGTGTGGTCGGTCAGGAACCGGGTGATGGTCTCGACGGTGCGCACCCGGTTCTCCGGTGCGTTGAACCCGGGGTCGAGCAGCTGGGCCCGCGGCGCTTCCCCGGCCAGGCGCTTCGCCACGCCCTCCGGGTGCCGTGCGTCGTTGCCGGGCAGCACCAGCAGCGGCGTCGTGCAGGTCGGGGGCCAGTCCTGCGGCACCGAGAAGTACGGCGTCCCGTCCGGCCACACGCCGTCGCGGTAGCGGACCAGCGCGGCGACGTAGCGCTCGCGGCGCAGGGCGCGCACCTCGTCACGGAACGCGGGGTCGTCGTGGAGCCGCTGGGCGAAGGGGCCGGCGCCGGGGTTCCGGCCGAACAGCCCCTCGCGCGCGGCGGACTCGATCACGCCTTCGAGTCCCTCGGCCCGTGCCAGGCGCATGGCCTCGTCGAACGGGCCGAAGAACGTCCCGAGCGTGTTGGTCGTGTCCCGGCCGACGGGAGCCTGCACGACGAGTGACGCCACCCGCCCGGGCGCCTCGTACGCCAGGCGCAGGGCGAGCGCGGACCCGCTCCCGACCGCCACGACGTGCGCGGCCTCCACGCCGAGCTCGTCGAGGACGGCCAGCTGGTCGGCGGCGGCCTCGGCGTAGGAGAAGGGCGCCAGCGGCCCCCCGCTGCCTCCCGTGTGGCGCTGGTCCACGGCGATCACCTGGAAGCGGCCGGCGAACTCGCGCAGGGGGTCGTAGAAGTTCGACTCCCAGGACTCGGTCCGGCTGCTGGCGCCGTCGGGCGCGATCAGCAGGACGGGGAATCCGCTGCCGTGGGTCTCGTAGTGGATCCGCGTACCGTCGGCGCGTTCTGTTGCAGGCACTTCAGTCCTCCGTGGGTGGGGTCGCACATCTCGGGGTCGGGGGTGGTCACGCGTCGGGTGGGGTGATCCGCGAGAGCGCGCGTGCGATCTCGGCGGCCAGGGCGGGGGCGTTGTCGAGCGGCGCCGAGTGGGTGCCGACGATCTCGCGAAGCTCGAAACCGCCGGTGGTCAGCGGGCGCCACACCGCCATCGAGCCCGTGGGCAGCACCGGGTCGTCGCTGCCCTCCACGGCGAACACGGGGATGTCCAGGGCCGGGCGTACGAAGCCCCGCAGCACGCTGCGGTGGTTCTCCGCCAGCACGACGTCGGACTGGAGCCGCTGGAGGTACTCGGCGAGCAGTTCGTCATCGCTCAGCACCTCGGCGGGCAGCACCCCTTCCAGGGCCGCCGCCGCCTCGGACGGCTCCGGGACGGCCTCGTCCGAGATCAGCTCGGCGAGCCTGCTCAGGCCCTCCGTCGGCTCGGCCAGCGGCGGCAACCCGCAGGTCGGGAGCAGGGCGAGGGGCGGCACCCCGGGACGGTGCGCGAGCCGGTGCGCCACCTCCCAGCACAGCCAGGACCCCTGGCTGTGGCCGTACAGGGCCAGGGGCACGTCCAACCGTCCCGCTGCCGCGAGGGCCGCCACGACCTGGTCGGCGACGGCCATCATGTCGGTCGCCGGAGCCTCGCCGGCACGCGATTCCCGGCCGGGCATCTGCACGCCGAGCATTTCCACGTCGGCCGGGAGGTGGGCGGCCAGCGGCAGGTGCCCACCGGTCGTACCACCCATGCCCGACACGCACAGGACCCGGGCGCGGGGAGCCTCGGCGGGCCGCAGCACCCGTACCCAGGCGCCCACGGGTCGTGCACCGTGCGCCTCGTCCGCGGAAGCCGTACGACGGCCGACGGCGCCGCCCTGCGCCCCCGGATCGGGAGTGCCGGGGGACATCAGTTCCAGCAGCTCGCCCGCGATGGCGGCACAGGTGGGCTGCCGCAGCAGCAGTTCCGAGGTCACCGGCAGCCCGGTGCGCCGGGTCAGCTCGCCCCGTACGGTCACCGCCATCAGGGAGGAGAAGCCGAGGTGGGCCAGCGGCGCCTCGACGTCGAGCTCGTCGCCGGCCATGCCCAAAACGGTGGCGGCCTCCTGCCTGACCAGCTCCACCACGGTGGCGAGCCGCTCCGCCTGGGGCCGGGCGGCGAGCGCAGCAGCCCACTCGGCCAGCGCGGAGGCGTCTTCACCACCGGTGCCCGCGGTGGCCGCCCGCGCCTCCTCGATGCCGTCCAGCAGCGGACGGCGCCGCGCAGCGCCGTACACGGGAGCGAACAGCGACCACTCCATGTCGGCGATGCCCACCGAGGTGAGCCCGGCGTCCAACACGCGCCCGAGGGCGCGCAGCGCACGGCCAGGCGCCAGCGGCAGCAGTCCGCGCGAGCGCGCCGTCCGCTCCGCCTCGGCCGTCACCATGCCGCCGTCCGCCCAGCCGCCCCAGTGCACGACCGTGGCCGTCAGCCCACTGGCACGACGGTGCCGGGCGAGCGCGTCGAGCGCCGAGTTGGCGGCGCTGTACGGGGCCTGGCCGGCCCCGCCCCACAGGCTCGCCACGCTGCCGTACAGCAGGAACGCGTCCAACTGCCGTTCGCCCAGCGCCTCGTGCAGGTGCCTGGCACCGAGCACCTTGGCCGCAGTGATCTCGGCCGCCTGCTGCTCGGTGAGGTCCGTGAACGCCGCCATGCCGGTCGCGCCCGCGAGATGGGCGACCACACTCAGGGGCCGCTCCGCGCCGTCCGCCTCCGCCAGCAGCCCGTCCACCTGCGCCCGGTCGGTCACGTCGCAGCGCGCGACGGTCACCTCGACCCCCTGCGCGGCGAGTTCGACGCGCAGTTCGTCCACCTCCGGCGTGCTGTCACCGCGCCGCGACGCCAGTACGACGTGCTCGGCGCCCCGTTCGGCGAGCAGCCTCGCCAGGTGCCGGCCCAGCGCACCCTGCCCGCCCGTGATCACGGCGGTTCCGCGGGTGGTCCACGCCGGTCCCTGCGGCAGGGGCGCGGCTCGACGCAGGCGGCGTACGTACCTGCCGTCGGCGCGCACGGCCACCTGGTCCTCGTGGTCCTGCGCCGCGAGGGCCGCCACCATCAGGTCGGCCCAGCCCGCGGGGCGGTCGGCCGGAACGTCGATGACGCCGCCGGAGCGGGCCGGGTCCTCCAGGGACAGCGCCCGGCACAGGCCCGCGACGAGGGCCCCGGCAGGCCGCGGCACCGGCCCCGCGCCGTCGGTGTCCACGGCGCCCGAGGTCAGCGCCCACACCGGGGCGACGACTCCGGCGTCCGCAGCCGCCTGGGCCAGCGCCAGGGTCGCGAGGAAGCCCTGCGTGCTGCCACCGGGCCCCGCCGTGTCGTCGAGGGAGCCGAGGGTGAGCAGACCTTCGGGCGTGTGCTCCAGCGCCGCGAGGTCCGCGGCGAGTGTCCTACGGCCACCGTCCGCGGCGATGCGGTGCACCTCGGCGCCGGCAGCGCGCAGCGCTCGCTCCGCCTCGTCGGCCGTCGCGGTCCCGTCCGCCGTGGCCGCCAGGACCCACGCCCCGGTCAGGCGCGGGGGCACGGGCGCCGCCGACGGCTCCCACACCTCCTCGTACAGCAGTGCACCGGTCTTGGCGTCCGTCTCCTGCCGGTCCTGCCACGCCGCCAGCAGGGGCAGCAGCTCTTCGACGCTGTCCCGCAGGCGGTCGGGCGCCTCCAGCAGCTCGGCCAGGCGCTCGGGCCGCCCTTCCTCGACGGCCCGCCAGAACGCCGTTGCCTCCGGGGAGCCCGAGGCGGTGGGCGCCGGCTGGTCCTCGATCCAGTGACTGCGGCGCTGGAACGCGTAGGTCGGCAGGTCCGCGACCCGTGCACGGCTGTCGCCGGGGGAGACGGCGCCGAACGCGCGGGGCCAGTCGATCCGGCAGCCGTGGGCGTGCAGCGTGCCCAGGGTGCGCAGCAGTTCGCCGACGGAGCCGCGGTCGCGGACGAGCGAGCCGACGACGAGCGCGCGCTCGTCGCCCTCGGTGAGCGGCATCGTGAGCACGGGGTGCGGTCCGACCTCCACGAACACGTCGTATCCGGCGTCCAGCAAGCTCTGCTGGGCCAGGTCGAGACGGACCGGTTCGCGCAGGTTGCGGCACCAGTACGTGGCGTCCAGCTGCTCCCCGTCGAGGATCGCCCCGGTCACGGTCGAGTAGAAGGGGATACGGGCGGCGCCGGGCCGCACGTCCCGCAGCAGCTCTCTCAGTACGGGGACCAGCGGGTCCATGTGGTGGCTGTGCGAGGCGAACGGCGAGGCGAGCTTGCCGCACACCACGTCCTCGTCGTCGAGCGCGAACAGGAAGTCGGCGAGGACCTCCGCGTCGCCCGCCACCACCGTGGAGCGCGGCGTGTTGACCACGGCGACGGACAGCGCCCCGCCGTACGGGGCCATCCGCTCCTCGACCTCGGCCACGGGAAGTTCGACGAAGGCCATCGCCCCGCCGCCCGCGGTGCGGGCCAGCTCCCGCCCGCGCAGTGCGACGACGCGGGCCCCTTCTTCCAGGCTCAGCGCTCCGGACACCACGGCCGCGGCGATCTCTCCCTGGCTGTGCCCGACGACGGCGTCCGGTTCGAGCCCCAGGTCCCGCCAGGTGGCGGCCAGCGCCACGTACATGGTGAACAGGGCGGGCATCGACACGTCCAGCCGGTCGAGGTCCACGGGCGTCCCGTCCTCGTGGGCGCCGCCTCCGCTGAGCACGTCACGCACCGACCAGTCGGTGTACGGGCGCAGCGCGGCGTCGCAGGCGTCGACCGTCTCGGCGAAGACCGTGCTGCTCTCCAGCAGTTCCCGGCCCATGCCCGGCCACTGGGTGCCCTGGCCCGGGAAGACGAACACCTTCCGGCCCCGCTGCCGCGCCGTGCCCCGGACCAGCGCCGGGTGCGAGCGGTCCTCGGCGAGCGCCGTCAACGCCGCCACGGCCCTCTCGCGGTCGGCCGCCGTGACGGTGGCCCGCTCCTTCAAGTGCGTGCGGCGTGTGGCTGCGGTGTGCGCGACGTCGTGCAGCGCGACGTCCTGGTTGCGCTCCAGCCAGTGCGCCCAGCGGCGCGCCTGCTCGCGCAGCGCCGCCTGGTCGCGCGCCGATATCACCACGGGCAGGGCAGGTCCGGCAGGTCCGCCGCGCTCCGCCGGAGCAGGGCGCTCCGGAAGGCTGGGTGCCTCCTCGACGATGACGTGCGCGTTGGTCCCGCCGATGCCGAAGGAGGAGACGCCGGCGCGGCGCGGTCCTTCCTCCTGCCACATCCGCAGCTGCGTGTTGACCTCGAACAGCTCCGGGTCCATGCCCATTTCGGGGTTGGGGCTCTCGTAGTTGAGGCTGGGCACCAGCTCGCCGTGGTGGACGGCCAGCACGGCCTTGATGAGCCCGGCGAGTCCGGCGGTGGCGTCGGCGTGCCCGATGTTGGTCTTGACCGAGCCGAGCGCGCAGGGCGTCCGCCGTTCCACGGCGCCGAACACCTGCTGGAGCGCCTGGACCTCGATGGGGTCGCCCAGGGCCGTCGCGGTGCCGTGCGCCTCGACGAAGCCGATGTCGGCGGGGCCGACCCCCGCGACCGCCTGGGCCTCGGCGATGACCGCGGACTGGCCCGGCACGCTCGGCGCCGTGAACCCGGCCTTGTCGGCGCCGTCGTTGTTGACGGCGCTGCCGGGCAGTACGGCGTAGACGCGGTCCCCGTCCGCCAGCGCGTCGGAGAGCCGCTTCAGCAGCACCGCCGCCACGCCGCTGCCGAAGACCGTGCCCGCGCCCTTCTCGTCGAAGGCCCGGCACTTGCCGTCGGGGGAGACGACCAGCCCCTCCTGGTGCAGGAAGCCCCGGGTGAGCGGGAAGGTCAGGGACGAGGCCCCCACCAGGGCGGCGTCCGACTCTCCGCGCAGCAGGCTCTCGCGGGCGAGGTGGGTCGCCACCAGGCCGGTGGAGCAGGCGGTCTGCACGCTCAGTGCGGGACCGCGCAGGTCGAGCTTGTGGGCGATGCGCGTGGCCAGGTAGTCGTTCTTGTTGCCGATCATGTTCTGGTAGAAGGACGACATGTCGGCGGCCGTCTTCTGGGGGTAGCCGCCGTAGCCGGAACCGGCGAAGACCGCGACCCGGCCGCCGAAGTCGCGGGGCACGATCCCCGCGTCCTCGAACGCCTCCCACGAGCATTCGAGCAGCAGCCGGTGCTGGGGGTCCATGGCATCGGCCTCGCCCGGGGAGCACCCGAAGAACGCGGCGTCGAAGAGGTCGACGCCCTCGATCACCCCCCTGGCCCGCACGTAGCGGGGGTCCAGCAGGTCCTCGTCCGGCACGCCCGCCGCACGCAGCTCGTCGTCGGTGAAGTACGTGATGGACTCCACCCCGTTGCGCAGGTTCTCCCGGAACGCCTCCAGCCCCGCTGCGCCGGGCAGCCGGCACGCCATCCCGACGACCGCCACGGCGTCCCCGTCCACGGGACCGCGCGGGGTGGCGGGCTGCCGGCGGGCGAGCGGGCCCGCGGTCCCGCCCCGCAGATGGTCCGCGAGCTGACGCACCGTCGGGTATCGGATCATCGCCGACAGCGGGAACTCCCGGTCCAGGGCCTTGCTGAGCAGCCCGTGGACGGTCAGGGCCGTCATCGAGCTGGCGCCCAGCTCGAAGATGCCCGTGTCCGGATCGACGTCCGGCAGGCCGAGGACGGAGGCCCAGGCCTCGCCGATCAGCCGTTCGAGCCCGTCCTGTCCGGCCGGGAGCGCCACCGAGGCTGCGGCGGCGGGCATCGGGCCGGGCGCGGGAAGGCGCAGCAGCGCCGCCCGGTCGACCTTCTTGTTCGGGGTGTGCGGCAGCTCCTGCACCCGCTCCAGCCGCGAGGGAGTCATGTAGGCCGGGAGCCGCGCGGCCAGGTGCGCCGAGACGGCGCCACCGTCCGCCGCGGCGCCCGGAGCGGCCACCCAGTACAGGCAGAGCCTCGGGTCGCCCGGCACGTCCTCGCGCACCACGGCCGCACACTCGGCCACGGCCGCGCACTCGGCCGCGACCTGCTCGATCTCACCGGGTTCGATCCGGTGCCCGCGCAGCTTCACCTGCGCGTCCGCCCGGCCGCAGAACGCCAGGCTGTCGTCCTCCCGGAACCGTACGAGGTCACCGGTGCGGTACATCCTCGCCCCGGGCTCGGCGGCGAACGGGTCGGGCACGAACCGCTCGGCGGTCAGCTCCTCGCGCCCCAGATAGCCCCGGGCCACCCCGGCCCCGCCGATCCACAGCTCGCCCTGGCTGCCGCGCGGCAGCCGGCGACCGTGTTCGTCCAGGACGTACAGCACGTTGCCGTGCAGCGGCCCGCCCAGCGAGACCTCGCCCGGCGTCACCCGCCAGGCCGCCGACCACACCGTGGTCTCCGTCGGCCCGTACATGTTGACCACGTCGCCGCCGCAGTGCCGCAGCAGCTTCTGCGCCAACGTCCGGTCCAGCGCCTCGCCGCCGACGAGCATCCGGTCCAGACCGCCGAGCAGGGCACGCCCGTCCGGATCGGCCAGCAGCATGCGGGCCAGCGAGGGCGTGCACTGCAGGTGGGTCGGCGCGTAGGGCAGCCAGGCGCCCCAGGCGGCCGGGTTGCCGTCCGCGACGAGCACCCGGTAGCCGCGGCTGAGCGTCCACAGCAGTTCCACCGTGGAGATGTCGAAGGACAGGCTGGTCACCGCCATCCAGGTGTCCCCGGCCCCGCCGCCGACGCACTCGTCCATCGCGGACAGGAAGTTCGCGAACTGCGCGTGCTCCAGCATCACGCCCTTCGGCCTCCCGGTGGAGCCGGACGTGTAGATCACGTACGCCAGGTCCTGCGTACGGGGCGCGTCCTCGGCGGGAGGCGGCGTCGCGGCGTGCTGCTCCGCGTCGGGGGCGGGGCCGTCGGCCAGCAGGACCGCGATGCCGTCCCGCTCCACCGCCGGTGCGCCCGCACGGGTGGAGACGATCACCCGCAGTCCGCTGTCCTCGATGATGTGGTCGAGGCGCGCCGCCGGATACTCCGGGTCCAGCGGGACGTACGCGCCGCCCGCCATCCACACGGCGAGCACCCCGGTCACCAGGCCGGTCGTACGTGGCAGGTGGATCCCGGCGAGGGAGCCCCGGCCGACGCCGGCCGCGCGCAGCCGCCCGGCCAGCGCCGCGGACCGCGCCACGAGCTGCGCATAGGTCAGTTCCTCCTCCCCGGAAACGAGCGCGACGGCGTCCGGCGTCCGGTCCGCCTGCCGCAGCACCAGGTCCAGCGCGGTCAGGGTGGCGGGGGCAGCACCGGTGCGGCCGGTGCCCCGGGCCGTCAGCCAGGCCTCCTCCGCCTCGCTCAGGGCCGAGAGTTCACCGACCGGCCGGTCCGGTGCGTCGAGCGCCGACTCCAGCAGGACCCGGAAGTTCGCCACCATGCGCTCGGCGCCGGCCCGGCTCAGCACCGGGGACCGGAACTCCAGCTCGCCGTCGATCCCCGTGTCTGCGGGCCCGAGGGTCAGGCCGAGCTCGGCCTTGGCCACGCCGCGCGGGTTGCCGGCGACGCTGCTGAACGGGGCGACGGTCCAAGCGCCGTCGCCGCCGCCCAGGGGCGGCAGGGAGTTGGCGCGGTAATTGAACAGCACCCGGAAGAGGGGGTTCTCCTCGCCGGTGCGCTCGCCCCCCGCGACCCGCAGCACCTCCGTCAGGGGGGCGTCCTGGTGCTGCATGAGCCCCAGGACCCGCTGCGACGTCGCGGCGAGCAGTTCGTCGAAGCGCGGGTTGCCGCGCAGGTCGCAGCGCAGCGGCAGGGTGTTGGCCAGGAACCCGACGGTGCCGCCGAGTTCGGACCGCTGCCGGTTGGCCCAGATGGTGCCCATACCGAAGTCGTCCTGTCCGCAGGAGCGGGCCAGGAGCAGCGCGAAGACGCTCGCGTAGATGGTGTACGGAGTGACGTCGGTGCGCGAGGCCAGGTCCTCCACCCGCGCATGCAGCTCGGGCGGCAGGACGAAGGTGACCGACCCGTCGGCCGGGTCGTCCGCTTCGGCGCGCGGAAGTTCGAGGCGGCCCAGGCCCTGGAGTTCCTCGGAGAAGTGGCGCAGGGCCTCGTCGAAGCCGCCCTCGTCCACCCGGCGCGCCTCCCAGGCGGCGAAGTCGCCGAGGTGGTGGCCGACCGGCTCGCGCCGGGGCGTCTGCCCGCTCGCGAACCGCTCGTAGGCGAAGCGGAGCTCCTCCAGGAAGACCGCGAGGGACCAGCCGTCGCTGATGGCGTGGTGGGTCGTCACGCACAGGATCTGCGCGTCGCCCTCCACATCGAGCAGCAGGCAGCGCAGCAGCGAACGGCCGGACAGGTCGAACGGCGCGCGCTCCTCCCGCCCGATGCGCTCCAGAACGGCGTACTCGTCCTGCCCGGTGAAGTCCTCCCGCACCAGCGGGACGTCACCCACCTCGTGAACGACCTGGACGAGCTCTCCCCCGCGCATCTCCAGCCCGGTGCGCAGCGCTTCGTGACGCTCCATCACCCAGCGCAGGGCGCGGGCCAGGGCGTCCGCGTCCACGGCGCGGCCCAGGCGCAGCGACAGCGGCGCGTTGTACTGCGCGGAGCCCGGGTCCATCCGGTCCAGGAACCACAGCCTGCGCTGACCCTCGGTCGCCGGGTGCACGTCCCGCCGCGCGCTGCGCTCCAGCTCCGGGCCGCGCGGCACGACGAGGGCGTCGAGGGTGCCGAGGACCCCGTCCAGCAGGTACGCCGCGATGACCTGAGGAGTGGGGTGGGTGAAGGCGAGGTTCGCGGGGAGGTCGGCGCCCGTGAGGGTGCACAGCCGGTTGCGCAGGCGCAGCCCCATGATGGAGTCGAAGCCCAACTCCCGCAGCCGGCCGTCCTGCGGCACCGGCTCGGTCGCGCCCAGCACGGCCGCCGCCTCCCGCTGGACGACCTCGGTCAGCGCGGAGGCCCGCTCGGTGTCGGGCAGCGCGGCCAGACGGGCGCGCAGCCCGGTCCCCGCCTCCGCTTCCCGGTCGCCGTCCGTGCCGTCCGCTGCCCGGTCCGGGGGAGCGGGGCGCTCCGCCGTCGCGATCATCGGCCCGTCGAACCAGTAACGGCGGCCCTGGAAGGCGTAGCCCGGCAGTTCGGGCAGGGTTCCCCGCTCCTGGTCGCCCAGGACGCGGGCCCAGTCCGCCTCGTAGCCGCGGGTGTGCAGACCGGCCAGGGCCTGGAGGACCTCGGCCATGCCGCCCCGGTCACGGCGCAGGGTGCCGACGGCGGTGCCGCCGCACCCGGCGGTGGCGCCGGCCAGCGGGATGCCGAGGACGGGGTGTGCGCTGATCTCGACGAAGGTGGCGAACCCGTCGGCGATGAGCCGGTCCAACGCACGGTCCATCCGGACGGGTTCGCGGAGGTTCTTGCACCAGTAGTCGCCGCCGAGCTCCGTGCCCGGGAGCACTCCTCCGGTGACCGTGGAGTAGAAGGGGACCCGCCACTGCCCCGGGGTGACCCCGGCGAGTTCCGTGCCGAGCCGCGGCAGGATGGGATCGACGTGGGCGCAGTGCCCCGCGGCGTCCGCCTTGAGCCGGCGGAAGAAGACGTCGCGCCCCTCCATCCCCGCGAGCAGGTCGTCCACGGCCTCGGGGTCGCCCGAGACCACGGTGGACTGCGCGGTGTTGACGACGGCCACGGACAGGGCGTCGCCGTACGGGGCGATCAGCTCCTCGACCTCGGTGACGGGCAGGTCGAGCAGCGCCATGGCCCCCTTCCCGCTGCACTCGCGCAGCAGCGCCCGGCTACGCAGGGCCACGATCGCCGCCGCGTCCCCCAGCGACAGCGCGCCCGCGACGACGGCGGCGGGCACCTCGCCCTGGCTGCTGCCGACCACGGCCTCGGGTTCGAGGCCGAGGGAGCGCCAGACGGCCGCCAGCCCGATCGCCATGGTGAACAGTGCGGGCTGCAGCACGTCGAGCCGTAGGAACGGGGTCTCCTCGCTGTCCTCGCCCTTCAGCAGGTCGCCGACCGACCAGCCCGTCCACGGGCGCAGCGCGGCGTCGCACTCCGCCACCGCCTCCCGGAACACTGCCGAGTCGGCCATCAGTTGGCTGCCCATCAGCCGCCACTGGCTGCCGTGACCGGGGAAGACGAACACGACCTTGCCGCGGGCACCCGCCGTGCCCGTCACCACCTGCTCGTCCTCCCGGTCCTCGGCCAGGGCGCGCAGGCCGCGCACGGCCTCCTCGGCTGTGGCCGCGAGCACCGAGGCCCGTACTGGGTGGTGGGTGCGGTGCACCGCCGCGGCGCGCGCGAGCGGCAGAACCGGCTGCTCCGGGTGCTGTTCGAGCCAGTCGGCCCACTGCGCCGCCTGCGCCCGCAGCGCCTCGGGGCCGCGCCCGGACAGGAGCAGCGGAAGCCGTTCGGCCGTGGGGGCGCCGTCGTCCTCGCCCTGCGCCCCACCCAGGTCGGACGGGGATGCCGGGGCCTCTTCGATCACCACGTGCGCGTTGGTGCCGCTGATGCCGAACGAGGAGACGCCGGCGCGGCGCGGGCGGTCGGCGCGCGGCCACGGGGCTGCGGAACGCAGCAGGGAGAGGTTGTGTGCGTCCCAGTCGACGTGCGGGCTGGGCTCGTCCGCGTGCAGGGTCTTGGGCAGCATCTCGTGCTGGAGGGCCAGCACCATCTTGATCACGCCGGCGACGCCCGCGGCGGCCTGGGTGTGGCCGATGTTGGACTTCGAGGAGCCCAAGTGCAGCGGTCGCCCCGGGGCCCGTCCGGAGCCGAACACCTCGCTGAGGGCACCGGCCTCGATGAGGTCCCCGAGGGGGGTGCCCGTGCCGTGTGCCTCGACGGCGTCGATGTCCTGGGGGGTCAGCCGCGCGGCGTCGAGCGCGCTTTCGATGACCTGGCGCTGTGCCGGACCGTTGGGCGCGGTGAGGCCCTGGCTGCGACCGTCCTGGTTGACGGCCGAGCCGCGGATCACGGCCAGGACGCGGTCGCCGTCGCGCTGCGCCACCGAGAGCCGCTTCAGCAGCACCATCCCGCAGCCCTCGGACCAGCCGCCGCCGTCGGCGCCGGCCGAGAAGCTCTTGCAGCGGCCGTCGGGAGCCACGGCGCCGAGCCTGCTGGACTCGACGAACAGGGCGGGGGAGTTCATCACCGTGACGCCACCGGCGAGGGCGAGCTCGCAGTCCCCGTTGCGCAGCGCCGTGGCGGCCATGTGCAGGGCGGTCAGGGAGGAGGAGCAGGCGGTGTCGATGGTGACGGCGGGGCCGCGCAGCCCCAGGAGGTAGGAGAGCCGGCCGGAGATGACGCTGCCCGAGATGCCGGTGCCCTGGTAGCCGTCGAGGGCCTGGAGGTCGGCGAGCACGGTGTCGTAGTCGGAGCGCATGGCGCCGATGTAGACGCCCGTACGGCTCCCGTTGAGGCTGGCGGGCAGGATGCCCGCGCGTTCCAGGGCTTCCCAGGCCGTCTCCAGCACGAGCCGCTGCTGCGGGTCCATCGACAGGGCCTCGCGCGGCGGGATGCCGAAGAACTCCGCGTCGAAGCGGTCGATGCCGTCGAGGAAGCCGCCCTCCCGCGCGTAGCTCTTGCCCGCGGCCTCGCGGTCGGCGTCGTACAGTTCGAGCGCGTCCCAACGGTCGGGGAAGGGGCCGATGGCGTCCCCGCCCCGCGCCAGCAGCTGCCAGTACTCCTCGGGCGAGGAGATGCCGCCGGGCAGCCGGCAGGTCATGGAGACGATGGCGATCGGCTCGGACCGCTGGTTCTCCAACTCGGCGTTGCGCTGCTGGAGCTGCATCACAGCGGCCATGGCCCGCTGGAGCCGATCGGGGGTAGCTTGGGTACTCATCTCCGCCATCCGTGTCGCTTTTCCGGCATTGGGTGGGAACTCGCGCGTCCCCTCGGGAAACCGGGCATGTGCCAGTCCTCGACCGTGACTCACGTACGGCGGCGAGACGCCGCGGACGTGGGCGAAGCCGTGCTCCGGGACGGACGCCCGGCGGCCCGGAGCACGGCGCCCCCGAAGGCGTCGCCCGCAGCCCCGGCCCCGAGAACGGCGGACGCGGCGCTGCGTCCGCCCCGCGCCGACCGGCGCGACCGGTAGGGCTTGCGCCGCCCGCCGCCGCGGCCCGGTTCTCCGGCGTGGTCGGCGGGCATCATCGCGCGACGGCACCGCGCCTGTACGGGCGCGGTACGGACGGGCCCGGCAGCGCGGACCCGGTCGACGGCGGGACGCTCCCGGGCGGCGGGCTCGGGAGTCGGTGGAACGCGTCCGCTCGCGGTGCGTCCTGCGAGGCGACGAAGGGGAATCTCTGCCGGGGTGCCCTGCGGTCGTCGTCCATATCTCCTCTCCCAATCTCCCAAGGCCATCGGGGATACGGTCAAGATTCGCGTGGGCGGCTAGAGCGAGACCGGATCCTCGGTCGGCCCGACCCCGCGGCTCGGCAGCGCGCGGGCCACGACCGCCACGAGCGCGAAGACGGCCGCGGAGCACAGCAGTGCCGTGCCGAGGGCATCCGCGTACACATCCGCGGATCCGCCCGTTCCGGTGGGCGCGCTGTCGCCCGCGCCCCCGAGCCCGCCGAAGAAGACTGCGCCGATGAGCGCGATGCCCACGGCAGCGCCGAACTGCGTGGCGGCATGGATCACGCCGGAGCCGGCGCCCGCCTCGCGCGGCGTCAGGGAACCCAGGAGCACCGAGGTGAGCACGGGCGAGGACAGCCCCGTCCCCGCTCCCAGGACGAAGGCGGCCACCGCCAGCGGGGCGAACCCCGTCTGACCGCCCGCGGCCAGCACCGCCGCGCCCAGTGCGCCGGCCGCCATGGTGAGAGCGCCGGCCGTGACGAACAGGCGGGGCCGCCCCGGCCCGTACTTCCAGGCGATCTGGAAGACCAGGGTGATGCCCAGCGGAACGACGGCCACGGCCAGTGCGGTGCGCGTGGAGGACCAGGCGAGCCCGAACTGCAGGTAATAGGTGAGCAGGAAGGTGAACGAGGTCGCACCGGCGAACGTCAGCAGGGCCGCGATCAGCCCGGCGCTGAAGGTCCGCCGGCGGAACAGGCTCGGCGGGACGAGGACGTCGATCCCCCTGGCGGAGCGCCGGCGCTGGTGGGCGGCGAAGAGCAGCCACAGGCCGAGCGAGACCGTGACCAGCACCTGGGACCACAGCGGCCACCCGTGCTCGGTCCCCTGCACCAGCGGGAACATCAGCGCCAGCGAGGCGAGGGCCACCAGCGCCGCGCCGGACAGGTCGAGCGCGGGCCGCTGTTCGGCCCGGCTCTCCGGAAGCACCCGGATCGCGCAGGCCAGCAGGACGACACCGATCGGCACGTTGATCCAGAAGACCGCACGCCAGCCGGTCCCGAACAGGTCGAGGTCGGTGAGGAGACCGCCCACCACGGGGCCGCCGATACTGCCCACGCTGATCGCGATTCCGGTGACCGCGGAGGCGATGCCCCACTCCTCGGGACGGAACTCCTTCTTGATGACGGCCATCGCCTGGGGCAGCATCAGCGCGACCGTCGCGCCCTGCGCGACCCGACCCGCCACCAGCATCTCGGGCCCGACCGCTGCCGCGACCACCCCCGAACTGAGGGTGAAACCGGCGATGCCGATGAGGAACACGCGCCTGCTGCCGTAGATGTCGCCCAGCCGGCCTCCGGTGATCAGCAGCACCGCAGTGGCCAGCGAGTAGCCCGCCACGGCCCACTGCGCCGTGGCGAAACCTCCGCCGAGGCCGCGCTGGATGCTCGGAAGGGCCACGGCCACGATGTTGGCGTCGAGGCCGTCGAAGAACGATGCGGCTGCGAGCACGCCCAGCACCGCCCAGCGCCGACGCGAAAGGCCTGCGGGCCCGACCGCCCGCTCCTTCTCCGCCCGTTGTACGTCCGCACCCTCGGCAATGGCCATGACGGTGGCTCCTTCGTGAATGTCAGCGGCGGCTCCGGCCCGGCGTGCCCGAGGATGCTCGCTCGCCCTGCGGCGGGCGTCCGGCTCGTTCGGCCGTCCTCTCGTCGCACCACAAGCCATTGAAGGAGAGGGGGCTGGAGCCGTGCTGGAGGGGCGGTCCGAACCGCGGCACGACGAAGGGGCCGGCGTCGTGGACGCCGGCCCCGGTCGACTGCGGGCGGTGCGGACGGCCGACACGTCGTACGGCGGCGCCCGCACCGCTCACGAGGAGGCCGCCTCAAGGCCGCGGGCGGCACCCGAGCCACGCTGTAGCGCCGACGTCGAACCTGGGGCCCGGCACCGGCCCTCCCCGGTGCGTCCGTCCGCGTCGAAAGGGCCCGAATGACCATCGCGGAAGAACGACTGCTGACGACCGAACTCGCCCCGCAGCCCGCGTACCCCCCGACCCCCGCGGTCCGCGTCCTGCCCGTGCCGGAGCCGGAGCCGCCGGCCGCACCGACCGCACCGGCCGCACCGGCCGCACCCGCAGTGCCTCCCCGGGCGGCGGCCGAGGACGGCTCCGCCGTCCTGGCCCTGGCCTCCATACGGATCACCAAGGGAAGCCCGACCGCCGAGGAGGCCGCCGCCCTGGCCGTCCTCCTGGCGTCCCGCCTCCGCCTCCTCCAGGCCGGCTCCTTCCCGCCGGCCTCCGGTCCCCGCAAACTCCCGCAGGGTCACCAGCCGCCGTTCCGCGCGCCGGGCGCCTGGGTCTCCTGACCTCCGTCCCTGCGCGTCAGTGGAACGACTCCTCGGCGTCGAGGATGTCGAACAGTTCCTCGGCGGTGGCCGCGCTCAGGTCGTCCTCGGGCTCGTCGGCACCGAACAGCAGCGCGCTCAGGTGCGCGGCGAGCTTGACGGGCGACGGATAGTCGAAGATCAACGTGGGCGTCAGCCGGCAGCCGGTGAGCGCGCCGAGCCGGTTGCGCAGTTCCAGCGCCGTCAGCGAGTCGAACCCGAGGTCCAGGAACCCGCGGTCCGCCCGGACCGCGTCCTGCCCGGCGTGCCCCAGCACGGCGGCCGCGTGCGCCCGTACGACGTCCAGCAGTTCCTGCTCGCGCTCCTTGGCCGGGAGGGCGGACAGCCGCTCGACGAGTGCCGCCGGATCGTTTCCGCGGTCGGCGGTCCGGGCGGTCGACCGGCCGGACCGGGGCACCAGCCCCTTCAGCAGGGCGGGCAGGTCCTCGGCCCGCGACCGGAGCGTTGCGGTGTCGACGCGCAGCGGGACGAGCGCGGCCCGGCCCTGCGTGTGCGCGGTGGAGAACAGCCGGAGGGCCTCCTCGACCGCGAGGGCCGGCAGACCGCGGGCCGCCATCAGGCGGACGTCCTCCTCCAACGCCTCGGTCAGTCCCGTCCGCGTGTCCCAGAGGCCGTAGGCGAGGGACTGCGCGGGCAGGCCCTGGGCGTGCCGGTGCACGGCGAGGGCGTCGAGGAAGGTGTTCGCTGCCGCGTAGTTGGCCTGCCCGGCGGCGAGGGTGAGCCCGCCGGCGGAGGAGATGAGCGTGAACAGGGTCAGGGGCAGGTCGCGGGTCTGCTCGTGCAGGACCCAAGCCGCATCCGCCTTCGGGGCGAGGACCGCGTCCAGGCGGTCGGCGTCCATCGTGGCGATCAGACCGTTGTCGCCCGTACCCGCCGCGTGGACCACACCCGTGAGGGGATGGCCGGACGGGATGCCTGCCAGGAGGCCGGCGACCGCCCGGGCATCGGACACGTCGCAGGCCTCGATCGTGACCTGCGCGCCGAGTTCGGTCAGCTCGGCACCCAGTTCGGCCGCGCCCTCGGCGGACGGGCCGCGGCGGGAGGTCAGCAGCAGGTGGCGTACGCCGTGCTCGGTGACCAGGTGCCGGGCCAGGTGGGCGCCGATGCCACCGGTGCCACCCGTGATCAGGACCGTACCCTGCGGATCCACGGCGAGGGACTCCGCGCCGGACCCCGCGACGGGGACCAGACGCGGGACGTGCAGCCCGGACGCCCGTACGGCACTCTCCGGCTCACCGGACGCGATCACCGCGCCCAGACCGTCGAAACCGTCGGCGGGCAGGTCGGTCAGCTGGATCCGGCCCGGGTGCTCCGCCTGCGCGGCACGCACCAGACCCCACACCGGAGCCTGCGCCAGGTCCACCGCCTCGCCGGCCTCGACGGCCACCGCGCCACGGGTCGCGACGACCAGGGTGGACTGAGCGAACCGCTCCTCGGCCAGCCACTCCTGGACGACCGCCAGCGTCCGCGTCGCGGCGCAACGCACGGCTTCGGGTACCGCACCCTCGGCCGTCGGCACGGGGAAGACCACCGCACCCGAGACCGGGCCCGCGGCCACCTCGTCCCACAGTCGGAACGCGGGGCCCGCCCCGGCCACCGGCAGTGGCTGCCAGCCGATCTCGAACAGCGAGTCCGGCTTCCCGCCGCTCAACTGCTCCTGCGACACCGGGCGGAACGCCAGGGAGCCGATGGAGGCGACCGGTGCACCGCTTCGGTCCGCGAGGGCCAGCGACAGGTTGTTCGCCCCGTGCCGGGTGATCCGCACCCGCAACGAGGTGGCGCCGACCGCGTGCAGGCGGACGTCCGACCAGGAGAAGGGCAGCTCCGTCGGCTCGTCACCGGTGACGCCCTCGCCGACGCCCAACGCGTGCATCGTGGCGTCGAGAAGAGCCGGGTGGAGTCCGAAGAGGGCGGCGTCCTCGTGGGCCTGCTCGGGCAGTTCGACCTCGGCGAAGACCACGTCGTCCTGGCGCCAGGCGGCCTTGAGCCCCTGGAACACCGGCCCGTAGTCGTAGCCCTGCTGGAACAGGAGCTCGTACGCGTCGCTCACGGGCACCTCGGTGGCGCCGGCCGGCGGCCAGGCGGTGAGGTCGGCGTTGACGGGGGCGGGTGCGGCGGTGAGGAGGCCTTCGGCGTGCAGCAGCCACGGGGTGTCGGGGAGGGTGTCCTGGGGCCGGGAGTGGATGAGTACGGTCCGCC
>NZ_JBEXQA010000046.1:0-34341 GCF_040612395.1 Streptomyces sp. NPDC006430
GGACATCACGCTCCATCCCCAGCTCCTTGTTCTCCTTCTTCAACGCCGCGTTCTGCGCCGTCAGCCGCGCGATCAGCGCTTCCTTGTCCTGCGGCGTGGCCGTATCCGCCCGCTTCGCCCGCGAGACCCAGCTCGCCAGCGTCGTCTCGTTGATCCCCAGGTCCTCCGCGACCACGGGGACCGACTTCCCGGTCTCCATCACGATCCGTACCGCCCCCTCACGAAACTCCGCCGTGAACTTGCGACGCTTCTCCACCATGACAACCAACAACCCCTGCCGTCACGGACTCCACGCTACGAGGGCAACCTCAGCGGCTGCCGGGCCTCGACGTCCTTTGCCAGCGTAGGCAGTCGTCGGCGATGCGCTGGATGGGCCGGGGTGAGCACCTCCCGGCTGACCCGCCGTCAGTGCCTGTACATACATGCCAGGACCGACGGGCACTCGCGCTACCAGTAAGCCGGCCGTCACGCCGGTTACCAGGTGGCATGGCCACTTGCCCTGCCACCCACGGCGGCCGTCAGGGCCTGGCGGACTGGATCGCCTCCTGGAGGTTGCTCACGGCCCGCTCGGCGTGCGGGCGGACGCTGTCCCACGCAGCAGTGAAGTCGCGGACCGGGAGGTGCAGCCCAAGCGCATGGTGGGCGACGGCGAGTTCCGGCCGGGGCTTGGGGTGGACGGCGGAATCGCGGATGACACGGATCTGGTCCAGGAGCTGCACTGCTTGGTGGACCGCGCCGCGGTCGAGCGCGGGCAGCTTGTCGGCGTGAAGTCGCGCAGGATGTCGGTCAGGACGACCAGCCCGGAGTTGTAGGCCGCTTCGTCGTCGACGTACGTGGCGAGGAGGCTGGAGCGGTCCATGGCAGCGGGACGACCAAGGCTTCGCCGAAGATCAGCTCGTAGGTGACGTCGAGGAGCGCGCGCAACAAGGCACGCGGCTCGGTGAAGGACAACGCCTCTGGCGGTGCAGGCGGCGCAGGCGGCGACAGGTGGGCGGCGACGTCGGCGACGTAGAGGTCGAGGGTGTCACAGTCGGCGGCCGGCAGCGCGCCGAGCCGGCCGGTGAGGGTCGTCTTGTTGAAGCGGATGCCGGGCCACTTGCGGTCGGCGGTCGGCGGTCGGCGGTCGGCGGTCGGCGATCTGCGACATGCGTTCCACGAGGGGACCGGCGCCGTCGATCTCCTTCAGGATGTCGCGGGAAGCTGTAGAGGACTTTCGTGGCGTCGTGGCCGTGCTTGCGCATGCGGTAGGCGACGTGGAAAAAGTTGGGGAAGCTCATGTTCGACGAACGTCGTCCCCACGATGTCGAGGAGGAGCTGTTGCTCCTCGGTGAGCGGGTCTGTCAGGGCGGGCATGGCGTCCATCTCCAGGTGGGCAACGGACCAGGATAGAGGGGCGGCCCATCTGGGGGCACGCGCGTTTCGGGTTCGCGGGCACCGGCCTTGCTCGGCGGGCTGGGCGCCCGCACGACCGTCGTGCGGGCACCCTGACCGCGCGATACGTCGGCGACCAGCAGGATTAGGAAAGCCGACGAGCACCCGGCACGCAGCGGCCGCGTGCGACTGCCAGCTCGGCCGATACGAGGAGCGAGGGCCTTCCGGGTTCGGTGTGGATTACGACATCTGCGGCCGGTAGGCGCGGCTGCGCTTGACGGCCGCGCCGAGGTCGGCAACTCCCCCCGGCGCCCAGGAGGCCGTCCTGAGCGGGTAGCCGCCCCGGCCGGTCGTCCCCCGTGCTGGGGCCATCACCGCGCATGTGATGCGGTGGCGGCCCTGTCCGTTGGCTGGCGGTGTGTCTGGCTCAGAGTGGGACCGGGGCGCCCGTGCGACCCGGCGGTCGGTCCTCGCCCTTGTCTTCGTGCGGCAGGAGTTCGGCGATGATCTCGGTGCCGAGTGCGTACGCCGGCACGCCCGCGGTGATGAGCGCGGTCTCGGCGACGCCGACGAGGTCGGCGATGCCGGCTCCGGCGTGGAGTGCGCCCTGGGCGTGGATCCGGGCGGGGTGTGTCCGCCCGAGGGCCAGCAGCTGTCCGAAGTGGACGAGCTGCTGCACCCGCGCTCCCAGCGGGTTGTCGGTCAGCACGATGTGGCGCAGTGCCGCGATCGCCTCTTCGGTCGGCAGCCGGCCGAACTCCTGAGCCAGGCGCAGCCTCTGCTGCACCCCGCTGGGGACGGCTCCGAGGGTGGAGCGGTATCTGTCGCGTACGGCCTCCATACGGGAGGCGAGGGTGTCGTCCGTCATGACGTGACCCGCGCGATCGCGGCGCGCACGGCCTCCTGGGCGCCCGGGGGGAAGTCCACGGCCCCGCCGATCGCCGCGGCGGCGATCTCGGCTTCGGCGCTTTCCTCGATCGCCACCACGAGGTGGGCGGTGGCCGCCGAGTCCGCGCCGAACACCAGGAGGCCGTGGTTGGCCAGCAGGACCGCGGACGTCGTCGGGCGTCGTTCCAGCACGTCGGCGATGCCGCGCACCGACACGTCCGAGCCGCGGGGTCCCCAGGGGACCACGGGGACGTCCTCGGCCTGTCCGAAGCGCAGCATCGGCTCGGTGCGGCAGGGCAGCGGCTTGTGGGCCACGGCGAAGGCGGTCGCGGAAGGAGAGTGGGTGTGGATGATCGCGCCCACGTGGGGGCGGGCCTTGTACACGGCGCTGTGCATGGCGATGATCTCGGCGCTGACGGACTGCAGCTCGCCTTCGAGGACCCGGCCGTCGAAACCGACGGTCGCCAGCTGTTCGGGCCGCAGGCCACGGACGAACCCCGGCGTCAGCAGAAGGCGCTCACCGTCGAGCCTGGCGCTCAGGTTGGCGTGCCCGGAGTGGGACATCACCCCGGCCGCGAAGAGCGTTTCCGCGGCTTCCACCAGCTGGTCGGCCCGCTCTTTCCGTACGTACGCGTCGCTCATGGGGGTATCTCCAAGTGTGCTGTCAGCGGCTGCTCGTTCGCCGCTGTCCACGTGCCGACCACTCTTCAACTTGAACTAAGGTTCAAGTCAAATGACGGGATCGACCGGAGCACGGGGAGGACGAGGTGCGGAACGCGCGCATGACGATCGGCCGACTCGCCGAGGTCACCGGAGTGCCCGCTTCGGCCATCCGGTACTGGGAGCGCCACGGCCTGCTGCCCGCGCCCGAGCGTGAGAGCGGGCAGCGGCGCTATCCGCCGGAGGCCGCCGAGCGGATCACGGTGCTGCGCAAGTGTCAGCAGGCTGGGCTGACCCTGGCCGAGATCGGCGAGTTCCAGCGGGAGCAGTCGCGCAGGGAGGCGATGATCCGCGCCAAGATCACAGAGATCGAGCAGCGCATGGTCGATCTCGGCCACGCCCATCAGCTCCTGACCCATGCCCTCAAATGCAGCGAGGAAGACATCGTCAGGTGCCCGAAGTTCCGCGAGCAGATGACGGCGTGGCAGACGCAGGACCCGGCGCCGTAACCAGCGCCTGGTCAGGCGAGGCCCGTCGGGGCGTGGACCAGGCGCGGTATGCGGTCCTGCGAACCGGGTGCTGGTGCTCGTCCGCCCTGCCGTGACCACCAGCCCGGGGTCTTCGCTGTGTGGAGGGGCCTCAGTCGGAGGTGACGTGCACCAAGGCCGTGCCGTAGGCACTGGCGTGTCGCGCGTCTCGCGCATACTGGACGGTGTACTGGACGTCGCCCTTGGCCTTCGGACGGTCGGTGTAGCTCAACGTGCCGTCCGGGGCGACGGTCGCGGACCCGATCAGCTGCCCTCACCCGCCAAGGGGTCGCCGAGCCGCCACTCTCGCGCTTCCGCAGGTGGCGCGACCGGACCCGGCTGAAGCTCATATTGGCTGTCAAGTGGCAGTGAGCCAGCCGCGGTAGGCGTTGGCGAGGTCGTCGTCACGTCGGGTGCCGCGCTCGATGCAGGAGATGACCGCGGGCCAGACACCGAAGTGGTGGGCGATGGCGGCGCGGAGCCGCGCACACTAGGTCCGGGCGTGACGTGCTGCTTCCACTACTTCGGTGACACGCCCTGACTGCCGGCAGTAGCGCGACGCCGCACGGCGCGAGTCCGGCAGCGTAGCAGCCGGACTCGCTGTGGGCGGTGTGCCTCACCACGTTCTGCCGTACTGCCCCTCCACCCGGTGAGCGCAGTGAGGGCCTTCTGGGCGCGCGGGAGCTGTCCGCCGAATGCGCCGGCGCGCAGGAGCGGCCAGGTGTCGATGAGCTCCGTCTCGATGAGGGCGGCGAGGCCGTTGCCCTCGTAGCCCCAGGTGGAGCCGAGGAAGGCCCCGCCGGTCACGCGAGCCCCGGACGACGCCCCGAACGTGGTCGCCTTCCAGCCCGACCGGATCCGCCGCCGTCGACGGGCTTGGCGGAGTCGTCCATGAGTACCGGTCCTCCGAGTGAAACCCGCGGTCAGACCCAGTGGCCGGGTTTTCGACCAGCACAGTCATCCTCGACCTCGGACTGCGTGCCCTCACCCTCGTGTCCCTGCGCGCCCGAGTCGCCCGCGCCAGTGACTGCGGGCACAGCGACGGGCGCCGAGCACGCCGCCTCGGCCGACGCCAAGGTGTTCACGCTCGGTGGAGAGCCGGTTCACGAAACGGAGCGGTCAGATCTGCTGCCGAACCCAGGTCCCGAGTTGGGCGACTGCCCTCGCTGCGGGCCACGCAGGGAATCGCGCCCTATGATGTCTGCCCGTCGCAGGATCTCCCGCTCGAACTGCCATTCCTTCTCCGCCTTGGCCAGCCTGGCGTTCTCCGCCCGCAGCCGGGCCAGCTCGGCCTCGGTGTCCTCTGCGCCGGAGGACACCGGACGGTCGTCGGCGTCACGCACCCAGGTCCGCAGCGTCTCGGGGTTGATGTTCAGATCGGCCGCGACGTCCCTAAAGGCTGCTTGGCGGCCGAAGCCCGCCACAACGCGATCGCGTCGGACCGGAACTCCGCACTGTACTTCGAGGGCCTTGCCACGTGGATCTACACCTTCCAGGATCAACAAGATCCATTGTCAGGTGTGTCCACACCACGGCGATCACCTCAGCTGAATCAGCCACCCCTTCCGCGGGCAAATCGGAGCCACTGCAACCGGCGGCCGTCACCTCATGGATAGATCGCTCGTTCGATTTCACATCGTCATCGGGTGACCCTCGGCCAACGGTGGGCCGCCTGTGAGCGTAGCCGTTATGTGCGCGGCGGGCGTCACGCCGGGTGCGGCGCCGGTACGCCTCAGCCTGGCGACGCACAAGTGCGGTTCGACGAACGGGGTGAGCCCCTCGGCGACGAGGGGAGCGCCGAGCTGGTCGATCGTGCCCTGCAGGAGGCCGAGATGGATGGAGCAGACCACCCCGGGTGTGTGCTGGGCGACCTCCTGGAACGGGCAGTGGTGCAGCCGCAGTTCGCGTTCCACACCGTGCTCGTCGGCGTCGGGCGCGAATCCCATGCGTTCGAAGGACGCGACAATCCGGCGCTGGGCCTCGTCGGCGTCGATGTGCTCGGTGGGAGCGGGGGACGCCGTCAGGTGACGGCCCCAGGTACGGCCCGCCTCGGTGGCCACGCCAACCGGATCGGGCATGGAGGCGGAGAGGGCGCCGGCGAGGATGTCAGCGAGCAGCCGGAAGCTTCGCGTGTCGCTCGCCGCGGCGGCGGCAGGGGTGGGGGCGGCTCGGTAGACCACCTTGGGTCGGCCGGGCGTGGTGCGGGGAAGGGTGTCACGGGCTGCCTGATCGTCTGCGACCAGCGCGTCGAGGTGGAAACGGGCGGTATTGAGGTGGATTCCCGCGCGCCGGGCGATCTCGGCGGCGCCCAGTGGCTCTGCGGATTCCCGCAGCAAGTGAAGGACCGCGGCCCTGCGGCCCCGCTGGCTCGGGGTAGGGGCCGGGCCGCGAGGGCGGGGGTCGGTCAGTCGCTCATCGGACACTCGCTTATGTTACAGTCCCGCTTAGTAAAAACAATGCTTTCGGTTCTATTGGGTGATGCCCGGCGGGGCCGGGTCCGTACCACGGCCGGGCAGGCGAGACCTGTGGGCTGCAGGAGCGGCCGGAGGTGGCCGGACACCCTATGAAGAGGAGTCCCGTTGACCAGGCGCCGTGATCTCCCGCTTGTCTACTCCTGCTCCGGCTGTTCGAGCGCGGCTCAGATGACCAACTGGCTGGCCATTCAGCTCGACCGCCGGGGTGTCGCCGAGATGTCGTGCATCGCGGGGGTCGGCGGAGATGTGCCGAGTCTCGTACGCAAGGCGACCAGCGGCCGGCCGGTCATCGCCGTCGACGGTTGCGTACTGCAATGCGCACGCAGCTGTCTCTCCCGCCACGGTGTGACCCCGAGGGTGCACCACCTGCTCAGCGAGGACGGTGTGCGCAAGCGGCTGGGTGAGGATTTCGACGCAACCCAGGCGCAGAAGGTCCTCGACGGGCTGCTTGCCCGCCTCGGCGCCGAGTTCGACATCGCGGTGGATGAGGACGATGAGCCTGCGCTCCTCGACCGATAGGCCCTCGGCCACCCCAGCGCGCCGCCGCCGGCGCCGGCAGTGGGTACCACCCCAGCACGGCGCCTGGGCCATGCTGCTCGTCCCCTATCTCGGCGGACTGATCACCGCCGGATTCTCCTGGGTGCAACTGCCGCTCCTCATTGCCTGGACGGCTGGTTACATGCTGTCCTACTTCACACTCCTGGCAGTCAAGACGCACAGGCTCGGCAAGGTTCGCGAACAAGTGACCGTCTACGGGGGCGTCACCCTGGCAGCCGGGCTCACGGTCGTCATCGCCCGGCCTCACGTGCTTCTCCTCGCACCGGGTTTCGCCGTGGCCCTCGCCGTCAACGGGTACTTCGCGTCCGCGCGGCACGACCGTGCCCTGGTGAACGGTCTCGTCTCGGTCTTCGCGGCGATGCTGATTCTCCCGGTCGTCGCCGTGACCGCCGGCGCGGCACCCTGGAGCGTCAGCGAAACCTTCCTGGTGACGCTTCTCTACTTCACAGGATCGCTGCTGTTCGTCAGGACGACCATCCGGGAGCGCGGCAACCGGACCATGCTGGCCGTGTCGGTGGGCTTCCACGTCGCCGCACTCGTGGTCGCCACGGCGCTGTCACCGCTCTACGCGATCGCGTTCGCCGCCTTTCTCGTCCGCGCCGCCCTCCTGCCGCGGCGCCCCCTCACCCCCAAGCAGATCGGTCTCGTCGAGATGGCGACGTCGGCGTTGCTCCTTGGGTCGGTCGCGTTCGCGGCCTGACTTGTCATTTTCGGGGGCACCAGGACGGGTTGCCGAGAGGCCGGGTGTCCCCCGAACGCCTGAGGAACCACCACCCGGAGCGCCGCTCCCGGCCCATCCCGGTCGGGAGCAGCGCTCCGCCGTTTTGCGCTCCGCACCAGCGACCTGGAGGCCCCTACATGCGCCCTCCCCGACGCCTCCGGCAACCCCACCACCAAGGGCGCGGACACCGGATCGGCGTGGACGGTACCGGTGTACTCGCCCAAGAGCGGCGACCCCTGCTACGACGCGGCGAAGGGCCAGGCCTCCTGGTGCCAGGCGGCATGGCGCTGGAACCTCGACTTCGTCGTGGACCCGCACGGCAACCTGACCTCCTACACGTACGCCCCCGAGGCGAACCACTACGCAAGGGGCGGCGGCCAGAACAACGGCACCGGCACCAAGCAGCGAAGATCCTCTTCGCCACCGCCGAGCGGTGCGTCACCTCCACCAGCGCCTGCGACCCGGCCAACCGCACCTCCGCGAACGCAGCACGTACAAGATGCCCTGCAGGCACAGCCGGTCATCTACCAGTCGCGGCCCTGGTGACCTCGTCGGCCGGGGCGGCAGTAGCGGCTCGATCAGTGCCCACAAGTCATCGTCCACGATCCACGGCCGAGTACTCACACCACCACGAACGGCCGAATCGTCACAGGCAGCTCAGCCAGTCCCGTACGGCCGAGACCGGGCAGTAAAAGGGAGAGCCGGTCGGGTCGGCCGGGATGAACGTGCTCTCGCCTTTTCCCTCCTGGTCGGTTTTGGAGTAGGCGATCCAGAGGTAGACCCCGGTGTCCTCGACCTCGACGTCCTCGATGTCCAGGTCGGCCAGCTCGATGCGGCGGTTCAGGGCTCCGCGCCCCACCAGGAGCGCATACCGGTCCCGTAGCCCGGCCGGTGTGCGCAGGTCGCAGGTGTCGACCATGGCGCGCAGCATCGGCTCCGTGATCGCCGGGGCCTTGTGGACACGGTTCCGTTCGCCCCATTCCTTGCGGTACTCGGCGAGCATCCCGCGCGCCTCGGTGGTCCCGGGCCGCTGGTCCTCGGGCATCCACGTACGGACGCCCGACACGTACGTCCGGATCGTGTTCGGGGCCATCGCGCGGGCGATGAGGCTCGCGACCCACTCCACGTACGTCGCCGTCGTACACGGCCGCGCCACCCGGCCCATCGCCTTGCACCACTCGGCGAAGTTCCTGCGCTGGCTGTTGTAGTTGCGGTTGGTGTTGGCCGGTGCGACCTTGTTCTTCAGGCGCTCCGCAGTGGCCGGGGACACCTCGAAGTCCCGGCGCGTGTACGTCGGGGCATCCGCCTCGGTGGGTACCGCGTCGCCGGGGTGAAGGATGGTGTGCCGGTGGAGCAGGGGGCGGGGCGCGGTTGTCGGCGAAAGCGTGGCGGGCAGCAGGTCGTCGTCCTCGACGAGCTCGGCTTCCAGCACCTCGGCGTCCTCGACGGTCTCGATGGCCGCTGTCGACGTCGTCACCTCCGCCGGACCCTGATGCTCGCTCATGAGCCCCTCCCCTGACGATCGTTCCTGGGCAATCACCCTTGTATAAGAGGTCGCGCAGATAGGCGGTCGGCAGACAGGGGCAGCACGGTTCCGTGATCACGGAGTTACGACGCTCTGTGACTACCGGAGTTCCTGTGCCTGCGCTTGCGTAAATGGCTGACCGAACCGCTGCGGGAACGGCTGTGGTGTTGGCGGTATCCCGGCAGTGGCTGCGGGCGTTGACACGTCGTAGCCGGGAGCGGCTACTCGAAAGGCGACGGTCAGGTAGCGTTGAACGATGTCCAGTTCGCCCGGGGTGAAGTCCTCGGCCGCCTCGACCAGGTTGGCGATGAGCGGGCTGAAGAAGGACCGACCCAGCTCCACGGCTTTCTGCTCCACCGTCAGCACGACGCGTCGTCGGTCGTTTTCATCGCGCCTGCGGCGGACGAGCCCCAGGCGCTCCAGCCGGTCGAGCAGGGCAGTGGTGCCGGCCGAGTTGAGCCGCAGGGCCGCACCGAGTCGTCCCGGGGTGACGTCGGTGCCCGCCCGGTCGGCGTCAAGCAGATGGATGAGGGCCCGCAGATCGGTCGGGTGCAGGCCGTTTCGCGCGGCGAACTCGGCGCCGCGCAGATCGAGTTCCACAGTCACTGCGCGCAGTAGATGGACCAGCCGCATCGCGGGGTTGATGTCATCACTCACCGGGCTAGTATCTCGCCAAGCGAGATACTAGGTCAACGAGACGATTCCCCGGGGGTCACCGTGTCCTCATCCCAAGAGTTCTTCGCCGCTTACGACGCACTGCTCGCCCGCTGGCCCACCGGTACCGCCGAGATCGATGTTCCCACCCCGTACGGGACCACCCGTGTCCACGCCTACGGCCCCGCTGACGCCACTCCAGTCCTCCTTCTACACGGCGGCGGTTCCACCGGCGCGGTCTGGTTCGCCAATGCCCCGGCTCTTGGCAAGCACCACCGGGTGCTGGCCGTCGACATCCTGGGCGATGCCGGACACAGCATCCCCGGCGGGCGCCCGCTGCGCACAACCACCGACCTGATGGCCTGGTTGGACGCGCTGCTCGACGGCCTCGCAGTGTCCCGCACGCACTTGCTGGGCCACTCCTACGGCGGCTGGATCGCCCTGACCTATGCCCTGCACGCCGCGCGGCGAGTCGATCGGCTGGTACTGCTCGACCCGACCCAGTGCTTCGCCAACTTCCGCCCGGGTTTCCTGATGCGCTCGCTGCCGATACTGCTCCGCCCGACGCAGGCCCGCGCACGCGCCTACCTGGACCACGAGACCGCGGGGACCGACACCGACCTGGGCTGGAAGCGGCTCTATGCCTTGGCGGTCTCGGGCTTCGCGAACCGGAAACTGGTTGTCGGCCGCCGACCGGACCCCACGGCACTGAGCGTTCCGCTCCTGGTCCTTCTCGCAGGCCGCAGCGACGTCCACGACGCCGCCAAAATCGCAACATGTGCCCGCAAAGCCCTACCGGACGCCCGGATCGAGATCCTCGCCGAACTCACCCACTTTGCTATGCCCACCGCCATGCCAACCCAGACGAACCACCGGATCACCGACTTCCTGGCAGACAGCCAGGAGAATCAAGCCGCTCCGGGCGCGGTTTGAAGGAGATCAAGCGGAGCGGACTGCGCTGAGGCCATTCAGCAGCTCGATCCACACCGCGGGAGAAGGTACGTGGTCGTTCACGGTCGGCGCTGGGGGCGTCCCTCCCAGCGGTGGGTGGTCCAGACTCGGCGGATGAGGTACGCACGGTGATGACGGTGTCCGCGAAGTCGAAGAAGGCGTTGACGACCTCGATCCGGCGTTCGTAGCAGCGTGCAAGCCGGCAGAAGGCGTTCTGCCAGGCGTGAGCGCTCTACGTGCCAGCGTTGGGTGGCCTGAATGGGGGCCTTCTCGCCCTTGTGGGCAATCCGGCCTTGTAGTCCGCGTTCGTTGAGAGTGGTGCGGGTCTTGCCCGAGTCGTACCCGGCGTCCAGATGCACAGTGATGGCGTCGGGCAGTGGGCCAAGGTCATCCAGGAGATCCAGGAGATCCAGGGTCGGGGCGAGCAGCGGCGAGTCGTGGCAGTTCGCTCCGGCCAGGACACGACCCAGCGGGATTCCGTAGCCGTCTGTCATTCCTGATCGCTTGAGGCCTTGTTTGGCCCGGTCGACCGGTGAACGTCCGGCGGCTTCTCCGCCTCCGGGTGCCTTGGTGATCGATCCGTCGACGGCGACCTGGTCCAGGACCAGGCCGACGATGCGGTCGTACATCTCCAGGGCGATGTGCCGGAGTTGAGCGAAGACGCCCAGCTGGAGCCACTTGTTGCGGCGATTGCGAATCGTGGTGGCGGAGCAGGTGGTGTCCGCTATGGCTTCGTAGGAGCAGCCGAAACGCAGGAGCTGGAGCAGTTTGTCGAAGATGATCCGGTTACTGATCCGAGGGCGGTGACAGCCCAGGGGGTGGGTCGGATCGTAGACCGGCCGCTGGGGCAGCAGCACCGCGAATTGGTCCCAGAGGGGTTCGGTCAGCCATGACGGCAGGGCAGGCACAGGTCTCCCGGTTGATCACAGAGCGTCGCAGCCCTCTGATCACCAAGCCCTTTGCCTGTTCTGCTCCCGAGGCACTCCATCGCGCCTATTTGCGTGAGCTCTAGGAGGGCGTTAAGTCCCGTTCCTGATGGTGTGGTGTCGCCCGTTCGTGGGTGATGGGACGGTTCCGTCCTCGCGTCATGTCGTGTGCATGATGGGGTCGCGGGCATGGAACGGATGCCATACACAACCGACTTGTCCGACGGGCAGTGGGCGTTGATCGAGCCGCTGGTCACCGCGTGGAAGCAGGAGCGGGTGGCGCGGTCGGCGACCGGGGATCCGGGCTCCTGCGACGTGCGCGAGGTCGTGAACGCGCTGCTCTACCAGAACCGGACAGGCTGTCAGTGGCGGCTCCTGCCGCACGACTTCCCGACCTGGTCGGCGGTGTTCTACTACTTCGCCCTTTGGCGCCAGGACGGCCTTGACCAGCGGATCCAGGAGATCCTGCGCTGCCAGGTGCGGGAGCGGGCCAGACGATTAGAGGACCCGTCCCTGGTGATCATCGACACCCAGTCCGTCCGCGTGGCGGCCGGGGTGCCGAAGGAGACGACGGGACTGGACGTGAACAAGAAGACGCCTGGCAGGAAGCCGGGACTCGCCGTCGACGTGCTGGGCCTGATCATCGGTGTGGTGATCCTCGCTGCGAGCGCGCACGACAACGAGGCCGGCATCGTCCAGCTGGACCAGGCGGCCGAACGATGCGGGATGCGCCTGGAGAAGGTCCTGGTCGACCAGGGCTTCAAAGACGCCATGGTCATCCACGGGGCGGTGGAGGACATCACCGTCGAGGTGGTCCGCCGCAACCCCGACGACCATGGCAAGGGCTTCGTCCCGCAACCGAAACGGTGGGTGGTCGAGCAGGTCAACGGCACCCTCATGCTGCACCAGCGCCTCGCCCGCGACTACGACCACCGGCCCGACAACGCGGCCTCCCGCGTCTACTGGGCCTCCACCGCCGGCATGCTCCGCCGCCTCACCACCCCTGCCCCCACCTGGCGGGACGACGTGGAGCTGGCCACGTGAACGTCAGCGAACTCCTGCGGCTGCTGCAGACCGAGCACGATGAGACCGCCGCACGAGCCGACAACCTGCGTGAACAGATCGAGCGGCTCACCACCGTCCTCGCCGAGACCGAAGCCCGCCTGGCCGAGCTCGCCGCCACCCGCAAGGTCATCGACGGACTCACCCCTCCCGACCACGCAACGGCCCCCGCGGAGCGAGTGGGGGCAGGAGTAGTTCGTTCGCGATCAGATGGCCGTCCACACCAACTGGAAGCCGGACGCCTCGCTCCTGCCGCGATAGCGCCTCTCGGAGGAAGATCCAATCCTCGTTCAGGAGAGCGGCCACCGAGCGGCAACGTGCGCCGGATTCGCCTGGTCAGCGTGCAGGCGTACTTCGCGATCAGGTCGTTCAGCTTCTGCCCCCCTTGACCCGCTCACTCACCGTGAGGTGACCGCTCTGGCCATGGGGGGCGCGCCCTGTGCCGCGGGAGGATCCGAGTGCGACCCGTCAGCGACATCGGCGGACGTTGAGCCGGGCGGCCTGGCGCGTCAGGTGGTCACGCTCGGCGAGGTTGGGTGCCTTGTGGGCCGCCTCGGCGTACAGCTGCGCCGCCGTCGCCAGGTCGCCGTCGCATTCGTGGAGGTACGCCGCCACCGCGGCGTAGCGGGGCAGTGAGGTGTCCAGCGCCGCGAGCGCCGACAGGCCGGCGGGCGGCCCATAGGCCTCCCCGACGGCCACCGCGCGGTTGAGCCGGACGACCGGGCTGTCGGTCAGGCGCGCGAGCTCGTCGTACCACTCGACGATCTGCACCCAGTCGGTCTCCTCGGCGGTGCGCGCGTCAGCGTGGAGCGCCGCGATGGCGGCCTGGGCCTGGAACTCGCCCAGCCGGTCGCGGGCGAGGGCCGCCTGCAGGATCCCGACGCCCTCGGCGATCAACCCGGTGTCCCACCGGCCGCGGTCCTGTTCGGCGAGCGGCACCAGGCTGCCGTCGGGCGCGGTCCGGGCGGCCCGCCGGGCGTGGTGGAGCAGCATGAGGGCGAGCAGCCCGGCCACCTCGGGGTGGTCGACGGCGGTCGCGAGCTGCCGAGTAAGCCGGATCGCCTCGGCGGCGAGGTCGACGTCGCCGGAGTAGCCCTCGTTGAAGACGAGGTAGAGGACGCGCAGCACGGTGGCGACGTCGCCGGGCTGGTCGAATCGTATGTCGGAGACGGTGCGCTTGGCCCGGCTGATGCGTTGCGCCATGGTCGCCTCGGGCACCAGGTAGGCCTGGGCGATCTGGCGGGTGGTCAACCCGCCGACGGCGCGCAGCGTGAGCGCGATCGCGGACGCGGGTGTCAGCGACGGGTGGGCGCACAGGAAGTGGAGCTGGAGCGTGTCGTCCACCGTCGACGCGGGCCCGGGCGGTGGTTCCTCGTCGACGCGGTCCTCACGCCGGCGGCGGGCGGCGTCCGCGCGGGTCGCGTCAAGGAAGCGGCGCCAGGCCACGGTGACCAGCCAGCCCTTCGCATCCCGTGGAGGGTCGGTCGGCCAGACGCGGACCGCCTCGACGAGCGCGTCCTGTACGGCGTCCTCGGCCGCCGCGAATTCGGCTCCGCGGCGGACGAGGACGGCGAGCACGCTCGGCGTGAGGCTCCGGAGCAGGGCCTCGTTCATCAATGAGGTCACTCCGTGATGGTGGGCGGCGCGGCCAGGAACGGGCGCACCTCGAGCCACTCGTGGATCGGCCTGCCGCCCGCTCCGGGGGCGGCGGACAGTTCCCCGGCCAGCTCGATGGCGCGCTCGTAGCTGTCGACGTCGATCACCATCCAGCCGGCGATGAGGTCCTTGGTCTCCGCGAACGGGCCGTCGGTGACCGGCGGCCGCCCCTCACCGTCGTACCGGACCCACGTCCCCTCGGGGGCGAGCGCCTGACCGTCGACGAACTCGCCGCTCTTCTCCAGCCGGGCCGCGAAGTCGTTCATGTACTGCACATGCGCCGAGATCTCCTCCGGACTCCACTGGTCCATCGGCACGTCGTTGACCGCAGCCGGGGCGCCGCGGTAGTGCTTGAGTAGCAAGTACTTGGCCATCGTGGTTCTCCTGAGTGCTGGTGCGACCCATTGTGGTCGCGTTCACTGCAGGGACGGAGCCAGTCACACGTTCTCGACGTCGGCGTCCGATTTTCTTTGGGCTCTCGTGGAGGTTGTGGATGTGCCGTGCGTCGGATCGACGGTGGAGACGGTCCGGTCCGGTGCTGTGCGCTTTGCGACGCGTCGGGCGATGTGTTTCATGGGTTTGGTTCGCCGCTCGTTACGGCACCCCAACCTGGGGTGCATGCCGGAGCCGAAGCGCACGGCGATGGTCACTGCCGCGGCTCGTCATCCGGTGGCGGTGGCCATCAGCCCCTCGGCCTGGGCGCGTGGCATGGGCATGCGGGGCTGCGATGGCCTGCGCATGGAGGCCGTGGGCTCATACTTGCAGGCCAAGCGCCGCCTCGATGTACTCGCGGGTGGCGGCCACACCGTCGCCAGCATGTTCTTTGAGTGCCATGGCGTGTGCGTGCAAGCCTCCACCTGCTCGCGGGCTATCGCGCACAGCAACGTGGCCAGCTCGTCCGCCGAGCCGTCATCGAGCGCGCGCTCGGCAGCCGAGATCACCGGCCCGACGTCCAGCCCGGCGGGCTTCAGCCCTGTGAAGGGCGCGCCTTCGCCTGCACGGTGTACGCGAACAACGGTCTCGAAGAACCAGCGGTCAGCCACTTCCCGGGCCGTCGGGCCGAGCGACCGCGCCTGGTCGGCCAGGCCGAATGCCTCGCGCACTTCCTGTTCCCCTTCCTGAGGGACGTAGGGAAGGACGTGGCTGACCTCCTGCAGGGCCAGGCGCGTAGCCGTGACAGCGGGACCGTCGAGGGAGTCGCAGTGCGGTGGCATCACCGATCACCTCTTCCGAGCGTCACTTCCAGCATCACCCCACTTGGCCGCCCCATGTCACGCCGTCGCTCATACGGCCTTGGGGAACATTGGTACAACCGTTGGCAGATCATGGTCCGATCGGCGCGAGAGCGCTGACGCGGTTCGCGCCCGCGCACTCCCGCCAGGACCCGCTTGCCCCGAACAGGCCCAGGGCCTCGTCGATCGCCTTCTACTCCAGGTGCCGCATCACCGCGGTGAGCATCGCCGTGCGCTCCAGCGGAGGCACCTTCGACCCCTGCGCCTAGTACCGGGCGAGTGCGACCAGCCGTTTCGGTGGGATCTGTGACAGCTTCAGCCGTCCGCGCTGGAACGCGCTGATCTCGTCCATCCGCTCCAGCGCGCGGGGGAATGCCGTGCCCGTCGTCCGCGTCGGCGGCCGGCGCAGCCGTTCCAGCTCCGAGAACCGCGCACCAGGGTGTCGGGGGTCGCGACGCGGACCAGCTGGTCCAGCAGCCTGTCGATGCGAGCATCGTCCCCGGCCCGTACCGCGTCCACGAGGCCCGCGATGACCTCGCCCACCCCGTGCGGCAGGGTTTCGTCAATCACGGCGTGACGGCCACCTCCGGCTCGGCGAGCATGCTGCTGTCCGGGGTTTCCTCGCGGTGGAGGAACGCGCCTAGGAGGTCACCGACGGGGTGGTCGGCCTCCAGAGGGTGGCGCAGGGCGACGCTTGAGTCGATTGTGTAGCGGTTGCGGCGGCCCACCCGGGTGCGGGTTAGATACCCGGCCGCTTCCAGGTCCGCGACGATGATCTGCACCGCCCGCTCGGTGATGCCGATGCCGGCGGCGACGTCGCGCAGCCGGACCTCCGGGTCCCGGGCGAGCCACAGCAGCACCCGTGCGTGGTTGGTCAAGAACGTCCACTGGTCGCCGCGTGCCGATGAGCTGCTCATGGCCTCCATCATACGAACTTTGCTTCGCGTATTCACCCCCTCATGCGAACTCTTATTAGCGAAAAAGTTTTCGTGTAACTGTTGACGCATGTCGGGTGGGAAGGTGACGCTTGAGGGGATTCCTCCTGTTAAGGAAGGCGGGTAAGTGCCATGACCCGACTGCTCTCCCACCCCGTACGCGACAGCGTCCACCGTCCCGCGCGGGCGGGTCTGGTCCAGCCGGTGGCGGCGGTGCTGACCGATCGCATCGACGATGCCGCGGTGGCCGAGGCGGCCGCACGCATGGCGCTGGCCCGCCGTGTTCCGCTGCTTCTGATCGCCGTGATGCCCCCGCACGTCCGCCGCTCCTCCCTCGGTCCGGCCTCCGCGCCGGTGCGGGCGGTATTGGCCCGGGTCATGCCCAAGATCGGCCCGCACGCCACCGGTTACATCCCGGAGGTGTTCCACCTGCCCCCGGGCCGTGGTTCGCGGCTGGCGGCGGCGAAGGAGCTGCTGGCGCTGGCGACCCGCCACCGGGCGCCGGATGTGGTGGCCGCCCGCCGCGGTCCGCACGGCCTCGACGCACCCGCCCTGATTGAGGCCGCGGCCCTGGGCGGCGGCCCGTTCGTCCACGCGGTCACCCCTGCCTCCTGGGTGCCCCTGCGATCGCTCTCGCCGTGACCGCGCCGCCCGTGGGTGACCTGCCGTCCGGCCCTTGGAGAGGAAACGTTTCGCGATGAATGACCTGTCGTTCGCCGTCCCGCTGTGGGTGTGGGCCGCGGTCACTGTCGGCATCTGCGTGATGCTCGCCGTCGATCTGATCGCCCACCGCGACAACCACGTCATCGGCTTCAAGGAAGCAGCGATCTGGAGCTCGATCTGGATCGCCATCGGTCTCGGCTTCGGCCTGATCCTGCTGGCGTGGCAGGGCGGAGAGGTGTCCTCCACCTATTACGCCGGCTATCTGATCGAAAAGGCCCTGTCGATCGACAACGTCTTCGTCTTCGCGCTGGTCTTCTCCTTCTTCGCCGTCCCCGACGCCTACCAGCACAAGGTCCTCTTTTGGGGCGTCCTCGGAGCCCTGGCCGCGAGGCTCGTGTTCATCTTCGTCGGCGCCGAACTGCTCCAGGTGTTCTTCTGGACCGCTTACGTCTTCGGTGCGTTCCTGATCTGGACCGGCTGGAAGATGGCTGTCTCCAAGGACGAGGAGGTCCACCCCGACCGCAACCCCGTCGTCCGCCTGGTCAAGAAGCTCATCCCCACCGACCCCAAGTTCCACGGCGACAGGTTCTTCATCCGCATCAACGGCAAGCACATGGCGACGTTGCTGTTCGTGGTCCTGGTCGCGGTGGAGGCAACCGACCTGATCTTCGCCGTCGACTCCGTCGCCGCCGTCCTGGCGATCACCACCAACACCTTCCTGGTGTGGACCGCCAACGCCTTCGCCGTCCTGGGCCTTCGGAGCCTGTACTTCTGCCTCGCCGGGCTCCTGCGCCGCTTCGCCTACCTCCACTACGGCCTCGCGGTCCTGCTCGCCTTCGCCGGCGTCAAGCTCATCCTGTCCGAGACCCCCGTCGGCAAGCTCCCCATCCCCCTCACCCTCGGCGTCATCGCGGTGACCATCACCGTCTCCATCGCCTGGTCCCTGATCGCCACCCGTAACCAGCCCGCCGACACCCACGAGTAGCCGCGTCCCCCAACTCGCGCAGCTCCGATATCGCCGCCCGCAGACCCTTCTGGACTGCTGCAACCGCCTGCGGGGATACTTCGAAGTCACCGTCGCCCGCCATCAGGCCACCCCCGCGGACTCGGCCTCGACGTCCACGGCACATGCATCGGGGACGATCCCGGCCACGGGCGGGAACAGCATCGACCCGTCCGCATCCGCCACGTTCACCGCCACTCCAGCGGGGCCCTCGACCTCCGGAACGACCGCATCGACCAGACGCGCGACCAGGATCGCCACGTAGGGCCATTCACGGTCGGCTTCCCCTCGGGCCTCGGCGAACCGGGCCAAGGCAGCATCACCTTGATCGTTGAACCGGCTCACAAAGAGTCAGGGGACCGTCTGTAGCCGGACCTTGGCTTCGTTCAGTAGCTGTATCTCAACCGATCATGGAACGTGCGGGTCGAACAGGGTTTCTGATGGGGTGATCTTGCGGCGAGGGCGGCGCTGCGGCCCTTGCTGCCCACGCCGTCCTGGCTGGAGGGCCGGGCGGGCAGCCCGAGGGCTACTGCCACCGCCAGATGTTGGACGCGATCCGCTACCTGGTCGCGGGCGGGATTTCATGGCGGGCGATGCCCGCGGATTTCCCCGACGGGGCCAGGGTCTATGCCTTCTTCCGCCGCTGGCGCGAGAACGGGCTGGTCCTGCCTGTGCTCCCGCCACCTGCCACAATGCCCGTTGCTGAGCGGTAGGAACGGCCGCAGCCGTTCGCACTCGGCGTCCGTTAGATCTCCCCGCCCCATGTCCACATCAACGACCCGTACGCGATGCGGTCATATGATCGGTCGGACAAGTAAGTCGCTCTCGCGCCAATCAGCGTCGACATTCGGCCATCAGGGCTCGCCTACTGCCTCATGAGCCCTCTTCAAGAGCACCCTGATACAGGCGTCAGCCATCACAACAGGGGGAAGCATGAGCAAGATCGCTCGCAGATTACCGTATGCGTTGATCACGGCGACAGTCGTGGCGCTCACCGCGGCCGTACCGGCATCCGCCGCCGGGAGCGAGGCGTCCGCGGAAGCGGCGGAGCCCCGCCCGCTCGCCGGCAGCGAGGTCCGGGACCTGACCGGGGTCGCCCGCGCGTACCTGCAGCAGCGGGCCGACTCGGTCACCACGGCCGGAGCCCACCGCCTGGCGCCGGTCGTGCCCGACCGTGCCACACCGGAACTCCGGAAGGGCCTCGCGACGGAGTTCGCCCAGCTCGCCGGGATGGGTCGCGTCTACGAGAAGGCCAGCGGCGGTTACTCCGGCGCCAAGGTGACGGTCACCACGGGCAAGGCGGAACACAAGGGCGGCAAGGCCACGCTCCGGCTGACAGAGAGCACGAGCCTCTTCTACCCGAACGTCCGCTCGGCGGACGAGCCCAAGGCCGAGGAGTACGTCCTCGACCACACGCTCACCTTCACGCGTGACGCGGCCGGCAAGTGGGTGCTCGCCGAGGACCGCCCGGACCTCGGCGCGGGGGACGTCACCACGTACAACACCCCGCCGAAGACCGAGCAACCCGCGGGCGCGAAGAACGAGGACCGACGCACGGCCTCTTCCGCCACCGGCCACGTGGCCGGACAGCGCACCGCGAACGACAAGACCGCCCTGGCCGCCGGGTACGACTACACGGCGATGGTCAACTATGCGAACCACTACTGGAAGAACCCCAACGGCAGCTACCGCACCTACGGGAACGACTGCACCAACTTCATCTCGCAGGCCATGAAGGCCGGTGGCTGGAAGCAGAAGGGCAGCGGGTACTTCGACCGCAAGGACAAGGACAAGTGGTACTACGGCGGCCACACCTGGACGACCAGCTACACCTGGGCGGGTGCGGAGAACTGGTACTGGTTCGCCACGAAGCACTCGCAGCGCACCCGGATCCTGCCCAATGTCTGGCAGATGGGCCTGGGCGACGTGCTGCAGGCGGACTGGGACCGTGACAACACCATCGACCACACGATGATCGTGACGGGCTTCTCTGGCGCCGACGAGATCTACCTGACGTACCACACGAACAACACGCACAACCGCAAGCTCACCAACCTCCTCGCCGCGCGCCCGCACACGACGTGGTACGCGCACCGCACCTGATCGTTCACCGTCGTTGACCGGCTCGCCTTCCTCTGGAGCGACATGAAGACACCACTTCGCATCGTGTGCGCGACGGCGGTCGCGGTCCTGTTCGTGGCCGCGTGCGACGGTAGCGGGGGCGGTGACCAGGGGAAGGCGAGAAACGAGCGCGACACCGCAGTCGCGTACGTGAAGGCGCTCAACGACCGGGATGCCCAGGCCCTGGCGAAACTCGGCCCGCCCGGGAACGCGGGGACGGAGGAGGAGGCGCAGAAGCTGGTCGCCACGCAGGGCGGACGCAAGCTGCACGTGGACGACGTCCGGGTCAGTCACGAGTTCGGCCCGGACACGGCAGACGCCCAGGTCCGCGCGACGGACGACAAGGGCCGGCCCGTCAACGAGACGCTGACGCTAACCCGTAAGGGGAAGTCGTGGTACGTCGTCCTGGGCACGAACCCGGGCGGCACACCGAAGATACCGACACAGACGTCACGGCCGTCGCCGACGGAGTAGGCGGAGCACAGATATGCGTACTCTTCGCGCTCGAATCGCTGTCCTTGCGCCGTCGGGCGCCCTCGCCACCGGCGGACTGACACTGACCGCTGCGTCCGCAGCCCACGCCGGCGAAGCGTCGTGCGTGGCGCATCTGAAGGCTCTCGGCTTGAAGAAGGCGGATGCCGAGGCTGCCTATGAGGCCGTCGTCGCTGGCAGCATCGCCCCGTGTGTCGCCAAAGCCGAGAGCAACACGCGGAAGAGGAACTACCCGTCCTGCACGGCACATTGATGCGCCTGACGGTGGAGTACCTGCCGGGCGACCGCGACCCGAAACCGGTCTGGCTGTGGTGCTCCGCTACCTCGGTCGCGTCGGCGGATGTGGACCGGTGGTGGCAGTCGTTCCTCCGCCGCTTCGACCTGGAGCACGCCTTCCGGCTGATGAAGCAGACGCGTGCGGACCGGTATCAACACCGGCAACGTGCGCGTGGAGGTCCGGACGTGGGCCTCGCAGGACTCGTCGGGTGAATGGGAGGAGGAGGCGACGGCGCTGGTCTGGTCGCCCACGGGTAGCCTGCGTATCGAGTCGGTCGTCGATGGGCCGCGGTTAGACCTTCCGGTCCTGTCCGCCTCCGGAGCGGGGTGGTACGAGCTCGAGGTCAAGGCCCGCGGGCGCCGACAGGCCCCGGATGCTTCTGTCCTCGAATCCGCTGAGGCGTACCTGATCTCCCTGCGCCCGGTTCTTGGGACGACGGCTCCCGTGCCCGCCAGCACGTTGGCTGCGCCGGACCTTGACGAAGAGGCCAGGTGGCGAAGACTGCTGCAAGGATGGGGGGGACCGGAATCGGATGTGTCCCGCCCCTGCGATGAGGGGAGCAGGACACCGCACGGGCTGCTGGGCCGTACGTCCGGGCTTCGGGCCGGCTGACGGGTCCCATGGGCGTCCACGGTGCCACGTGAGGTCTGCCGGGGTCACCGCCTCCCCTGAGCGGTAGGGGTGTTGAGGATGTGGCGGATGATGGCTGTGGCCTTGGTTCGGGTTGTGGTCGAGCCAGTCGGTGAGGTGCCTGCGGACGACCTCTTGGACGTAGGCGTCCGCTTCGGGGTTGCTGAGTTTGGTTCTGGTGGATCCTTCGAAGGTGGGATGGGCGAGTTTACGGAGACGACCGCGGTCAGCCCCTCGCAGATGGCTTCGGCCGTGATGTCCTCGTCGTGTACGGACAGCTGCCGTTGGCGGCGCGCGTAGCCGTTGACGACGTTCGTGAGTGCGGCACGGAAGCCCTGTTTGTGGGCACCGCCCTCCATAGGTGCGGGTGCTGTTCGCGAAGGAGCGGAACTCGCCCGGGGGACAGGTGTTCCACTGCATGGCGACCTGCACGAAGATCGTCTCGTCCTGATTCTCCGACTCGAAGGCGATGGCGGGGGAGTGGACGAGACTCGGGGGGTAGGGGTTGAGGTGGGTGACGTAGGCCCGCAAGCCGTCCGTGTGGTGGTGGCGGGCCGGCCGCTCCGGACGCTCGTCGGTGAGTGAGATGGCCAGGCCCCCGTTGAGGAAAGCCAGTTCCTGGAGGCGCTCCGACAGCGTGGCGAACGAGTAGTGGGTGGCCTCGAAGATGTCCGCGTCGGGCAGGAACGCAATCGCGGTGCCGTGTTCGTCCGTCTCCTCGTTCCTCGTCAAGGCGGTGACCGGGGTGCCCTTCTCGTACTCCTGGGTCCAACGGTGGCCGTCTCGGTGGACCTCGACCGTGAGACGGTTCGACAGCGCGTTGACCACGCACAGGCCCGGGCCGCTGAGGCCGCCGGAGACTCCGTAGCCGGTGTGGACTTTGGAGCCGAAGGACAGCTCCGTCAGCTCGAGTTCGACGGCCGACATGCCGGTAGGCTCCTGTACGTCGAGGGGCAGGCCCTGCCCGTTGTCCGCGACGCGAATGCCACCCTCCGCGGTGATCGTGACGTCGATGGCGTCGGCGTGGCCGGCCAGGTGCTCGTCGACGCTGTACGAGACGACCTCGTACACCATGTGGTGCAGGCCGCGTTCGCCGGTCGAGCCGATGTACATGCCGGGGCGTTTGCGTACCGCCTCGTGGCCCTCGAGTATCTGGATGTGACTGCCGTCGTACCCGTTCTCGTTCGCGGGTTGACTGGGATTGCCGGATTTGGTCATGAAGCACCCTCCCTGGGCCGTCCTGAGTAGTGTGAGCGGATGTCACCGATGCAGCCGACGCTGCTTCCACGCCGTCGCCCGTGCATGTCCATCCTAGGTTTATGGAGGTAAACATGCAGGTCAGGCCATATGTGCTGAGGTCACAGGTGGTCGCGTCCACGGCTTTGCCGAAGCCATCGGTCTGGGGGGCCGCCGCTGGGAGCGGAGCAGCACGAAGGCCCTACCGGAAGCGCGCGGGGGCGTACCGTGCTCCTCAAAGCGGCAGCCCCGTACTACGGCCACCTCACCGCCGCTCCCCAAGGGGCACTCGGCGTGTTCACTGCGGACCGCGCCATGGATTTCCTCGCCAAAGACCTCCTGATCGACCTTGCCGAGCCCGAACGGCCCGCGATCCTCAAGACCATGGCCGAGACGGTCCCGCGATCCGTATCCCCGCCGCCCGCGGCCCCGGCCGGCCGTGGCAGCCCGGCCCCGAGCCCGACCCCAGCCTGCTCGCCACGCTGGAGCGTACCGGCGACCGGATCGGCTACGCCCGCGTGTCCAGCAAGGGCCAGGACCTCGCCGGACAGGCCCGCGCCCTCAAGGAAGCCGAGTGCGTGCGCATCTACGTCGAGAAGGTCGGCACCCGGGAGAAGATCCGGCCCGAGTACTACGCCGCCCTCGCCGACCTGCGCCCAGCCGACACCCTCACCGTCACCATGCTCGACCGGCTCGGCCGCAACATGATCGGGCTGTTCACCAGCGCGCAGAACCTAGCCGAGTGCGGCCACCGCCTGGAGATCCGCACCGGGCCCCTCGTGGGCACCTACGACCCGCACGGCGCGGGCAAGGTCCTGTTCGTCGTCTTTGCCGCGATGGCGGAGGTCGAGCGGGAGTTCATCCACGGACCTGATCGGCCTGGACACCGCCGCGGCGAACGGCAACCACGGGGGCCGCCCGCTCGCGATCGACGGCGACATGCTCGCCGTCGCCCTCCGCCGCCGCGACAGCAAGGAGTCGGTCACCGCTATCGCCAAGCACCTCGGCGTCGGCCGTTCCACCCTCTCCCGCACCCTCGCCGCCTACGACGAAGCAGCCGCCACCACCACCGAATGAGGTCATGGAACCGTCAGCCCACATGGCACTGAGGCTCTGTCAGTGGCGCATGCCACGATCGTCACCATGACGCACCCTGCGGCCATCGCCGCCTACTGGAACGCCGCTGCCCCCGATTTTGACGACGAGCCCGACCACGGTCTGCGCGAAGAGGTCACGCGCACCGCCTGGCAGAAGCGTCTGATCTCCTGGGCGCCGGCCGCTCCGGCGGATGTGCTGGACGTCGGCTGCGGTACCGGATCGCTCTCGCGGCTACTGGCCGAGGCCGGTCATCGCGTCACGGGAGTGGACCTGGCGCCGCGGATGGTCGACCAGGCCCGTGCCAAGCTGACTGCCGCCGGTCTCCAGGCCCGATTCCTCACGGGTGACGCAGCGGTGCCGCCCACCGGTGACGAGCAGTTCGACCTCCTACTCTGCCGCCATCTGGTGTGGACGCTGCCCGATCCGCGGGCCGCGTTGCACGAGTGGATCGGACGCATCCGCCCGGGTGGCACGCTCGTCCTGGTCGAGGGCCGGTGGCGCGAGGCCGGACTGGTCGGGGCCCCCTACGTCGCGGGAGCCGAGACCCTGCCCTGGCATCACGGCGTCGGCGCCGCCGAACTGACAGCTGTCCTACGCCCGCTCGTCACCGACCTGCGAACCGAGGACCTCAGCAGCTGCCCCGCCCTCTGGGGTGGTCCGGTGACCGACGAACGCTACGCACTCATCGCTCAGATCTGATCGCGCAGGCCAATCGGGGCGCCCGGCTTACTGCCACTTCACCTGTCGTCGAGTACTGACACTCTCGTTTCGTCCGACAGGTCAGCGACAGGAAGTGTCAGTGGTCGGCGACACGACGTGATCGTTCCACCCGTGTGAGAACGTGATGTCGTATTTCCGCCAGCGTCGATAGTCGCCCCCGCGAGAGAGTCAGCGACGGCTCGCGTTCCTGCTCGCGGGCCTGTCCGTCTGGCACTCCACGAAAGGCACGGCGCATGCATGTTGTCCCCGGGCTTAAGGTCCTGTACTTCGGAACGCCGGTGGTGCTGATCAGCTCACTCAACGAGGACGGCACGGCGAACTTGGCGCCGATGTCCTCGGCGTGGTGGCTGGGCCAGTCGTGCATGCTTGGTCTTGGCAACAATGCCCAGACCACCGCGAACCTGCTGCGGGAGGGCGAGTGCGTGCTCAACCTGCCCTCGTCGGCATTGGTCGATGCTGTCGACCGGATGGCGCTCACCACCGGGAAGCCAGTCGTGCCGGACTACAAAATGAAACAGGGCTACCGGTACGAGCCGGACAAATTCTCGGCCGCACAGCTGACCGAGCAGGCATCGGACCTGGTCCGGGCCCCCAGGGTCGCGGAATGTCCGGTCCAGCTTGAGTGCCGTGTTGTCTCGGCCCATCCCTTCGGCGGTCCCACTTCGCACGCCACTGCCTTTGAGGTCGAGGTCCTTCGTGCCCATGTCGAACAGGAGCTGGTCATTCCGGGGACGCACTACGTGGATCCGCTCGGCTGGGACCCGCTGATAATGAAGTTCTGCGAGTTCTTCGGCGGTGGGCACAACGTTCATCCGTCGAAACTCGCCGAAGGCTGGAACATGCCACACCAGCGCCGGTCGACAGCCGTCTGAGCCGGTGCATCTGTCCATCACGCATGCCCTGATCATTCATCCGGGATGATCAGGGCATACTTCTGGCCGTAGGTCATCTTCTTCAACCGCTCGCGCTCGGCGGCGGTCGGGACTCTCGGGCAGGCCGGGGCTGCGGGCATGGCGGACGGGCCGATCGGAAAAGTGGATCACGACGGGTCGTAGCCTGCCGCAGCCGGTGCCGAGACGATCCCGCAGGATGGCCGCATGCCCATGCCCATGCCCATGCCCATGCCCATGCACCTACGCCGTGGCTGACGCCTCGTCGGCGCGGTCCTGGGCCTCCAGGACGCGATGGCCGTGTTCCGCCGACCACGCGCCCATCGCGCGGATCGGGACCATGAAACTGTGGCCCAGGTCGGTCAGTTCGTACTCGACGCGCGGGGGCGCCTCCGCGTGGGCCCGCCGCGTGACGAGCCCGTCGTACTCCAGGCGGCGCAGCGTCTCGTTGAGTACCTTGGCGCTGATCCCGCCGATGGCCGCGCGCAGTCGCCCGGGCCGCATCGGGCCGTCCCCGAGCGCGAACACGACCACGCTGTTCCACCGATTGGTCAACAGGTCGAAGCCCACACGCGCCCGACAGTCCGCCAGATACTCGCCGTTGCTCCCCATCACTCCATCACTCCCCCAATTATGGTCCCCCGGCGGGAACCGAACGGTTCCTGTCGGCCGGCCTAGATTCACTCGCACGAACCGGCAGGTCAAACAAAGGGGATCGATATGCGGATCGGAATTGTGGGTGCGGGCGCCATGGCCGAGGCCCTCGGCGCGGGCTGGGCGAAGGCCGGGCACGACATTGTGGTCGCAGCGCGCGACGCGGGCAAGGCGACGGATCTCGCTGCCCGGCTCGGGGCCCGCGCGGGAACTTTCGCCGAGGCCGCCGCACACGGGGACGCGGTGCTCGCCGCGCTTCCGCACACCGCGATGCTCGACGTGGTCGCGCCGCTGGCCGACGCGCTCGCGGGGCGGGCCGTGATCGACTGCTCGAACCCGATCGTGCCAGGGCCAGGCGGGCTCATGCTCACCACCGACGGCGGCCCGTCCGCGGCCCGCCGGATCGCGGACGCGGCGCCAGACGCGCACGTGATCAAGGCGTTCAATGTGTGTGCCGCCGAGGTGTGGGCCCGGTACCCGGACGGCCTGGCGGTACCGCTGTGCGGGGAAGACGCCGGCGCCCTGGATCTGGTACGCGCGCTGGTGACGGACTTGGGCGCGATCCCGCTGGACGCGGGCGGCCTGGACCGGGCCGGTTACGTGGAAGCCACCGCCGCGTTCGTGATCGGGGTGTGGTTCGCGGGCGGTGACCCGCGCACGGTGCTGCCGCTCTTGGAGCACGCGCGGGGCTGATCGGGGGTCAGGTCTCCGTTCGCGGGAACACCAGGCGCGACCGGCGCCTGAGCCCGGGTCGGCAGCCCCCGCCTGCTTAGAAGTCCTCGAGTGCGCCTGCGAGCTCTGCCTCACCGCCACCGACCTCCAACCGGCGCCCCGCACAAGCCCTGTCCCTACGTCAACCCTCGAACGACTTCCGGAGCCGACCACTGAGTTTGGGTGGGCCGGGAGTAGTCGTTGGCAGTAGCCTTCGCGGCGATTGGCTGGGGGCTACTCCTAGCTGGCGCAGGGGTCGCAGCAGGAGGGGGCCGGTTCGACGCAGATGCTGACGCTGTCGGCGTTGTTGGTGGTGTCGGGATCCTTTTCGTTGCCGGTGGCGGTGGCGGTGTTGCTCAGTAGGCCGGCCTTGGTTGCCTTGGCCCGCAGCACGAGGGTGGCGGTGGCGCCGTCGGCCAGGTCTCCCACGGTCCACTGCCCGGTGGCCGGGTCGTAGCTTCCGGGGCCGTCGGCGGACAGGAAGGCGAGGCCGTCGGGGACCTGGTCGGTGACGGTGACGCCGGTGGCGTCGTTCGGGCCGGCATTGTGGACGGTGATGCGGTAGGTGACCGTCTGGCCGACGGTGACGGTCGTGGTGTCGGCTGCCTTCGTCACGGTCAGGTCGGCGGCTGGCTTGACCTGTGTGACCTGTTCGTTGGAGGTGGACGTCAGGGGCTCCGGCGTGTCACCGAGCCGGTTCTCGTAGGAAGCGGTTGCGGTGTTGCTGATCTGCTTGCCACCACTGGCCCGGTCGATGACGGCCCGGTACTCCACCGTGGTACCTGCCGGCAGGGTCTCGGTGTTGGGCAGGCTGCCCCCTTCCACGGCGGAAGCGCCGTTTCCGAGATGGAAGACGACCTTGTTCGCCTGGGCGTCGTAGTACGCCTGGTCGTCTCCCTGCGCGTCGCTCTTCGCTCCGGCGTTCGGGCCGTCGATGACGCGCAGGGAGCCAGGCAGGTACGTCGTACCCTGCGGGATGACGTCGGTCACGATGAGGTTCTCGGCCCCGCCGCCGCCTTCGTTCTTGGCGGTGATGCGGTACGTGACGACGTCGCCCACCTCCAGCGGCCCCGCGGGAATGGCGGTCTTGTCGAGCACCACATAGGCGGCGGTGCCAAAGAAGATGCCGTCCAGGAAGTTGCCGATGCCGCGGTTACCACCGGCGGCAGAGATGGAACGGAAGGCGAAGCGTGTCAGCGTCTGACCTGCCGGGACGGTGTAGGTGCCGGTGTAGTAGCCCCAGGCGGTGTTGCCGTCGGTGAAGCGCCTCTGCTCCACCGTGGAGCCCGGCGCGCCGATGTCCAGTGCCATGGTGTCGTCCCCCTGGCGACCGCGGTGGTACAGCCGCCAGTACAGCGTCGTACCGGGCGTGGTCGGCAGGTCTTGGTAGAGCGTGGAGACCTCATTGGCGTTGAGCTCGGCGAACTGGGCGCCCTCGGCTGCTGGCACTCCCTGAAAGCCCGAATGCCACAGCTCGATCTTGTGATCGGAGGCGGTGGTGAGCCAGCCCGGGACCCACTTGGACGCCTGTGTCTGTGAGGCGTCCGGCAGGATTTCCACACTGGTCACGGGGGGCTGTTCGAAGCTGCCGTTGGCCAGGGCGACGCGGAGCGGAGCAGCGGGAGGTGTGGTCATGGTGGTTCTTCCCCTCGAGTCGATGCTGTTGGAATGCGCCGCCGGCCGGCCGCAACCTGCGCGCCGTGGCAGAGCCGAAACATCCCGAAGTGCATCGCATCCGGGTGAACACGTAAAGTGATGAGTGGAGGGCTTTGGCCAATCCCGCGAGGCACGTTTGCGGAATCCGCCCCCGGGACCCATCCCCCCCCACGCCGTCATGGATGAGGCCAAGGCGACCGCAGCCACCACACATGCCTCCCCGCTCTCTCCCACCCGCCCCGTCATGGCCGAAAGCCCCCGTTGAACCCTTGCGGTTATCCCTGCTCAGAGTGAATCGGTCACCGGCGAAGTTGACGCTCCTGGCGCAGTGGCACGGCCGAGTAGGAACGGCGCAGCAACCGGGGTTGATGTGACGACAGCTCTCATGACGCGTTGTGGTCGTGCAGGCCGACGTTGTGTCTGGGGAAGGTGCCGGTGTCGTTGCACGCTAGGGAGTTCGACGGGGTTCTTGAGGAGACGGCCCGGGTGGCGCGGGCTGCGTTCCCGAAGGGCAGCCTGGCGATGCAGGGCCGTGATGAGTTGGGCGAGTGTTCTTGGATGCGGACTTCGCTTGGCCGTACCCGAGCAGGGGCCGGTGTGGTAGCCGGTTGGGCTGCCGCTGGTGTCGGTCATGCAGTTCGCCGAGGGCCTCTCGGACGGCAGGCCGCAGACGCCGTGCGCGGGCGGCTGGACTGGAAGTACCTGGTGGGACTGGAGCTGGCCGATCCGGGATTCGATCACTCGGTGCTCACCGAATTCAGGAACCGGCTGATCGCGGGAGACGCCGGAATTGAACTCCTGGACCGGGTTCTTGAGGCCGCTGCGGAGCACGGATTACTCAAGGCCGGTGGCCGTGCGCGCACGGATTCCACGATTGTGTTGTGTGCTTCTCGGCAGATCAACGGCCTGGTGCGGCTCGGTGAGACCCTGCGGGCTGTATTGAACGGCATGGCCGTTCGCGAGCCGGAGTGGCCGGCCGACTCGGTTCCTGCCGACTGGTTCGACTGGTACGCGAACCGGTTCGAAGTCACCCGCCTACCCACGGGAAGGCGAAGCGCACCGAGCGGGTCGAGCAGATCGGCGCCGCCGGGCTGAGGCTGCTGGTGGCCCTTCACGGACAGGACGCTCCTGCGTCCCTGCGGCTGCTTGACCGGGTCCAGACGTTGCGGCAGATGTGGGTCTGGGGTTCCTCCGCTGTGCGGGAGGTGCTGACTAGCTGGTCAGGGTGGGTTGACGTGGTTTCAGGTTGGCTCGTTCGGTTGCTGCCTGGTTGGCGTAGTACTTCTCCTCGTACTCGATCGGGCTGAGGTATCCGAGTCGTTTCTGGATGCGGCGGGGGTTGTAGAAGCCGTCGAGGTACTCGAAGAGCGCGAGGTTCGCTTCGGCCCTGGTGGCGAAGACGCGGCCGCGGATGCACTCGGTCTTGATGACCATCCACAGGTTCTCCGCAGCGGCGTTGACGCTCCTATAGTTGTCAACTGGCCGTGTGGGGCGCTCGTGGGGCGGGTCGGAGCAGGTGGTAGACCTCGCGGATGACGTAGCGTTTGAGGCAGCGGATGATCTCGCGTTTCGTCTTTCCTTCGGTGGTGCGGCGGGCGACGTAGTCGATCGTGGGCTGGTGGAATTGCATGCGGACGATGACGGTGCGGTAGATCGCGGCGTTCAGTTGTCGGTGGCCGCCGTGGTTGATGCGATGCCTGCCGCTGGTCATGCCGGAGCCGGTGGGCACGGGAGCGATGCCCGCGAGCTTGGCGAGAGCGGCTTCGGACTTGATCCGTTCGGGGTTGTCGCCGGCGACGACGAGGATTTCTGCGGCGGTGTCCACCCCGATGCCGAACGGTTCGAGCAGTTGTGGAGCGGCCCGCTTGACCAGGTCGCCGATCATCTTCGTCAGTTCTTTGGCCTCGGCGTCGAGGTACTGCCACCGCTTGGCGAGCGTCCGCAGCGTGTGGCGCAGTGCGTCCGCGGGTCCTTCCAGGCGGCGAGGACGCAGGGCTGCCAGCTGCCGCGCCAGTGTGATCTGTGTCTTTCCCGCGGTCTCCCGGCGCAGGGTGTCCGGGGCGTGGACCAGCATGGCCTTCATCGTGACCATTGCCGCGGCGCGCTGTTCAACGGCCTGGTCGTGCGCGACCTTGAGCCGGCGGATCATCTCCGCTTCGCCGTCGGCGCTCTTCGGTGTGGCGGTCGCGAACCCGGCGAGCACGGCGCGGGCGGCGTTCTCGGCGTCCAGGGTGTCGGACTTGCCGTTCATGCGCCGCAGTCTCCGGTCCGGCCGGCCGGCCTCGACCACCTTGTGGCCGTTCCTGCGGAGAAACGATGTCAGTGTGGCGCCGTAGGAGCCGGTGCCCTCGATCCCGAAGGCCAGGACCTTGCCGAACGAGGCCGCCCAGTCCAGCAGTTGCTGGAAACCGCCGGTGTCGGTGGGAATGGTCAAGGTGGCCAGGATCCCGCCGATCGTGTCCATCACCGCCGCGACGTGGACGTGCTTGTGCGTGTCGACACCGATCACGACATGCCCGGACCTGGGCTGCTCGATGGTCTGCACGATGTTCCTTCCGGTCGGTAGCGTGGGAGGTCACGCTGTCGCCGGTCGGACGGACAGGACTGTCACGGGGACGCTTTGGTGAGTCGGCTCCAGGCTTTTATCAGGTCACGTCCGTCCGGCGGCAGCGCTTGCTGCGTGCCCGGCCGGGCGGTCGACAGATCAACGCCAGGACACCCGTGGGGTCAGTCGTAAGCAAGAGTCAGACCGCCTCGGCCGGGGCTACCCGATCCTTGCGGGATCCGGTGCGAGAAGACTGACAGTCATACGAGTCGGCGACCGAGCCCATCGACGCCTGGATCCCGGCCCTGACCAGGCGTGTCGTGAGCTTCACGGACGTGTATTGACAGCCGTGGTCCGCATGATGAAATGAGCTCCCCGGGGGCGACTTCGCGGCTGGCCAGGGCGTATTCCAGCGTGGTCAGGACCAGGTCCGCGTCGGCGCGGGCGGAGGTTGCCCAGGCCACCACCCGGCGGGAGAACGCGTCGCGGATCGCGGACAGCCACAGTGGACCCTCCTCGGTCGCGATCATGGTCAGGTCGGTGACCTACAGCCGGTTCGGCCCGTTCGCGGTGAAGTCGCGTTGGACCAGGTCAGGGGCGAGGTCGGCGTCCGGGTCACGGCGGGTGAAGCTCTTGCCCCGGCGGGGGCTGATTCCGGCGAGGCCGGCCTGGCGCATGAGCCGTTCGACGCGCTTGCGGCCGACGCGAGTGCCTTCACGATGGAGGACGGCGTGCACGCGCGGTGAGCCGTAGTTCCCGCCGGACTCGTCGTGGACCTGACGGATCCTGCTGGTCAGCTCGGCGTCCTGGCGGCGCCGTTCGCAGGGCTCGGTCTCCGCCTGGCGCCGGCGGTAGTAGGTGGAGGAGGGGATGGAGAGTTCCCGGAGTACGGGCTCGACCCCCAGGTGCGGGTGCGCATCGAGGAGCGCGGTCACCTGGGCCGGGTCGGGTCGAGCTGGGCCGCGAAAAAGCCGAGGCTGTCCGAAGGACCTCGTTCGCACGCTTGAGCTGGGCATTCTCCTTCCGCAGGGCGGCAAGCTCCTCCCGCTCGGCGGTGGTGAGCATGTCGCCTCGCTCACCGGCGTCAGCCTCGGCCTCGGCGTCGGCCTCGGCCTGACGGATCCAGTTACGCAGGGCCTCGTGGTGCACACCGAGCTCCTCGGCCATACGGCGGATCACGGGCTTCGGCTCGGCGGTCCGATACATCCGCACCGCACGCTCACGCAACTCCAACGGATACTTCCAAGGCCACGGAGTTATGGCTTGTCCGCCGCTGTCAACAGGGGCGGGGTATTTGGGAGAAGTGCCGGTCAGGGCTACGGGACTCCTCGTAGAGCGAGGAAGCCGACCAAGGTCTTCCCGCCTGAAGGAGCCCCGTTGCCCGTTCAGTGTTCCACCGTCACGCTCACGTCGTCGTCCGTCACCGTCGCCGGCGGTGTCTTCGCTCCGGGGCATCTGGGCGAGCTGACCCGGCAGCTTCCCTTTGAACTGGTCGATGACGTGCTGGAACGTACTGGTGGCACCCAGCGGAGGCTGAGGTTGCTGCCGTCGAGGGTCGGCGTCTACTTCGTGCTGGCACTGGTTCTCTTCCCGCAGCTGGCTACATCCGGGTGTGGGACAAGCTCACCTGCGGGCTGCGCGGGTTCCTTCCGCTGCGTCCGTCGGAGAAGGCGCTGCGAGAGGTGCACCGGCGGCTGGGCGCCGCGCCACAGCGGCTGCTCTTCGAGACACTGGCCGGTCCCGTGGCACAACCGACCACACCAGGGGTGCGTTACAGGAGCTGGCGCACAGTTGCCTTCGACGGCTGCAGCTCCACCAAGGCTCCCGACCGGCCGCGAGGCTGTGCCTGGCTGGGCAAACACAGGCACCGTTACGGTACGGACGGCTATCCGATGCTGAAGATCATGGTGCTGTGCGAGACCGGGACCCGAGCTCTGCTCGGTGCGGTCTTCGGACCGACGCCCGAGAAGGAGACAGGATACGCCGAGCAGTTGCTACCGCTGCTGGACAACAAGATGCTGCTGCTCAACGATCGGGGCTTCGACTCCGACGACTTCCTCGCGAAGGCTGCGGCCACCGGGGCACAGCTGCTGGTACGCCTCAAGGGAACCCGGACACCCGCGCGCTGGGCGCTGCTACCGGACGGGTCGTTCCTGACCAGGATCAACGGGACCCGGCTGAGGATCATCGATGCACACATCGCGGTGACGACAGCCAAAGGGCTGCGGCTGGAAAGCCACTACCGGCTGGCCACCACGTTGACCGATCACCGTCGCTACCCCGCCGCAGAGCTGGTGGAGCTGTACCACGAGCGATGGGAGATCGAGTCCGCGTTCTACTCGCTTCGGCACACCCTGCAGCACGGCCTGGTACTGCGATCCCAGGACGCGACCGGGATCCAGCAGGAACTCTGGGCTCACCTGACCGTCTACCAGGCACTGCGCCGGGCGATGGCCGAGGCCGTCGAGACGCTTCCCGGCACCGACCCGGACCGCGCGTCCTTCACCGTCGCTCTGGAGACCGCCAAAGACCAGCTCATCGCCGCCGCCGACGTATTGCCCGATACCGGACCGGGACGAATCACACCGGCCCTGCTGCACGATCTGCTCCCACCCCGCCGGGCCCGCGCTGCTCCCACCCCGCCGGGCCCGCGTCAACCCACGCCGCGTCAAATGCCCGATCTCCCGCTACGCCGCCCCGCCCCACCAGGCACAAGTCCTGGGCGCCTCCAGGATCACCAGCATCAGTGTCACCGTGCACCCCTCCGCCGGTCCCGGCCCCGACGGACGCCGCGACCGCACGCTGCAACTCCTGCGAAGCGATCCCCTCCGCACCTGGCGCGCCTGTGAAATCGCTCGCGGTATCGGACTGGACGACGCCCAAGGGTTACGCGCGGAACTGGGACGCTGGGTCCGCGAAGGAATCCTCCGCCGCACCGGCCGGGGCCTCTACACCCTCACACCCGAGTGGACACACACACGCGACGGCAAACCTTCAGCGGGAAACGACACCGGCCTTCAGTAGAAAAACGACACCTCACCACCCGCCCACCAGCCAAAACCCCTACTGAAAGCCCTGTCGCCAACCACTACAACTCACACGTCGCGCATCAGCAGCCAGGCCCACCTGGGCGCAACCCCTGCTCTCCGCAGCGAAAACCTACGGCCGGCTGCAAGACCGCGGCCCGGACAGCCCTCTCCTGCCCTTCATCAACAGCCAGAACAACGAACAACTCCGCCACATCGCGACGAGCATCCGCTACCACCTGAACCGCCCCTGACCAGCAACAACCCCACACCGGCCATACCAACCGGCAACAAACCGACCAGGCCAACCCCCCAAAAACGACAGCATCAGATCGGCATCCATGTCAGCACAGAAAGCCTCAACAAGCCCCAGCCGAACAGCGCCTAAGGGCTTGCAGGAAATCAAGGTGTTGCTTCCCGTTCCGGGGCTCGTTGTTGTGGTATGCGCATCCCGGACGAGACTCGTGACCAACTCTGCA
>NZ_JBEXQA010000047.1:0-30215 GCF_040612395.1 Streptomyces sp. NPDC006430
GTGGCGGAGCGCGTAGTACGCAGATTCGTGTTCCCACCGCTGGTGGTAGAGGCCCACCAGCACGGCCGCCGGGTAGCGGCCGGCGTCGGTCAAGGTGGTGACCAGCCGGTAGGCGCCGGTGAAGACGGTGCCGTCCCGCGCAGGTCACCGTGATGTTCGCGTCGATCACACGTACCTTCTCGGCGGCGATCACCGACAGGTATGAGCCGTCGGCGAGACGTGTGAGAACGGGGGTACGCCGGTTGCTGCGGAGCCGGCCCAGGAACTGGGCGCGGTCGCGGTGACGGAGGCGAGGAAGTCGTTGCCGTCGAAGCCCTTGTCCCACAGGACGAGTATGTCCGGGCGCAGCAGATGCAGCAGGCGCGAGGCATAGCTGGTCTCGCCCTCGGCGGTGGGCCCGAACACCGCGCCGAGCAAGGCCCGCGTGCCGGTCTCGACCAGCGTCATCAACTCCAGTGTGGGATAGCCGTGATGGGAGGTTCGCCCCAGCCAGGCCCTGTTTTCGGCCGGAGTCGGGGACCTTCTGGGAACTGCAGCCGTCGAATGACACAGTCCGGTACGGCCCGAACCGCACACCGGGTGTCGTCGGCCGGGCCAGAGGCCCCGCGAGAACCTCGCATAACGCCCGCACCGGCGCACTGCCCAGTCGTCGGCGCAGATCACGCAGGGCCTTCGGCGTCGGGGAGGCCACCGGTACTTCGGCCAGCCCGGCCGTCAGCTTGTCCCAGACCAGCCGGTAGCCGACTTCAGGGAACAGACACATCGCGAGCAGGAAGTAGATCCCGACCCGCGAAGGAAGATCACGCAGTCGTCTCTGCACCGAGCGGGTCTCCGCCAGGACCGCGTCGACCAGCTCGAACGGCACGACAGCCGTCAGCTCGCCCTGCCCGGGCGCGAACCGGCCCGCGGCCACTGTGACCGTACGGGTGATGGCCATCACCGGGGCCGGCAGGACATGATGAAACGGCAACGGAGCTCCTCACGTACAAGCTGTCTTGGACGACTGCCTGTACCAACGAGCTCCGTTGTTCTGCATCGGAAATCCTTCAACTGGCTTGCATGACCTGCGAAAACGTTAACTACCCGGCCTTGGGCCAAGGCCCTTGAGCTGTTCGGCGGCCCCTTGGACGGTCTCCTGCTCGACGTCACCGGCTGGCCCGCCCAAGAGGTCGTGGACGGGGCGCTGCTGATGTCGGATCACGGCGCGTTCGGCCCCGGCGGCCGGTCCGACTACGAACCTGCCGCCGGGGATGGCGGCCGGTTCCTGTGGCGGGGCGACGTCCCGTAGCCACAGGTGGCCCCAGGTGCGGCGGCCGGCTGACCGAGCTCCAGAGGTGATGACCGACCGCTGACCCCGCACGCCGCGAACCTCACCCAGGCAGGAGGATCGCGGCGTCACCGGCCTGGCCCCGCTGATCCGCGGCTTGATCTTCACGTGCTTCCTGGACCCCGAGCGCGTCTCCATGCCTGATGTCGACATCGACATCGACATCGACATCAGGCATCGACTTCGACGAGTGTCGGCGCTTCGAGGTGATGCGGTATGGGTTCACTGGCGCATGCGCCAGGTGCCGTAGAGGCCGGCGACGGCGCTGATGACGCCGGCGAATCCGGCTTCTCCGACGGTGAGGTAGACGGCTGCGCAGGTGGCGAGGAGCGTGATCAGTACGAGGGTGTCGTGGGCTGAGTTCCGGTTCGCGGGCGGGGGTGCGGTCGGTTCGGGGCGGGTTGGGGGCCGTAGGGGTTCGGGCGTCTGGGGTGTCGCGTCGTTGTGTGTCATGCCTTCCAGGAGAGCGGCCTTTCGGGCGGGTTCCCAGTGATCCGTACGGGCCCGCATGGACCCGGACACCGCTGGTCACAGCCCCCGGGAATGGGGCCTGATCCCGAACGCCGTCGGGCGTTCGGGAACGTTCGGCGGATTCCGTGTACGTACGGTGTCGGGGCCCTCTAGCGTTGCTTTCCGGACAAGGGGGTGATCCGGTGACACCAGAGGATCCCGGGATCGAACCACACGACGCGACCGCCATCACCGCGTTCGAGAACGCATTGCGGGAGTTCACGGACGACCTGAACCGGCTTCACATCAACCATGGCGCACCGTCGTACGCGACGATCGCCGCTGCCTCGGTGGGGCCCAGGCTGACCAAGGCCGGTCTCAACGAGATGCTGGCCGGCAAGCGGTTCACCTCGCGGGAGGCCCTGCTCGAGTTCGTCCGGGTCCTCACCACTCCCGGAGACCTGGATCCGGCCGCCGCGGCCGCCTTCAAGGCCGATCCCAAACTGGCGGAGATCTGGCGCGGTCGCTGGCAGGTGGTGAAGCTGCTCCAGCGCCAGGCCCAGCCGGCAAGCAAACGGGTCCGCGCCACCGTGCGGCAGACCCTCGACGACGCCGCCCGGGAAGCCGAAGCCGTCCGCAAGGACGCCCACGCGGAAGCCGACCGCATCCGCACCAGCGCACAAGCCGACGCCGCACACCTGCGCGCCCAGGCCCGCCACGACGCCGACGAACTCCTGCGCCACGCCGTCCAGAAGGCCGCCCGAGCCCGCAGGTCACAACCCGTAGAAGGAGGAGACCTGCCCGCCCGGGTGACCGCCGACGGCGCCAGCGGCCGCCTCGGGCGCCTGGGGAGGGAGCTTGTGCTGCGGCCGGCGTTAGGTTCGCTGACCGCGGCGACCGTGGTGGCCGGTCTGGCGCTCGCCGTGAGCTTGGCGGGGGACTCCCTCATCGGGACGTCCGACGGCTGCCGTCAGACCCAGGCCGGCGACCAGCTCGTTCCCGGATCCGCCTTCCAAGCCGAGGGAGCCGTGCAGCCGGCGGCGTTCGCCTTGGCGCCGGGTTCCTTCATCCCGGGCCCGGCCAGGCCCATCCAGGGCTTTCCCTCCCTCAGCCCGTCAGGGCCGGCCTCTTCAGCCGCCGCCTCGCCGACACCGACACCGAGCCCGACCCCCACGCCCAGCTCCTCACCGAGCTCCTCGCCCACGCCGACACCCTCGGCGCCCCGCACACCCGACCCCTGCCCCCGCAGGCCCGCGCCCGCTAGCGCGAGCGGGGAGAGTGCCGGGGCGCCAGAGTCCGGGCTGTGGAGGACGGGCGCCGGCCGTATACGCGAACGACCTGGGCAGGGTGCGGTGAGGGGGTGAAGGTGCATGTCCGGGCTGCCTTGGCGGCCGTATTCGACGGTTGGGGGGTCGGAGGCCAGGAGCAGGGAGAGCAGCAGTCCGGTGGCCTGGTCGCTGAGGATGCGGGCGATCTCCACGAGTCGGTGACGCTGTGAGAAGGGCAGGGACAGGGCGACGCAGCCGGCTTGTCCGCCGATGCCGAGGGGCACGGCCACGCAGACTTCCTTGCCGGAGTACTCCAGGAGGTCGAATTGCAGGGCCTGGGGTCCGTAGTGGTCGATCGCGCGGAAGAGGGCCGAGGTGTCGGTGATGGTCCGCGGTGTCAGTCTTACGGCTTTGCGGCGTGAGAGGTGGTCCATCCGGCTTTCGAAGTCGAGTTGGTGCAGCAGGCTCTTGCCCACGGCGCTGGCGTGCGCGGCGTCCTTGAAGTCGATCCACTCGTCGACCATGGGCGCCGAGGGGCCGTCGGCGTGGTGGGTGATGGATACCTCTCCTTCCGCGTACGTGCTCAGGTAGACGGCGGCGCCGGCGGTGTCCCGCAACCGTGCGAGGGCCCGCTGCAGGTGACCTCCGGGCGGAGGCTGCAGTCGGCGGACATTGTCTTCATGAGCGGTCCGGGGACGTAGGAGCCGTCGATCAGGCGCTCGGCCAGGCCTTGACCGCACAGCCAGAACAGCAGCTGCTCCAGTACCAGGTGGGGCAGGCTGGTGCGTGTTCGGATGCGCTCGCTGTCCACGGGCTGGCCGGCAAAGGCGATGACGTCGAGCACGTCCAGGACGCGCATGGCCGACTCCCACCGCTGCGGTCCCAGGGGCTTTTGCATCTGCTGGGCGGCATCGGCCACCCGCGCGGAGCGCAGCGCGTTTGGGGAGAACGGCTCGGCCTCCCTAGGCCCGTGCGCGCTGGCGGTCTGGGCTGCGGCAGGCCGCCGTACCGGCGTCGGCATGAGCCTGGCAGTGGGGTGGGCACGGCGTCGGCGGCCAGGTAGGAGTTCAGGAGCTGGATCACGGCGGGCACGAACTCCGGGTCCTGCCAGTCCTGCGACTTGACGCCGTACTCCTGCGGCTCGGACCGGGCGTACACCTCGAGAAGGACATGCGCGTCCGCGTGACCGAACCGGACCGCTGCGTCCAGTACCCCCAGAACTTGCTCCCGCACGTCCGCGGCGCGCCCGCGGTCGTACGCCTGTCGCCACAGCGCGACGGCGAGCCGAAACGCCGCACCGGGGTGGAGCTCCATGCAGGCGTTGGTCAACCACGTCACGGCCAGGGGCCCGTCGCCCCGCCGCAGGGCTTTGCTGCCCATCCGGTAGCAGGAGTTCGCGTGTTCGCGTCGATCGAGGGCGTCCGAGGAGGCCAGCGGACCCCCAGTCACCGTCCACCCTGTCCCAGTACTCCCGCGGCTTCGAGCCGGAAAGATCGTCGGCGGCCGTGCGGGTGCTGTCGAGCTTCAGGAGCGCCCGTCCGCTGTCGTTCCTGATCACGCCAGTCACGCGTCCTCTTCCCCGCGCCGGTTCTTCTTGTGATGTTCCCGACGGATGAAGACCTTCATGTCCTCCATGTCGCGGAGATCCCTGGATGCCTTACTCCTCAGGGACCGGATCTGCTCGCGCGGGATCTTCAGGTCCACCGCGATGACGTCTTCATCGTCGCCCCTAATATGCCCCTCTGCGACGCTTTTGTGTTTTGAGGGCTTCATGTTCGTTACCGCCTGGAGCACGAGGCACACAGCCGGGTCAGGAGGGGGCAGTACTTCGCGCCGGTGCACGCCCCGCTCCTCAAACATCGGCAGAAGGGCCTCGTCCTCGACGGGGCTCTCCGGCGACCGGACCGCGTCCACGGCCAGGTTGTAGGCGACCTTCTTCATGTACGGAAGGGGAGAGCGGCCCGGCTCATTTCTGCCCTGAAGCCACACGCGAAGCGTCCGCTCCTGCGCCTCCTGGGCGATCTCTTCCCAGTACCCGGACAGGGACAAGAACTTGGTTCGCAGCGCCGCCATCACCTTCCGCGTGTACTCCCCGCTGTGGTCCTTGAAGTGCAGCAGGACCGCCTGACGGCGTTCACGCTCCTCCGCTTCCGAGCTCACGCTCACGACGGGCCCTCCTGCGGGACGGCCCCCTCGGAAGACGTGAGCGTGCTCCACACCGTCACCCGTCCCCCGTCAGGGAGCTCGTAGAGGGTCACCACAGTCCTCGTGCCAGTGCACGGCTTTCGCCGTGCCGGTGTGCCTACACCGTGCGCGAGCAGCCGGCGGGAGACCCGTCGGCCCAGCTCCGCGGCCCAGGGCTGGCAGAACGCGACGGCCACCGGGCCAAGCCAGCCACGACCGAGGGCAACTCGGTCAAAACCGGGGGTGTCAATTCAGGCTCCAGATCTTCCTGTGCGGGACGACGCAACGACCTGCGTCACGCCGCTACTACGGAGGCGCTGCCTCGAAATTGTCCGCCGACCGATGATGATCGAAAGAGCCCGGCTCCGATCACGAGGATGCACACGGGAGGGTGGCCGAGGACAGACGCTGTGCCTCGGCGGAGGACCGTACGGGGTATCAGCGCACGAGCTTCAAGCACTGGAACGCCGGCGACATCCCGGCGGACGGCTGCAACACGAGGGCGGAGGTTCTGCGGTCCGAGGCGGTCGAGTACCGGGAGAGCGGGCCCGGGTGCACGCTGATGGGCGGGGCGTGGTGGGCTACTACGACGAGCAGATGGTGACTCCAGCGAGTGCGTTGGGCATCGACCACCTGGTCCCACTCGCCGAAAGCTGGGACTCCAAGTGGGTGGAGATACCTCGGCTGGTACTGGCTGAACGAAGCCAAGATTCAGCTACAGACGGTCCCCTGGCCCTTTATCGGCTGCTTTATTGATCAAGGTACTGTTCCCCCTCAGATGTCAATGACCTTGAAGGGGGACAAAGGCCATGGGACTGACCGCAGAGATAGCCGCTTACCGGTCCGCTACCGGGGATCCGGGGCGTCTGGTGGGTGAGTTCCGGCGGGCTGTGCTGCTGGTGCCCCTTGGCGGTGGTTCCACGGCCGCCGACAGCGAGTTGATGTCGGCCGTCTCGGGTGGGATCCGCTGGTTGTACGCGTTCACGGACGAGGAGGCGCTTGCCCGGTTCGCCGAGGCGCGTGGGGAAGCCGGCCGTGAATGGCCCTACCTGGCGATCTTGGGTGCTCGTCTGGTCGATGCGGTCGTTCCGGAGGTCGAGGGCCCCGCCGGAGTGGCAGTGAACGTGGCCGATATGGACGGGTCGATGCTGTTCCCGCCTGTGGCCGGGATCGTCCCTGATGCATGTGCCGTGGACGTCGAGGCCGAGTCCGCGGGGGTGGCCTGATGGCGGGCGACGGTGACCTTGAGGTATCCCCGCAGGCGGTTGCCGCGGTCCAGAAGGGTCTGCGGGCTGCGATATCGGAGTTGCGCGAGTCGGGGGACGCGGCCGGGGCCTCGCAGGGGGCGGGCTTCGAGAACCTGTCGATGACGGCGATGGAGACCGGGCACGGCACGTTGTCCAAGGACTTCGAGGACTTCTGCGAGCGCTGGGAGTGGGGCGTACGCAGTTTGATTCAGAACGCTTCCACCCTCGCGGGCAATCTCGGCATCGCCGCCGGGACGGTGTGGGAGGAGGACCAGTACGTCCAGGGCGCGTTCAAGGTGGCGGTCAACGCGGCGTGGGGGAACCCGCATGCCAGTGAGGACGAGATCGAGCAGAAGGCGTGGGGCGACATCTTCACGACGGACGTCTACAAGCCGGACTACAGCGCCGAGTCGTTCCAGAAGAGCGGGCAGGACATCAAGAAGACCTGGTCGGACACCAAGGACACGGTGACCTCGGCGGGGAAGATCGGGTCGCTGAAGGACCTGCTGGAGCAGACGAAGGGCGACGGGGGCGGTAACTGATGGGTTGGCGGGACTACATACCGGACTCGGTCGAAGACAAGGTCGAGCACGGGGTCGAGAAGGTCGGCGACGCCATCGAGTGGGCCGGTGACAAGACGGCCGACCTGGCGGAAGAGGTCGGCCTGGACGACGCCGGCGACTGGATCCGCGACAAGTCCCGCTCGGCCGCCAACCAGCTCGGCGCCGACGTCTCCGAACTGGAGCTCGGCCAGACCGACGACCCCAAGAAGCTGGTCTACGGCAGCGTCTCCAAAATCCGCGAACAGGTTTCCCACCTGAACGACTTCAAGGCCGCCTTCGAGTCGGTCGGCAACGGCCTGAAAACCATGACGCAGCCCGAAGGCCTCAAGGGCAAGACCGCGGACACCTTCCGCGAAACGGTGGCCAAGGAGCCCCCGCGCTGGTTCAAGGCCGCCGACGCCTTCGGCAAGGCCGCCGACGCCATGGGCCGCTACGCCGAGACCGTCGAGTGGGCACAGGGCAAAGCCAAGGAAGCCCTTGACGACTACAACAAGGCCAAGAAGGCCTCCGAGGACGCCCGCACCGCCCACAACAAGCTCGTCAAGGAATACAACGACGCGTACAAGGCGAAGAAGGAGACCCTGCCGCCCCGCCCGGGGGACGACTACCCCGACCCGGGCAAGGCAATGGCCACCGCCGCGCAGGACAAGCTCGACAACGCCCGCAAGCAGCGCAACGAGGTCGCCGACACCACCGCCGCAGCTGTCCGGGCCGCCCGGGACGCCGCCCCGCCCAAACCCTCCTACACCGAGCAGCTCGGCGACGGCCTCGACTACCTCGACCTCGCCACCACCCACCTGCTCGGCGGAGTCGTCAAGGGAACCATGGGTACGGTCAATTTCGCCCGCGCCCTCAACCCGCTGGACCCCTACAACCTCACGCACCCCGCCGAGTACGTTACGAACCTGAACTCGACGGCCGCGGGTCTGATCACCATGGCCAACGACCCGTGGGGCGCGGGCAAGCAGATGCTCGACGAGTTCATGAAGGACCCCTCCGAAGGCATCGGCAAGCTGATCCCCGAACTCATCGGCCCCAAGGGCGCAGGCTCCGCCAAGAGGTTCGGCTCGGCCGCCAAGCACCTCGACCACAAGAAGCCGGGCGGCAGCCGCGCGGATCACGAGAAGGATCCAAACCACAACAGCAACCAGTGTCGCGACAACGTCTGCGACGGCGACCCAGTGGACATGGCGACGGGCCGCATGCTGCTCCCGCAGACGGATATCGCTCTACCCGGATCACTTCCCCTCATGTTCCGGCGCACCTTCGACTCCTCGCGCCGTTCGGGTCGATGGTTCGGTCCGGCCTGGTCGAGCACGGTGGACCAGCGGCTGGAGATCGACGCGGAAGGCGTCGTCTTCAGCTGTGACGAAGGCAGCCTGCTGGCGTACCCTCACCCCGCACCCGGCGTCCCTGTCATGCCCACGCACGGCCGACGGTGGCCGCTGAACCGCGTCAACGACGGCTACACCCTCACCGACCCTGATAGCGGCAAGGTCTGGCGCTTCGTCGATCACAGCGACGACGTCGCGCTCCTGGCCCAGATCAATGACCGCAACGGCCGCTGGATCAGCTTCGAGCATGACGAAGCGGGTGCCCCGACCTCGATCGTCCACCACGGCGGCTACCACCTGAAGCTCACCACGAGCGAAGGCCGAGTAACCGCCCTCCACCTCGCAGGAGCAGCAAAGGACGGATCCGACCAGGAGATCCTCCGCTACGGCTACACCGACGGCCACCTGACCGAAGTCACCAATTCCTCAGGCCGCCCCCTGCGCTTCGACTGCGATGAACACGGTCGGATCACCTCTTGGACCGACACCAACGGCAGCCGCTACGACTACGTCTACGACGACCGGGACCGCTGCACCTACCAGTCCGGTATCAACGGCCACGTCGAATCGCGGTTCACCTGGGACGACACGGACCCGGCGACCGGCCTGCGCATGACGTCCATCACCGATGGCCTCGGCCACACAAAGCGCTTCGTGGTCGACGAGCGTTCCCAGGTCGTCGCCGAGATCGACGCCTTGGGGGCGGTGACCCGCTTCGAGTACGACCGGTACAACCGACTGCTGTCTCGGACCGACCCGCTGGGCCACAGCAGCCGCTTCGCTTACGGCGAGCACGGCCGAATATCGGTGATGGAGCGTCCGGACGGACGTCAGGCCCGGATCGAGTACGACGACAAGCGAATGCCGGTACGCATCGTCGGCGCCGACGGGAACGTCACGCGCCAGACCTTCGACGAGCGCGGCAACCGCACCTCGGTGACCACCCCCTCCAGGGCGACAACGCAGTTCGCCTACGACGCAGCCGGCCGGCTCACCGCGGTGACCGATCCGCTCGGGGCCACCACCCGGCTGGTCCTGGACCCCCGGGGTCTCCCCATCGAGGTCACCGATCCGTCAGGTGCCACGACCCGATACCAACACGATGCTTTCGGCCGTAGAGTCCAGGTCACCGACGCCCTCGGCGCACAGACAAGGATGGAGTGGACGGTCGAGGGCCGGCCGTCCCGGCGCACCGCACCCGACGGCACCGTGGAGTCGTGGACGTACGACGGCGAGGGAAACTGCCTCACCCACACCGACTCCATGGGCGGCACGACCCACTTCGCGTACACGGACTTCGACCTGCTGACGGCTCGCACAGGCCCGGACGGTATCCGTCACGAGTTCTCCTACGACATCAACCTGCGACTGACGCGAGTGACCAACCCGCAGGGTCTGACCTGGGACTATGCCTACGACGCGGCAGGCCGACTCGTCACGGAGACGGACTTCGACGGCCGGGCGCTGAGCTACGCCTACGACACGTCGGGCCGTCTGACCTCCAGGGCGAACGGCCTGGGCCAGCGCATCGACTTCACCAACAACGCCCTCGGCCAAGTGATCTGCAAAGAGGTCGAAGGCAGCGGAGTCACGACCTTCGAATACGACGTCTTCGACGAACTCGCGCAGGCTGTGGGCCCGGACGCCAGGCTGGAACGCATGCGGGACCGCTACGGCCGCCTGCAGTCCGAGACGGTCAACGGCCGGACTCTGACATACACGTATGACGAGCTAGGCCGCAGGGTGGGGAGGACGACGCCCGGCGGTGCGGTCAGCGAATGGTCGTACGACACAGCAGGCCGCAGGACGAAGCTCACCACGTCCGGGCGCGACATCGCCTTCTCCTTCGATGCCCTGGGCCGTGAGGTGGGGCGCACCGTATCGGACTTCGTGGCGCTGACGTCGTCGTTCGACGAGATGAACCGCTTGACGGCCCAGAACATCACATCCGGGGGCCGTGGCCTCCAACATCGAGCCTATGCCTACGGCGAGGGTGGAGGTCTCGTCGGCATCAGCGACGCACTCTCTGGTGCCCGCGGCTTCGACGTGGACTCGGCCGGTCGCGTCACGGCCGTCCATGCGCGCGGTTGGACCGAGCGGTACGCCTACGACGACGCCGGGAACCAGACGGTGGCCTCGTGGCCGGCGACCCACCCGTCGCACTCCGCGACGGGTGCCCGCACTTACGAGGGCACTCGGATCGTCGGTGCGGGTGCAGTCCGCTACGAACACGACGGCCAGGGCCGGGTCGTGCTGCGCCAGAGGACGCGACTGTCCCGGAAACCCGACACCTGGCGCTACGAGTGGGACGCAGAGGACCGTCTCACCACGGTGACGACACCGGACGGCACGGTCTGGCGGTACGCGTACGACCCCCTGGGCCGGCGAATATCCAAGCAGTCCCCTTCCGAGACCGTCCACTTCACCTGGGACGGCACGACCCTCTGCGAGCAGACGACCGCGACCGTCGTCCTGACCTGGGACCACGCGGGCCAGAGGCCCTTGTCTCAGACGGAACGCCGCACGGACACCGACGACGAGCGTTTCTTCGCCATTGTCACCGACCTGATCGGCACCCCGACGGAACTCGTCGACGAGTCGGGCGAGCTGGCCTGGTGCACCCGCGCCACCCTCTGGGGCACGACCACGTGGAACCGTGACGCCACGGCATACACCCCATTCCGCTTCCCGGGCCAGTACTTCGACCCCGAATCGGGACTCCACTACAACTACTTCCGCTACTACGACCCCGAATCGGCCCGCTACCTCAGCCAGGACCCCCTCGGCCTCGCCCCGGCCCCGAACCCTACGGCCTACGTCCACAACCCCCTGTTGTGGGCGGATCCCCTCGGGCTCCTCCCGTGCAAGAAGAACGAGCCAGACGACCCTACGTGGGACGGCAGGGTCGTCTACGGCAAACCGGACGGAGAGGGGCGCACGACAGCAATGCACGCCACGCTGGGGCCGGACATGATGGGGAAGAACCCCACGGATCCCCACGGTGATCCGCCCGGTTGGCAGAAGGGCCAGGGGTACAACCGAGCCCACCTCCTTGGCGCACAGCTCGGCGGATCCAACTGGGATCCAGCGAATTTCGTCACCATGCACGCCTACGCCAATTCTCCCGTCATGCGGCACATTGAGAACCAGGTCAGGGCCGCAGTGGAAGGCGGTGAGACAATCCAGTACAGCGTCACCCCCCGATACAATGGGACTGATAAAATCCCCACCGGGGTATACATCGAAGCTTATGGATCGAACGGCTTCAAGTTCACCCAGCACCACAGCACCGGAATAACTGGATCAGCCAACACCGCATTCATTCCCAATCAACCGAGGCAATGACGAGAGTAGTCGAGCAGGGTGCGACTCGCCGACACCTGCCCGCCTACTGTCATCCCGTCCGTCCGGACTCGCCAACCCTTAGGAACAGGACCCTCGCCGTGAGCAACGCCCTTGCACGTCTTCTCGAAATCGCCCCTGCGCCGAGCCAGCCCCGCGACAAGGATTGGGGCGCGGTCGAACGCACCCTCGCGGTAGGGCTCCCCGACGACTACAAGGAGCTCATCGGCGTCTACGGAGGAAGCAACTGGGACGACTACCTTTATATCCTGGAGCCCGACTGCCCCAACAAGCACTACGACCTCCTCAAGTGGGCCAAGTACCAGTTCGAAGACCTGCAAGATCTGTGGACGTTTGAGAAGAAGCCGGCAGAACTAGAGACCGAAGGGTCCGTGGTTATCCCATGGGCGACCACGGACAACGGAGAATGCCTGTACTGGCTCGTTCTTCCGGGCGTTGAGCCGAACGAATGGACTGTCATGGTGAACGAGGCGAGGGGCCCCCGATGGGAACATTACTCCGTATCGTGCACGCAATTCCTCGCGTCCGCCCTCACCGGAGAGTTGCAGTCGAACATCCTCTCCTCATTGTTCCCCCTGGCCACCCATGAATTCCGCCGCCTCGGTCCGGTGTGACGATGCGGCGCGCTCTGCCGACACGGAGCCTTTTCCAACCTCATGCTGAGGCGTGGTGAAGGACGAGGACGGCCTTCACGATGTCGGTGATCCGGTTGGTGCTGCAGCGGAGCTTCCGCAGTAGACGCCAGCCTTTCAGGGCGGCCATGGCCTGCTCGCCGACGCAGCGGATCTTGACGTGGCTGCTGTTGTGTCGTCGCTTCCATCGCTTGAGCCGGCGGCCCCGGAAGGGGACTCGGATGTGCCGGCCAGCGCCTTGGTACGCCTTGTCCGCCCAGCACTTCAGTCCCGCGGCGGCGAGCGCATCGACGATCCCGTGGCTTCGGGCGGCGGTCAGGTCGTGGGTGGCTCCGGGCAGGGCCGGGGACGCCCAGAGCAGTCGGCCGAACGGGTCGGTAAGGACCTGCACGTTCATGCCGTGCCGCTTGTGCTTGCCCGAGTAGTACGGGGTATCGGCGGCAATGCGGTCGATCGGCAGCAGCGTGCCGTCCAGGATCACGAAAGCCTTCGCCCGGGCCGTCTCCATCACCTCTGCCAGGGTCGGTGCGCGAGATGCCAAGACTTCGATGGCCTCGCGTATGTACCGGTAGACGGTCGCGATGCCGATTCCGAACCCAGCGGCAAGCTGGGCATAGGTGTCGCCGCACCGGAGGTGGGCCAGGGCGAGCAGGGCCTGACGGCCGGCGGGCAGTCGTCGCCACCGCGTACCGATCTCCCGTCGCCGAACAGCGAGCCGCTCCGTCAGGTGCTGCAGGCTGCGGCTGGACAGATCGATCGAGGACGGATAGACAAGCACGCGAAGCTCCTGGCGGACACGGGTGATCTTGGTCGAGAACCCGTCTACCAGGAGCTTCATCGCTACGTACAGCCCTTGACCCCGAACAGGCGGACGTCGCTGCCAGGTTGCAAGGGGTGGTCTGTCGGCGAATTCGCCAGGAAGGGACAGATGTGACCTCGTTCGATGTGGCCAAGCCGGAGATGCCCTGGGTCATCTTCGGGCCTCGCGAGGCGGTTGCTCTCAAAGAGCAGATGGCGGCTCTGCGTGCTGCGGGTGTACGAGGTGCATGCTCGCGATCTGACAGATGAGGCCGGTGTACTTGACGCCTTTGCCCGGGCGGTCGGAGTCCCCGGCTATTTCGGCTGGAATTGGGACGCTCTGGTCGACTGCCTCGATGACCTCCACGAGGTCGTCACGGGCGGGGTGGGCATCGTCATGGTCGTCCACGGGGCCGATGTGCTACTTGGGGCGGATCACCTCAAGGTATTCATAATGGTGCTCTGCCTCGCAGCAGACCTGCGAACACCGCGGTGGATCCGGACGGCGACCTCAGGAATCAGCCCGTGGTGATCGAGCACTTCGTCTTCCTGCTCGACGACGTCCGCGCCGAGGAGTTCGCCGCGGGGATCAAGGACCCCGACGTCGTCGTCCGTGTGGAGGGTGACTTCCTCACGGTGGCCCTGGACCTCGATGTCTGGCGACCCGAGGCGGCCGGGCGCCCGAAGGTCTTCTGATTCCGGGCCGTACGGTACCCGCTTTGACTCCTCGGACCAGCCCAGCACCTGGGCCGCCGGCATGTCTGCGTGCACGCCGCCCACCGACCCGACCAGGAGGTTGGAAAAGGCTCACTCCGAAGAAAGTGTCGGTCGGCCGCGTGGAAAGATGAGCCCATGTGGTCGCGACTGACGTTCGGGGACGAGTTACGGGCCGAGCTGGGATCACCCAGGCGCTCTCGCAGACTGAGCAGTAGCCCGCGCTCGCGTGTGTGGCGGGTCGAGTTGCCAGAGACATCGGCGGTGGTGAAGCAGATCGTCAACGGCCCCGATGCCGACGAGCGATACGCCCGCGAGGTGGCCGCCCTGCGACTCGCCGCCCGAGCGGAAACGCCCGTGGTGCCCGCGCTGCTGGCCACGGATCCAGGCGAGCGAGTGCTGGTGCTGGAGCATCTGAATCACCGGCGCCCGTCCAGTGACTGGATCGTCGACTACGCAGCCGCGTTGGCACGGCTGCATGCCACGGCCCGTCCGGAGGACGTTGGGGCACTTCCCCGATGGCAGGGCCCGAACCAGGCCGACATCGACTCCTTCCTCAAGCTGGCCGTGGCTCTCCAGGTTCCTGTCATGCCTGGCGTTTCCGACGAACTCGATGACCTCGTGAACCGGCTCGAACAGGTATCCGGCCATGCCCTTCTCCACGGGGATCCCTGTCCTGGAAACGACCTCCACACCGCCACGGGAATCAGATTCATCGACTTCGAGCAGGCGTCACTGGGCAGTGGCTTGATGGAGCTGGCCTACCTGCGCATCGGTTTCCCGACCTGCTGGTGTGTCACTTCGGCGTCGGCGCCGCTGCTGGAACGGGCGGAACGCGCATACCGCACCGCGTGGCGCACCGCGACCGGTTCCGAGACCCAAGACGGCCTCGCCGACGCGTGCGCCGGCTGGCTGCTCCGCGGCGACGCGCTCGTCGAGCGGGCACGCCGCGAAAGCAAGGACCACCTGGCCCGGATTCCGAACCAGGACTGGAAGTGGGGCACGGCGACAGCCCGGCAACGGCTGGTCCACCGGCTCGGTGTCGTCAGCCAGATGACCGCCGACCACACCTCTCTTAGCGGCGTGAGTAGCCTCACCGCCGGCATACGTCAACGAATGCTCGCTCGCTGGCCCGCACTTCAGCCAGTCCCGACAAAGCGGCCATAGAGGTCGGCTGCCACCCCAAGTCGTCGGCGAGTCACAGACAACCGACCCGTCTCACGCTCAGCCTGAGTGGCACCCTGGCGGCGGACTGCGGTGTCCGACCCGTCCGCTCAGGATGCCCAGTCCACGCCGAGGGCGGCGAGCGCCTGGAGCTGGTCGGCGTTGAGTCGGTCGCGGCGTTGTTTCTGGTTGACGATCCACACGCCTGTGCGGTGCTGGGTCCCGTCCGGGAGGTGCTCGACGTGGGGGCTCAGGGTGAAGGTGCGGTGATCCGGGAGGCGTCAGGTCTGCTGAGTGCGGTGTTGGGTGTGCGGGCGGGGCTGCATTCAACGATCTCGCGTGCGGCCCGCAGCCTACTGGGGTGATCGCCGATGAGTCTGGTGGTGATCAGGATGGCCCGGATGATGGGGACGTCTTGATCCTTCAGATGCTGCTGGATGGTGTCCATATCGGTCCCTGCCATCAGCAGGTCTCGGCATTCATCGATGTGGTCAGCGACCTGCTGCGCCTGCTCGGGCGACAACCCCCCAACTGATGCAAGGAGCTCTTCTGCGGTGGGTGTGATCATGCCGGGATCCTCTCAAGGGGGCGCCGCCCGCCCCACCCAGTTTCGCGTCCCTTGGCTCTCACGCCCAGTCCACGCCCAGGTGCGCGATGGCGGCGAGCTGGTCGGCGGTGAGCCTGTCCCTCCTCGCACGGGTGTTGGAGACCCACACGCCCAGTTTCACGATCACCGGCTCCGTCTCGCCCTGGACCGCGATCTCTTCGCTGTGGGCGCGTGGGACGGGTCGGTGGGCGCCTCCCCGCTCGACCCATTGTGTGAGGGCTGCAAGGCCTCGCTGGAAGGCCTGCTGCGCCTTGCTCGGCCCCTTCGCCGTACGGCTGGCCGCCGGGGCCGGAGGCGGCGCCTGGGCGGGTTCCACGCCCAGTGCGGTCAGCCGTGTCAGGAGCCGCGCCCAGGTGGCCGGCTGCCTCTGTTGCTGGAGCCACTTGCCGATGTCGTCGCCGTCCATGAGTACGCCGGGGGCGATGTCGGGCAGCTGGCCGTCGGCGTCGACCAGGTCGGCCAGGACGCGGTGGTGGCGCTGCCAGTCGAGTGGCCAGGGGCAGTTCCAGTCCTTGTCGATGGCGGCGAGCTGCGCGGCCCGGGTTGCCGCGGTGTCCTCGTTCTTCCCGAGGCCGTTCTTGGTGCCTTTGCGTCGGAGGTTGGCCATGTACTGGCCGATGGGCACCATCTCGTCGTCCTCGCCCCACACCGCGTCCTGCCGGGGCGCGAGATGGCCGGTGGCCCCGCCGGTAGGACCGGAGGACGGCGAGCTTGGCCTCCCAGGCTTCTTCGCCGGGCTCCCACACCATCCCGGCCTCCGGCGCGGCCAGCAGCGTTTTGCGCCGGTCTTCGAGTTCCCCGGTGCGCAGCGCCTTGCGCTGCTGGTGCACCCACCGGCCGAGGGGGAACGCTTTGGTGACCCGACCTCGGTCTCGGTGTCGTAGGGGACGGCGTGCAGCCGGTGATTTCGTTCTCGGCCCGCTACCGGACGAGGGCCTGGTATCCCTCCAGCCAGACCAGGGACTCGGGCCGGTAGACGCGGGTGCGCAGGAACGCGGCAAGCGATGGTGGCGGCGTTGCGGGGGCGCTGGAGAAGTACAGCAGCGCGGACTCCGCGGCGGTGGCGGTGTCGTCCTCCTGGCCCTCTCCTTCGCCGCCGGCTCCGACGATTCGTCCGTCCTCGTCGCGCCGGACATGGACCTTGCGCTGGCCGCTGGTGAGGGCGCGGAGGACTGTCGGTGGGTTCGGCTAGCTTCGTCGCGAGGGGATCTTGACGATGGGACCGGAGGAACCGATATGGCTGATGGGATCAAGTGGCTGGCAGGTTGGGATCGGGATGTCTATGGAGTGGTCTTCGCACGTGGGATATCCGCTGTCGATCTGGCCGTGTGTATGGGTGGAGCTCCGGGGGCAGCGACGGAGCCCATATCCGACAGTGAGGTGGAGCAACTGGGCATGCGTGGCCGCAGTTATGGCGTCCCGGGCGACGGGGTCGTGCGTGTCGGTCGGGATGGGGATTGGGCCTTCGCAGTCGAGTACGGCGACTCCACTGGTGGGGACCGTCTGGAGGCGATCTCCTCTGTCAGCGGCGAGGCGGTGCATTACATCCCCATGTGGGCGCGTCCGCCCGCCAGGTTTCACTACGCCAAGGATGGCGTACTGACCTGCGGATTTGGGATCGATGAGGAGCACCGTCGCTGGGGTGCGGAGCCAGACCTGCTTCTGCCTGCACTCGTTGCTGAGCAAGTGCTGCGCCCTGACGGAAGCAAGATCTACCCCCCTGACAACGAGCCCTACGTAGGCTCGCATCGAATCATCCTCGGCCTCCTTGAGCAGCGGTTCGGCCTCTCTCTGCCCCGTGCTGCTTTGAGCGAAGACCGCCTCCCCGCCTATGCCGTCCGTGGCACCCCCGCCATGACCACTGGGCGGGAACCCGACTACCACCAGATCAAGACATGGGCCGTCAACAACGGCCTTGCCTGGGAAAGTACAGGCCTGCGCGTGCCTCCCGAAATTCGAGAGGCCTGGGCCCTCACGGTCCGACAAGATCCAAAAGAGACGGCCTAGTACTCCAGTCGTAGATCGTGATCATGGATGTCAGGGTCGCTCATCGGTAGCCTGCGCGTGTGGCCAAGACCTGGGACGAAGTGCATCTGATCGCAGACGGATTCGAGCGTGTGTACGTCGAGCTGGAGTGGTACAGCGGGCCGCGCGCCGGCCTTGCTGACGTCGACGGCCGGCCCCACTATTTCCAGGGCTACGACTGGGGCGAGGCGGACGAGTACAGCGTCTGGCCGGCGAGCAATGCGGCGGTGGAGCTGGAGCGCGAACAGTGGGCGATCTTCGCCAGATGGAACGAGCTCCATGAGGCGGGGACGGTGGGGCCGGAGACCCATCCTGGCCAGGGTGGGATCGACGCCCGCTACGACGAGTTGGCCCTGCTGCTGGCGCCGTACCGGCAGGCGCCGGACGACGCGAGGCACCTCGTGGGTGAACTGCGGTTCGATGCCGGGGCCCGCTACCGGGTCGAGGGTCTGGACTACTGGTTCCGCTGGCGTCCAAGCAGGTGAAGCCGCCGTTGATCATTAGGTGTTGTGTGGACAACCATTGATCACGCGGCGGCCTCGGACGCCAGCGTAGTGCCTGCCCGCTGGCAGGAAGCCTTCGAGGGTCTGATGGGCCGGATCGCGGGCAGGTTCACCCGGGTTGAACCCCGCCGCCGGGTCCGGCGGTTGGTCTCCGGGCTGCTGTCGGACCTGCCGCGCAAGAACTGCTGGACCCTGGCCGAGCACGCGGGCGACGCCACCCCGGACGGCATGCAGCACCTGCTCCACCGCGCGAAATGGGACGCCGACGCGATCCGGGACGACATACGCGCCTACGTGGTCGAGCACCTCCACGACACTCAGGCGGTGCTCGTGGTCGACGAGACGGGCGACCTGAAGAAGGGCACGGCGACGGTCGGCGTCCAGCGCCAGTACACCGGTACAGCCGGCCGCATCGAGAACGCCCAGGTCGCCGTCTATCTCGTGTACTCCGCCGCCCACGGACACGCTGCCATCGACCGGGCCCTTTACGTGCCGCGCTCATGGGCCGAGGACCCGGACCGCTGCCGGAGCGCGGGCATACCCGACGATCTGTCCTTCGCCACCAAGCCCCAACTCGCTGCCCGCATGGTCGAGCGGGCCCTGGACGCGGGAACACCAGCGCGCTGGGTCGCGGGAGACGAGGTCTACGGCGACAACCCGCACCTGCGGAGCGCCCTGGAACACCGCCGGACCGGTTACGTCCTGGCCGTCTCCAGCACCCACCCCGTCATCACGCGCGCAGGGAAGTTCCAGGCGAAGACCCTGGCCGCGCGGATCCCGAAGCGAGCCTGGCAGAGGATGTCGGGCGGAGCGGGCGCGAAGGGCGAGCGGTATTACGACTGGGCACAGATCGATATCCACGGCCCCACCGGTCGGCTCGGCCAGTGGGGCTTGCTGGTCCGCCGCAACCGTCGCACCGGCGAACTCGCCTTCTACCGCTGCTTCTCATTCCGCCCGGTGCCGATATCCGAGCTGGTGCGGGTGGCCGGCCGGCGCTGGACGATCGAGGAGACGTTCCAAGCTGGCAAGGGTCTCGCCGGTCTGGACGAGCACCAGGTTCGTCGCTGGACCTCCTGGCATCGCTGGGTCACCCTCGCGATGCTCGCCAACGCCTTCCTTGCCGTCACCGCAGCCACCGAACGCCGCGACCGACCCGCCCCCGACGGCCTGATCCCCTTCACCGGCAACGAGATCCAGCACCTGTTCGCGGCACTGATCAGCCCAGTCCACGACCTTGCACACCGCCTGCGCTGGTCACTCTGGCGACGCCGACATCAAGCCCGCGCCCGTGCCTCCCACTACCAACGGCAAGCAACTGTCCAGCCGTAGAGGTTCGTGTCCCCTGAGTGGCGGCGATATCGAGATGTCGCGAGACCGGTGCCGGTGCATACTTCCTCACCGTGGGAATCATGACCGGCGAGCTGCAGCGCCTTCGATCCGGCCCTGGGGGCGAGGACGACCAGTCACGTCCGTTTCTCGTGCGCGTCCGGTTCGCTGCCGAGGATCCGACCCAGGTCATAGCCAATGCGCGAGCGGTCCTGACGCACGTGATCGCGCAGATAGCTGACTGGCCCGCATTTGAGCTTTGGCCGCGGCTACTGCCGACCTGGTTCATCCAGCGGTGCGCGCCCGAGCCCCCGGAACCGGAGCATGGCGAGCCCTTCGACGTCGAGGCGTGGCTGCGTCAGTGGCGGGCGATGACGCCGGAGCAAAGGGCGGCTGTCGATCAGGGGCCGTGGACGCTGTCGGACTGGCTCTACTACTTCGACCCGACCGAGGAAGGGATGGGAGACGATCGCAGCTGGTGGTGGTGGGACGCGGGAGCAGATGAGCCGGACTGCGGATGGGTGCAGGTGGCCACCACCGGCTGGCCCTTCGGCAGCGGTTCGCTGTCCTGGCTGATTGAGGCCAGTGGAGGTACGGATCTCGTCTACGGGCCTTGAGCAGCGACTGTGCCAAAGCTCGGTAGTTGTCACTGACGGCACCGAATAGGCTGCGCAAGCATCCGGGGCGAAGCAGCCTGACTGTCACCAGAGAGGCACGGTACTTGTCACCCACAGCCGATTGGCGGCCTTCCTGTCACCGGGTCAAAGCGTGACTCGCGAGGACCTCATCGCCATGCTTCGCGAACAGACCCCGGCATGCGGACCTGAAGTTTCCCCGTGATCCAGGATCACGGGGAAACTTCACCCCGGTGACTTCAAAACTCGTGAACATCACCCGACCGTGGATCCGGGCGCCTCCCAAACCCGTGAACAACTGACTTCACAACCCGTGAACAAAGCCAGCCAGCAGGGCGTCAACGCCGTGGTCCTGCACCGCGCCCCGCATGATCGCCCCGGCCAGTCCAAGGGCGGGAGGGCACTGCCGGGCGAGTTTCACCAGGATCGGCAGGGCGGCGAAACTGGCCGAAAACACGGTCTCTTGGTGGCACAGCCGACCCCAGAGCTCGTCCCAGGTCTCCGCGCTTCGTTCACGCTCCACCCGTGCCAAGAGCAGGGGTATCTGCTCGGCCGTGCCATAGGCGTCGTACACCTGCGTCCAGTTCACTACCAGGGCATTCAAGCCCTTCGGGCAGGCCACCACCAACCGCAGTCCGTCCCTACGCCCAGCTGTCGTGGTTCGCAGGTCCTGCCCGCGCCCTGGCGTGGGCGTTTTGCTGTGTAGCGCCGGACCAGGGCGATCACCTCCCGGTCCGCGCGGTGCGGATCCGACTGCCGTGGCGCGCCCAGTCGGCACCTGATGAAGGCAAGCCCACCGGCTGCTCGACCTGACGCAGAACCCCAGATCTCGACGCATGCGGGCTTGATCCGCAATCACGAACGCGTCTTTGGCGTCGGTCTTGCCCTGGCCGCGGTAGGCGGCCGAGGCGCGGTGCACGGCCAGGCCGGTGAGGTAGACCATCGGCTGGTCGTGGCTGACCAGGAGGCCGATCAGCAGTGCGGCCCCGCCGTGGTTTATGTCCACTGCCCACATCACGTCCGGGGACGGCACGAGCACGTCCCTGACCAGCTCTAGCAGCGCTGCCTCGTCATTCAGCACCCGGTCCCGCCGCTGTCGCCGCTCTTGGGCACGAGACCCATCCTCTCTGATGGCTCACAACGGAGCGGCAGAGAAGTCGGAACGGTTCAGCGATCAGCGGCCGGCCCATCGCGCCGCCATTTCCGTCCGGTTAGCACATCCGAGCTTGGTGAGAACGCTGCGAACGTGGCTCTCCACCGTGCGTTCGGAGATGACCAGGTCCTCGGCGATCTGACGGTTCGTACGAGCCCGGGCCACGAGCTCGGCGATCTGGCGTTCGCGCGGGGTGAGCTGGTCGGTGCCGTATCGCCGTGCAGCGATCTCCTCGCTGAGGCGTTCGGCAGCGGCGGAGGGGCCGGGCAGGCCGAGTTGGCCGGCGATGTCCAGTGCCTCCCCAGCGAGGGCGTTCGCTTCCGCCAGGGCGCCCCTGTCGCGACGGAGGGCGGCAAGGTCCAGGCAGGTCAGCGCCACGTACGGCCGTGCGCCGAGGGCCCGGTTGCGGATCAGCGCCTCGCGCAGCAGTTCCTCGCCCTGTGCCGGGCGGCCGGCGGTCAGCGCGAGACGCCCGAGTTCGCGGCTGACCGAGCCCGAGAAATATGCCGTGGGTGTGCCGAGCGCTCCCGGGTACGGCTGGAACAGCGCGAGCTGGTCGTACACGAGCCCCGCGGCCTCCGTATCGCTGACGAGGACGATCAGATCCACCAGGTTCAGCAGCACCGCAGGCCAAGGTGGGTTCGTCATCGGGATGGGAAGCAGCGGGCGCAGCTGGTCATAGGCAGCTCGCGCCTCGTCCATTCGCCCGGTCAGGAACAACGCCCGGGCTCGCATGGACAGGAACAGCGGGTGCCTCGGCCCCCGGTCGAGGTCACGCCACATCTCCTCGGACAGTTCTGTGGCGTCGCCGCGCATCATGGCCAGCTGCTGCTGCAGAACGTAGCTCAAGGCGGTCGCGGACTGGTCCCCGCTGGCCAGGGCGAGTTCGCTGGCTTCCTCGTTGCAGCGACGGGCCTCGGCGAACCGTCCTTCCTGCGCTGCCCGGGCCGCAGTCACGCGCAGCAGATGCCAGCGGGTCAGCGGCAGCGGAGAACGGGCTACGACTGCCTCGATGCCGCGGATCGCGTCATCGACCAGGTCGAGCCGGCCCAGCAGGTATCCGGCCTGGATGCGCCACTGGTGGCCCAGAACGGCGGCGAGCGGGTAGCCGAGTTGCTCAGCGCGGGACACGGTCAGCTCGCCCAGGCGCAGGCGTTCGGCGGTGTCGTCGGGATGCGCCAGGGTCATCTGCACCGCCCGGGCGGCATCGAGTTCAGCCAGGAGGTCGCCGGTGGCCTCGGCAAGCTTGAGGGCGGCGCGGGCGTGCCCGGCTGCCTCCTCGGGTAAGTCGAGGTCGGCCGATGCGGTGGCGAGTTGGGCGAGCAGCCGGGCGCGCACCGCGTCCGGCAGGTCCTCGACGGCCAACGCCGCCCTGCACAGCCGAGTGATGGCCCGTGAGGCATGGGGGAACGTGACGCCCTGCAGTACCAGGGCGACCTCGGCCAGCAGAGCCGGCCGGCTGCTGGCGTTCGCCGCTTCGGATGCTTCGTTGCAGTGGTGCAGGCTGGCGTGGTATCGCCCGGCCAGGTACTCGGCGCGGGCCAGTTCGATGAGTGCGGAGGCGCGCTGCGGGTCCGCCGCATCGAGTATGGCGGCGGCGTCCGCCAGGTGCCGGACTGCATCCGCGTAGGCATGTCGTTCGCGGGCCAGTTCTGCGGCGATCCGGGACCAGTGTGCGGCGGCTGCTCGGTGGTCGGGCTCCGTGCCCGACTGTCGCCAGTGTGCTGCGATACGGGCTGCATCGGCAGGGTTCCCGGCCTGCTCCAGTGCCTGGGCGGCGGCTTGATGCAGTGCCCGGGCGGTGGCAGGAGTGGTCCGGCAGAGAACCTCGTCGCGTACCAGATCGTGGGCGAAATAGTAGGTGCGTCCAGCACCAGTGGTCCTTGCCGTGGTGAGGACCCCGGCGTGCCAGGCGGCTTCCAGCGCCTGCATGACGGCGGTCTCACCCAGTTGCGGCAGGACCATGGCGAGCTGAGCGGTGTCCAGCTGTTCGCCGAGCACGGCCGCGGCCCGTATGACGTCGCGCTGCTCGGTGGTGAGCCCGGTCAGCAGGCCACTGACGATGGTGCCGATGTCGCTCGCGTGCGTGCGCAGGGCGGTGACGAGCAGGGGAAGCCCACCCGTCCGCCGGTACGACTCCGACGCGTCCGCCTCGCCGAGACACTGGGCGACTTCCTCCCGCGTGAAGGGCGCCAGGCGCAGTGTGGCAGCCCCGTATCTGCCCAGGTCCGCGAGCGCTCCGGCGGCTTCCTCGGGCACCGGTTCCCGGAAGGTGCCGAGGACGAACAGCCCGGACTCGGCGACCTGGCCGGTCAGCTGCCGCAGCAGGTCGAGGCTTGCGGCGTCGGCCCAGTGCAGATCCTCCAGCAGGACGACCAGCGCACGTTCGGCAGCCGCCGCGGCCAGTGCCTCACTCATCCGGGACAGCTCCAGCAACCGCGCCGCCGCCGCGTCGGCCGGCACCTTCGCAGTCCACGGCTGCTGCCCCTCCGCGGCGCCGACCCCCGGCGGTTCGGCGGTTCGCCGTCCGGGGACCCCGGACGCGGCTTCCGCCAGGCGCAACGCACGCTGCCAGGGCCACAGCGGCGGGGCCACCGCGTCTCTGGGGCAATGGCCCCGTACGACGGTGAAACGCGAGGGACTGGCATGGCGGCACAGCACCTCGGCAGCAAGGGTGCTCTTGCCGATGCCCGCCGGTCCGGTGAGCAGTACCACAGACCCAGAGCCCCGCTCCGCGGCCTCGATCCGCTGGGCAAGGACCGCCAACTCGGCCGCCCTACCGACGAAGTTGCTTCCCATCCCGGCAGTATCCCGCAGCCGCGCAAGACGACGGCTGCGTACTGCGGTTCAGTGGCAGTACGGATGCCCCGGGCTGCCTGCGTGGGCCACCGTGGGGACATGAGACGAGCGCACCCTGCCCGGCGTAGTCGCGGGCGAGGTTCTGGCCCTGGCTGGCTGCAACGACTGGTTCCGGGACGCCCCGCGGCGCGGAGTTCGGGGGGAGGCCGGCACCACGGTCCAGGTGGCCCCGGGGAACTTCCCCAGACCGGCACCCACGAACCGAACGAGACCGCACACTGCGCCCGCGCGGTTCGCCTCACTGTCACGCCCAACCGGAAACTGAAAGGTGACACAAGCATGAAGACATCGCCCCGCACCCGGACGGAAAAGGCAGGGACACCGCGACGGCCCCACAGCATCGGCCGCTCGCGCGCTCTGGCGGTCCTCCTGTCGGCCTTCTCCGTGATCGCTGTCACGATCCTGGCCACCACCCCGGCACATGCGTCGGTGTACAACACCGCGATCAAGAACCTCACCACGGGAAAGTGCATCGACCTCCCCGGTTTCGGCGCTCCCGGCCTGCAGCCGGTCACCCAGTACGACTGCCGGCCAGGCACGGGCGACAACCAAATGTTCGACCTGGTCAACGGTGTCGACGGCTTCCTGATCCGCAGTGTCAAGAGCCCCGGCCTGTGTCTCGACTTCCCGAACTTCGGCGCACCCACCAGTGCCGACAAGGTAAGCCTCTACTATTGCCAGAACACCACGGCCGACAACCAGCTCTGGAAATCGGTCTGGAATGACGCCGGCACCGCCTTCCAGCTCATCAGCGCCAAGAGCTACTACTCCGGCCAGCGGATGTGCCTGGACGTGGACGGCTTCGCCTGGCCGACCAACGACCTCCGCCTCGGGGCCTATCCCTGCAGCGCATCCCTCGGTGACGACCACTGGTGGACGTTCCTGTAGCACGGCACGTGCCCATGGGGCGGTCGGGCACTGGCCCGGCCGCCCAGGCGGGTTGCCCAGGGGGCGGGCGGGGAGGAGACGTCCACCATCCTGCGGCTGAAGGTGATCGCCAGCTCTCCGCCGACGCCGGGTACGGCGGGGCCGGCCTTAGGCCGGCGAGCCGGTGTGGCCCAGCTTCGGTTGAGACTCTGCGGTCCGTGGCTACTTGGTGGTCTGTTCCTGCGGCGCGGGCCTTTCGGCCGCCCACGCCGCACGGCGCAAGCTGGTGGGCGGACATTACCGGGGATGCGCGCGCTCCCACGCCTCGCGGATATCGGCGGGGACGCGGCCCCGAAGGGGCGCCTGGTAGCCGTTGGCGCGTGCCCACTCCCGGATGGCCTCGAGGCTGACGGGGGCCTGGCCGGAGCTGGTGCAGGCTGGTACGGCGTGCTGAAGGGGCGACGCTGGTTTCCCCACAAGTAGGCCGTCGGGGCATTGGGGCACCGTTGTCCGTCCACTGAGGACTCTGGTCAGGAATCGGTCAGGGTGCCGTCGAAGGTGAACCAGCGGGGTCCGCGGGCTTCGTTCACGGCGATGCGCCACGTGTCGTGAGTCGTACGGGACTGGGTGTGTGCCTGGTGTAGTCCCGCTGGAGGTGCACGCGGATCCGGGCGGGCATCCGGAGAGGCCAGCCCAGGCTGCGAACGCAGGATCCCGCTCCATGCGACACCAGAGAGGCATACGGGAGGTTCGGTCGCTTCCGTCGCTGTGTACGGCGCTGCGGCGATTGGGCAGAACCACGGAATCACGCAGCACGATGGGCTCCATCGACGTAGTACTCAGCGGTCGCCGCGGAAGCCTCCCGACGGGCGCCCATGTCTACCCCGTGGGTCGCGCCCTCGCCGCAGCAGGGTGGGTGCCCCGCGAAATTCTCATCTCCGCCGTAACTCGCTCCCCGATGGCTGCACCGGCGATCTGAGCAAGCCCCGGATCCTCTGCACCTTCTCGGCCAGGCGTACAGCCACTCCGTTCGAGGCAGACCCCGGGTGATCACAGAGCGTGGCAGCTCTGTGAGGACCCGGCCTGTGCCTGTTTCGCGACGGGGCTCCCCACCGCACCTATCTGCGCGGCCTCTTATCTGCCTCAGCTCGCGGGGATCAGTTCGTATGCCGCAGATTCAGCCTTCTCCCGCGCCTACGTGAACAGGGGAGCGGCCAGGTCCTCTGGACCTGGCCGCTCCTTCATGGGCCTACAGGCTGGGCTGTTTCGCCAGTGCGAGACAGGAACTGCCGAGCGCCGCGAAGTGTGGTGCGCAGACCCTGCTGGGTCGCCCGGCTGTCGAGGCGCACGTCGAGAGCGCCGGGGAGCGCGCTGTCGGCCCGAAGGCCGGAGGGCAGCCGGGAGGCATCGAGCGCGTCCCGCTGGGCGATGAGGATGCCTAGCTCGTGACGGTTCACAGCATCGCGGCCTGCGAGGTGGTGGACGCCGGCCGCGTCGGCGGCCGCCAGTTCCAGGAGGGAGGCGGCCAGGTCGGTGACGTGCACGGGGCAGCGGATGTCGTCGGTGAACAGGACGCCGTCGCGAGTGCCATCGGAGAGTTCGTGCACCATCTTCTCGTGCACCGAACGCCCGTGACCAATAATCAGCGATGTCCGGGCGACCACGGCCTTCGGATGCACGGCGAGGACCCCGGTCTCTGCCGCGGCCTTGGCCGCGCCGTAGGGAGTGACGGGGTCGGGGAGGCTCGACTCGTCGTAGTGGACTCGCGCACCGGAGAACACCGCGTCACTGGACACGTGGACCATGCGGATTCCGTACCTCGCCGCCACCATCGCGAGCCGGATGGGGCCTTCTGCCGTTGTCGCCCAGTCGGCCGATCCGCTTGACGCGTTGAGGACGAGCTGGGGGCGCACGTCGGACATGACGGCGTCCAGACTTCCTGCGTCCCGCAGGTCAAGGTGGCACCACGCGGTTGGGGAGGCGGCGCCGGGCTTGGCCGCGTACGTCGCGACGGTCGTTTGCCCCGCTGTTCTCGCCTGCCGGACCAGCTCAGTCCCAAGAAAGCCGCTGCCGCCAACGATCAGAACTGTCATTGCGACACCGTAGACCGGGGGCCTGAACGTCGAGCCCGGCGACCTGCCGACCACGGACGGCCGCTCCTATCCGGTCGAGCTGATCCGGGCCATCACGCTGGCCTGGCTGTTCGCCGGCCAACGCAGCGACGAGATCGCCCGCCTCCGGGTGGGCTGCATCCGCTGGCAGCACGACGGCCTGCCGATCCCCGGCGATTCCGGCGAGGTCCTCGCTCGCGATGCGGTCTGCCTGCTGGACGTCCCGACCCACAAGACCGGCACCGCGTTCACGAAACCCGTCGATCAGCTCCTGGGCCAAGCCATCGAAGCATGGCAGGCCATCAGGCCCGCTCAGCCGCCGATGCTCGACCGCAAGACCAACGAGTACGTCGACTTCTTGTTCGCCCACCGCGCCCGCCGGGTTGCCAAGCACTACATCAACACGGCGATCATTCCGATGCTCTGCCGCAAGGCTGGCGTCCCCAACTCCGATGTCCGCGGCAACATCACCAGTCACGCCAAGGAGCCCATGACCCTCTTTGAGCTGCAGGAATGGCTCGGCCACCGGACTCCCGAGGCGACCACGCACTACGCGAAGCTCACCCCGAACACCCTGGCCAGGGCCTATAACGACGCCGGCTACTTCGCCCGCAACGTTCGCACCATCGAAGTCCTCGTCGACCGCGACGCCGTCACCTCCGGGGCCGCTGCGGCGGGTGAGCCTTGGCAGTACTACGACCTGGGACACGGGCACTGCACGTACACGTTCTTCGAGCAATGCCAGCACCGGATGGCCTGCGCACGCTGCGATTTCTACACGCCGAAGGACTCCAGCAAGGGCCAATTGCTGGAGGCGAAGGAGAACCTGCAGAAGATGCTGGCCAGCATTCCGCTCACCGATGACGAACGCGCCGCCGTCGACGACGGTCAGGCCGCCCTCGACCAACTCCTCGAACGACTCACCGACATCCCGACTCCGGTTGGGCCGACACCACGGCAGATCGGCGTCCCAGCCACGGCGACCCTGCTGCCTGTGGTCGAGGTGAGGCACGGACCCACCCAGTGATCACGCGGCCCCGGGGCCAGAAGCTGGTCCCGGGACGGGATACCCGATCTGCGTCAAATTCTCGGCCAGGTCATCGAGGTCGACGCCCGGGTTCAACGCAGAGACCACACCCTGAGTAAGAGGCCGCAGGGCATAGACGTGACGGACGGCCTCGATGTCCACCGCGACCTCGTAGTAGTCCTCGGCGAACTGCTGATATGCCTCGGGACGGCCATCCAGCAGGACGTCGAACAGCCACTCCGCGCTGCCGCCGTCCGTTATCCCCGCAGGCAGGGCGTCTATGGTCCCGGCCCTCCACTCGGAGTCAGCCTGTTCACGCCAGAAGCACACGGTTGCCCGTGGTGTGCCGTCGTGCCTGCTGAACGCGGGTTCCGAGACGTGGTGGAGAAACGCTGCTGGCACTCCGTCGAAGAGCCCTGGCCACGGAACCGGAGGCGTGACCCGATGCGGGCTCATCGGTGACTCGTGATCGAACCCGCGGGCGTACGCACCCGCCGGCGAGAAGACGATCGAGTAGTCATTGCCGCACCCGTCGCGCATGGAGGCCATCTCCTCGGCCGGCGACCACTGAGCGTCGAACGAGTAGAACCGGGACTCCCAGTCCGGGCTCATGATGGAGTCGAGGACAGCCATGGCGCGGGAGCGATCCCGAATGATCGAGATCTCCGGCAGCTGACGAGTGAGCTCATAGAAGGACACGGCTCCATCCAAGCCCATCCCACTGACAGCACTCCCACCAGCACTCACTCGACATAGTTGATTCCACAGAACGCCATGGCGCACCGTCTGGGGCTTCATGGCGAGGTGGACCGCCGCCGGAGTCGTCGGCCAGATCCGCGACCACCTGCGCGGACGCACGCAGGTTGATTGAGCAGTGCGCAGTTTCGCTGATCCGAGACACGTGCTGTCGCCGGTCAGTGGATCTGGTACGGGATGATCTTTCCAGAGTCTAGCTCTGATCCAGATTGAATCAGATTGGCTGCGCCCCTGACTGGTGTAGTCGGCATGGGGCCGGAGAACGGCTCTGGCCGTGGACGGTGTTAGCTTCCTCTCCGTGACGGACCACCAGGAGCAGACGAGGGCGGCCTATGACGGGGTCGTCGAGTTGTATGCGTCGATGTTCGCTGATCGGTTGGAGACGCAGCCGTTCGCGCGGAACATGATTGGCACCTTCGCCGAGCTGGTGCGTGAGACGGGGAACCTGCGGGTGGCCGATGTCGGATGCGGGCCTGGACATCTGACGGGCATGCTGCACGATCTGGGCCTGGACGTCTTCGGGCTCGATCTTTCCCCGGGCATGGTCGACCATGCCCGGCGGGCCCATCCGGCGTTGTGGTTCGACGAGGCGCGGATGGAGGCTTTGCCGGTCGAGGACGGCGCTCTGGGCGGCGTGCTGGCCCACTACTCGATGATCCACACTCCGCCCGGTGAACTGCCCACACTCCTCGCCGAGCAAGTACGCGTCCTGGCGCCCGGAGGCCTGCTCCTGGTCTCCTTCTTCGCGACCGAAGAGCCGGAGCCGATCCGCTTCGACCACAAGGTGACCCCCGCCTACAGCTGGCCGGCGGACCGCTTCGCCGACCTGCTGGCCGAAGCCGGGCTCGTCCCCTTCGCCCGGCTGCTCCACGATCCGGCCTCCGAACGGGGCTTCCTCGATGCCCACTTGCTGGCCCGCTTGGGCTAGAGGAACACAGGGCCCGACGGCTGGCCTCTTTACTGCTGCCGGCTCGGTCCGCGGAGCGGGCCGTGGTCTGGAGGCGGAGCCGGAAGACCCAGAGTGGGGGAGCGGAGCGGACCCGCCCAACGGGCCGCAGGCCCGGACCCCGTGAAACGGGGTCACCTCCCGTGCGGGGCGCGGGAGCCCTGGGGCCTGCGCAGCAGGCCCGCTCTGGTGGAGCGCAGCGGAACCAGAGCCAGTCCGAAGCGAAGCGCAGGACTGCGGCCCGAAGGGCCGGCCATGGCTCGGAGCGAAGCGGAGAGCTGGGCCCGAAGGGCCCGGCCGACCCGGATAACTGTTGTCCCGCCAGGTCCCGCCGACGGAGTCGGCCCGTTCCAGTA
>NZ_JBEXQA010000048.1:0-29918 GCF_040612395.1 Streptomyces sp. NPDC006430
TGCAGAGTTGGTCACGAGTCTCGTCCGGGATGCGCATACCACAACAACGAGCCCCGGAACGGGAAGCAACACCTTGATTTCCTGCAAGCCCTTAGACGAGTTATTCCGATGTGATCAGTGGTCGTAGGCGATCAGGGATCGCATGACCGGTTGTCCGGTCTTGTGGTTGTGCCAGATCGCGGCGGCCATGGCGAGGACACGCTGGGCGACGCGGACGGCGACCCCCTCGAAGGTCCGCCCTCCGTGTTGTTCCAGGTCGAGCTGGCCTTTGAGGGTGTCATTGACCGACTCGATCAGCTGCCGCACCGACTTCAGGAGGCTCTCGCCCTTGCGCCTCTTCTCGCGCTTGAACGACGGCCGCAACCACGCGAACGTGCGCTCTGCCACCCAGCGTCTGGGGAGCACCACAAACCTCGTCATGTCGTCGGTGCGCTTGACGATCTCCAGGGTCAGGGCGAGTTTCTGGCGGCACCAGTCGACGAGGGAGCTGGTGTAGCCGCCGTCGGCCCAGACGAGGGTGATGCCGTGGTGCAGACGGCGCAGGCGCGAAAGCAGGCCCGTGGCGGTGTCGCGGTCTCCGATGTTCGCGGCGGTGACCACGACGACCAGGAGCATGCCCAGGGTGTCGGTCACGATGTGCCGCTTGCGGCCAGGCACCTTCTTCCCGCCGTCGTAGCCGCGTGAAGCGGCCGGTACTGTCGCGGCGGCCCGCACCCGACTGGGCGTCGATGATCCCTGCCGTGGGCTCGGCCTCGCGGCCTTCGCGTTCACGGACCTTCCCGCGCAGCCGGTCGTGGAACTCGGTGATCAGCCCGTGCTCGCGCCAGCGGCGGAAGAAGGCGTAGACCCGGCCCCAGGCCGGGAAGTCCGCGGGCATCGCCCGCCAGGAGATGCCGCCCGCGACCAGGTAGCGGATCGCGTCCAGCAGCTGGCGGTGGCAGTAGCTCTCGGGACGTCCGCCCCGCCCGTTCAGCCAGGCCGGCACCGGCAGCAATGGCCGGACCTCCGCCCACTCCGCGTCCGTCATGTCCGACGGATACCGCCGTACCCGATCGGGATGGTCGGCCGCGTTGCCGTACACGTGCGCGAGACAATCACACGATGGTGCAGCCGAGTTGGACTGGACGGGCTCGTACACGTACAATAAGGACACCAGGGCCTCCCGGTACTGCTGAGGAATTGTCAAATCCTGTGGGTCGGCTGTGGCTTCGGTTCGGCAGGGTTGGTGGCGGCAGCGTCCGGAAATGGTTGGCCGACTACCGGCCGGTCTAGCGAGAATGAGCGGATGATCGCCACGTCGCCTCAAGGACCCGTCGAGCTTCCACGTATCGTCACCGAGCTCGCGGCGGGGCGGCCGACACGGACGGTATGGAAGAATGGACTCGGCGGACTGACGTTTCAAGTCGACCTGGGTGATACAGGGCGGTTTGTGAAGTGGACACCGGCCAGCAGCGGTATCGACTTGTCGGCCGAGGTGGCACGCCTGCGCTGGGCAGCGAGGTTCACGGCGGTGCCGTGCGTACTCGATGAGGGTGCTGACGCAACAGGGTCCTGGATCGTCACACGCGGCCTGCCCGGACGTATGGCGGTGGACGATCACTGGAAGCGCGACCCCGCCACCGCCGTTCGCGCGATCGGCTCCGGGCTGCGCGCACTCCATGACGCGCTACCCGTCGCGAGCTGCCCGTTCGACTGGTCCGCCAAACAGCGGCTGGAGAGGGTGCGGTCACGAGCGGCGGTGGGCCGGATCAAGCCGACGGACTGGCATCAAGACCTTCAGCACTTCGGCACCGCTGAGCGCGCGCTCGGCGTGCTCGCCGATATCCCGCCGGTCGACGAGCCCGTCGTCTGCCACGGTGACGCCTGCGCTCCCAACACCCTGGTCGGCGACGACGGCACGTGCACCGGACACGTCGACCTCGGCGCGCTCGGTGTCGCCGACCGCTGGGCCGACCTCGCGATCGCCACATGGAGCACGCAGTGGAACTACGGTCCGGGATGGGAAGAGCCGCTGCTCGAAGCCTACGGAGTCGAGCCGGACCGGGAACGGATCACGTACTACCGGCTGCTGTGGGAACTGTCGGACTGAGCACCGCGTGGCGCTGACGCGGTTCAGGCTGCTTGTGCCTCGGGCCGTTCGGCGAGGTGGCCGCGTTCGAAGTGGGCTCCGGCCCGGACCAGGGCGACGAGGTGGGGTGCGTTCACGGCCCGCCAGCGTTCCTGGGCGGACTCGATGAGTTTGAAGACCATGGCGAGGGCGGCGGCCCGGCTGCCGGCCCCTTTGGTGACCTTGGTCCGTAGCCGGACGGTGGCGAAGGTCGACTCGATCGGGTTCGTGGTCCGCAGGTGGATCCAGTGCTCGGCGGGGAAGTCGAAGAACGCCAGCAGTTCATCCTCGTCGTCCGTGACCCGCTTCACGACCTTGGGGTACTTCGCCCCGTACTGCTTGGCGAACACGGCGACGGCCTTGGCCGCGTGCTCCTTGTCCTCGGCGTTGTAGATCTCCTGGATAGCGCGCTTGGCCGCGGGCTGGGCCGACTTCGGCAGCGCGTCCAGGACGTTGGCGGTCTTGTGCACCCAGCACCGCTGATGACGGGTCTCGGGGAACACCTCGTTCAACGCGTTCCAGAAACCGAGCGCACCGTCGCCGACGGCCAGGACAGGGGCCCGCATGCCACGGCGGGCGCAGTCCCGCAGCAGCCCTGCCCACGCTTCGGAAGATTCGCGGTAGCCGTCGGTCATCGCGATCAGTTCCTTGGTGCCGTCGGCCCGCACGCCGACCACGACCAGGACAGCGGCCTTCGCCTCCTCAAGACGTATGCGCAGGTGAACGCCATCAGCCCAGACGTAGACGTAGACGTAGTCCGTGGCGGACAGGTCGCGGTCCATGAACGCCTTGTGATCGGCCTGCCACTGCGTCGTCAGCCGTATGACCGTCGCGGGTGAGAGGCTGGCGGAGGAGCCCAGGAATTGCTCCAGCGCGGGCACGAAGTCACCGGACGAGAGGCCGTGCAGGTAGAGCAGCGGCAGCACCTCGCTGATCTTCGGGGACTTGCGGCACCAGGGTGGCAGGATCGCCGAGGAGAACCGCTTGCGCTCGCCGGTGGCCTCGTCGACGCGCTTGTCGTTGACCCGCGGGGCCTTCACCTCGATCACCCCGGCCGCGGTCGTCATCTTTCGCGGCTGATGGAAGCCGTTGCGCACGACCAGACGGCGACCGGACTCGTCCCGCTGGTCGGCCAACTCGGCTATGTAGGCGTTGACTTCGGCTTCCAGGGCGGCGGCCAGCATCCGCCTCGCGCCCTCGCGGACGATCTCGTCAATCAGGGAGCCGTGTGGCGTCGTTCCGTCTTCGTTGACTACCGTGAGCACGGGCGTGCCTTCCCGACCGACGCAGCGAACGTCGGCCTACTCGATGACCATCACAGGATCATTCGGGAAGGTACGCCCTTCGCCTGCCAACCCTGAGGCTGATCCACAGGTCTTGAGCATGGCTCCCACCAAAGAACCAGGAGCAGGGTCACCCACCAGCAGGTGTCACTTACCGCGAGGATGGGCACGCTGCGCTACCACCGCATGCGCGACAGAGCTGTTCGATTGACAGACTCGCACCCCACGAGCTGGACGGCGGCGACGAGGCACTGCTGAACCAGTTCCGTGTCTTCGTTGTGGGGGCGGGCCGCGCCGTGAGTGAGCAGTACCGGGCGTCGCGCCTGCAGGTATCTCCCAGCGGTAGCCGGGGGGAGCGTGATCCGACTGAGGCGGCGTACTCCAGTCCGTGCTGGCTGGAAGAAGCCTCCGGCTGTGGGCAGCTGCTGTGGGGAGAGCTGATGGGGGTACGTGCGCGGATATGTGGAGCGGCGGCCGTGGTGGGGCCGCAGTGCTGGCGCTCGTGGTGTCGGCACCGGCGGTGTGTGCCGGGCGATGGGGGACGGGGCCGGGGATCCTGTACATCTCCGACCTGCCCAAGGACGGGCCTGTTGGCGGATCTCGGTGTGAAGTGACTGGGTGTCGATCTCGCCGTGGCGGCGCCGTCGCGGTCGGGTGATTGATCGGGTAGGCAGCACTTTGGCTCGGCCATGCCGTGGCCGAGGCAGCGGGTCGGACGGAGATCTGCGTCTCCGGTACGACCCGCTGCTACGGCAAGACTGCTGGCTCCCGTCGCGGGGGGCCGCTACTGGACGGTGACGGTTCCGGTGAGGATGCGGTGGTCGGAGCAGGCGCCGCCGGGGACGTTGGTGCAGGTGGTGGAGATGGCGAGGGAGTCGGCGCTGTAGGGACCGGCGAGGGCGGACTCCCGGACGAAGATCATGTCGATCTTCGAGTGAGTCCCACAGGGCGGCGTGGCACCGGAGCCGTCCACGGTCCACTCGCCGTAGCCGGGGCAGTTGTCCGCGTCGTTGTCGTCGAGTTCCCGGTACTGGCCGGTGTTGTTCGGGTTGTTGGGTGTGTTGAGGCTGGCCGCGTAGAAGGAGTTCAGCCGCCCGTAGTTCGGCTGGGCGTTGAAGTCGCCGGCGGTCAGAACCATGTCACCGGCGGCGTGGTAGGTCTCCAGCTGCTGGCGTACGGCCTCCAGCTGGGCGACGTTGAAGTCCTGGGAGGTGGTGATGTGCGTGGTGCAGAAGCGGGTGCGTGATCCGTCCGCCAGCGCCGCGCACAGCATGTTGCGCTTCTCGGCGCTGCCGTCGTCGGGCAGGGTGATGCGGTCGGCGCCGCCGAGGGGCCGCTTGCTGAAGATGGCGTTGCCGAAGGCGCCGCCCTGGCAGACCGAGGGGTTCCCGGCCGGCCGGCTGGGGGCGAAGCGCGCGAAGTTCGCCTCGTCCTGGGGCCAGCCGCGTTCGCGCAGCTCCTGGACGAGGGCGGCGTACTGGCCTTCGCAGAGCTCGTTGAAGGAGGCGAAGTCCGCCGCGCGGTAGACGATGGACCCGGCCGCTGCGGTAACTATGCCGGTGTCGGTCCGGCCGTCGTGGATCGTGTGCCCGGCGACGTTCCACTGCCACACGTTGTACGTCTTCGGGCTCACCGTGTCGGCCTGGGCGGCCGTGGCGGGCAGGAGCAGTGCGCACAGCGCGCCGGCCAGCGAAATCTTGTGGCGGAGTTTCATGGTGGGTTCCTTCCTGGGGGCTATCTGAAAGCCCCATGGGCCGCTGAAAGAGGGGCGGCTGGATGATGTTCAGCCTGCCGCAGGGCGTGCAGACCATGAAAGTGCTGGTCGCACGCCTGTTCGGCCAGGCGGTGGTCTGAGTCAGGGGTTGGTGTCTGGTGGCCGGTGTGGGCAGCCCCCAGGTGCCGGAGGTATTGGCTCTCTTTGCACCCGGAGGTTGCTTGCTGCTCGCACTGAAGACGTGTCAGCGGTGCTGGCCGGTCAGATACTTAGACACCGTTTCTTATGGTCTGATCGTTCGTTGAACCGTACATGACGGATCCGGTTGAGCGGCTGGTGCCGGACGAGTTGTGGGTGTTGTTCCGGCGGGTGGTGCCGCCGACGGAGGTCATACGTCCGCAGGGTGGCGGCCGGCGTCGAGCGGGTGACCGCGAAGCATTGGCTGCGATCATCTTCGTGGCGACCTCGGGCTGTACCTGGCGGCAGCTGCCGCCGGTGTTCGGCCCGAGCTGGCAGACGGTCTACCGACGCTTCGCCCAGTGGAGCCGGGCCCGGGTCTGGGCCCGGCTCCACCGCGTCATCCTCGACGAACTCGGTGCCCGTGGGGAACTGGACTGGTCGCGCTGCGTGATCGACTCCGTCAGCATGCGGGCTGCAAAAGGGGGCCTCTGACGGGACCGAATCCGACCGACCGCGGCAAGCCTGGATCGAAAATCCACCTGATCACCGACCGGAACGGACTGCCGCTCTCGCTGGGCATTTCTGGCGCGAACATGCACGACAGCCTCGGGCTTGAACCGCTCGTGCGGGGCATCCCGCCGATCCGGTCCCGGCGAGGGCCTCGTCGACGGCGCCCCGGCAAGCTCCACGCAGACAAGGGCTACGACTACGACCACCTGCGCCGCTGGCTCCGCAAACGCGGCATCCGCCACCGCATCGCCCGCAAGGGCATCGAGTCCTCACAACGGCTCGGCCGACACCGGTGGGTCGTCGAACGGACCGTGTCCTGGCTCGCCGGCTGCCGTCGGCTCCACCGCCGATACGAGCGCAAGGCCGAACACTTCCTCGCTTTTGTCGGCATAGCCGCAGCCCTCATCTGTCACCGCCGCCTCACCAAATGAAACGACCTCTTCTTAGCAGACCGACATGGTGAAAGGAGTACTGCCCGTAGCGGCAGCTGCAGGTGTCGGTACCGACGAACGCGTACTCGAATTGGCGAGCCTGCGGTGCGCTCGACCCGATCTCGATGACCCACCACGTGGAGTGCGTCGCGATCCTGGAGCTGGTGCGCGAGGACGCCTAATGGGAGCTACGGAACCGGGGAATGCTCGGTTCCGTAGCCGCCGGCAGGTGAGCACTTTCGACGCCGGAGCCTTCGAGCTCTGAGGTCAGACCGTGCCCTTGCTGGTCGGCCGGGAGGCCAGACCGCTGATGGGGTGGCGTGCCCGCTCGTCAGGGCGTGAGCACTGGATCCATTAGGCCGCGTGCCGTGCCTTCCGCGGGCTGCACCGCTGGGTGAAGTACGTGACTGGGGAGGGTCTGTTGCTGTTGATCGGTGATGACTGGGCCGAGGATCACCACGATGTCGAGGTCCAGGACGAGAGCGGCCGGAAGCTGGCCGCCGCGAACCTGCCCGAAGGGGTGGCGGGCATCGCGAAACTGCACGAACTCGTAGCCCGCCACGGAGGTGAGGGCCTGGATCCGGGCGAGGTGGTGGTCGGGATCGAGACGGACCGCGGCTCGTGGGTGCAGGCCCTGATCGCCTCCGGCTATCAGGTGTTCGCGATCAACCCCCGGCAGGTCAACCGCTTCAAGGAACGCTATGGCTCCTCCGGAGCCAAGAGCGACAAGGGCGACGCGCACGCGCTCGCCGACATGGTCCGCATCGACCGGGCCCAGCTGCGGCCGGTGGCCGGCGACAGCGAGGCGGCCCAGGCCGTCAAGGTCGTCGCCCGCGCCCACCAGACCCTCATCTGGGAACGGACCCGCGCCTTCCAGCGGCTGGGCACCACGCTGCGCGAGTACTTCCCCGCTGCCCTGAACGCTTACGCGGACCTGGCCCTGACCAGCACCGATGCGCTGGAACTGCTGGTCAAGGCACCCACCCCGGCCACGGCGGCGAAGCTGACCCGCATCCAGATCGCCGCCGTCCTGACCCGCCACCGCCGCCATAACCGGGAGGCGAAAGCGGCCACCATCCAGAGTGCGCTGCGCGAGCGGCAGCTCGGCCTGCCGGAGCCGGTCACTGCCGCCTACGCGGCCGCCGCCACCGCTCACGCCCGTCTGATCATCGCGTTGAACGAGCAGATCGCTGTGATGGAAGAGCAGGTGAGGGCGCATTTTCTGGCGCACCCGGACGCTGAGATCTACCTCTCGATGCCCGGCATCGGTGAGATCGTCGGCGCCCGGGTGCTCGCCGAGTTCGGAGACGACCCCACCCGATACGCCTCTGCGAAGGCCCGCAAGAACTACGCCGGGACCAGCCCCATCACCCGGGCCTCCGGCAAGAGCCACACCGTCCAGGCCCGCTACGTCCGCAACAACCGGCTCGCCGACGCGCTTCAGACCCAGGCGTTCTCCGCCCTGCGGGCCTCACCCGGCGCCCGCAGCTACTACGACAAGCAACGCGCCCGCGAGGCCGGCTACAACCCGGCCCTCCGCCAACTTGGCAACCGACTCGTCGGCATCCTCCACGGCTGCCTCAAAACCCGCACCCGCTACGACGAAGCAACCGCCTGGTCCCACCACGCCCAACCCCATGCCGCTTGACACCGAACGACATGGGGTGTCTGACCTCGTTCGGTGCGCACGGGGGGCTGCGGTGATACTGGGCCCATGAGTAGATATACCGAGGTTATCGTGCTGGCGCGGGGTGCCGAGAAGGTGATGGAGCCGCTGACCCGGCCGGATGAGGACCGGGAGTGGTACCAGAGCTTCATTCCCGTGCACGAGGGTGTGTTCGACGGATCGCGGATGCCGTCCGACGATTGCTGGACCTGGGTCATCCAGTTCGGCCGCCGCAACTGGCACGGGCTGCTCGGGCACCTGGAATCGCTGGCCTGGCCGTACCCGTACTCGGTCCAGGTACTCGTCCGTGACGAGGACGATGACTGCTTCGGGCTGTGGATGATCTATGACGGCAAGCTGGTCGAGGTGCCGCTACCGCGTACGGAGCGGACGCCGTTCGACAGCGTCACGGGGGTCCTCACCCGGCTCGACCGGCCCCGAGGGTAGGAAACGGGAACGGGAACGGGCCCCGCACCACCCTTGTAAGGGGTGGTGCGGGGCCCGTTTGTCATACCGGGGTCAGGAGGGGGTTCTCAGGCGCAGACCGGATAGGCGCGGGTGGGATCGCACATGCCGGGGTTGGAGGGAGGGAAGAAGGGGTCCGGCTGGTCGTTGGTGAAGCCGAGCGGGTCCACGGAGTCCTTGAACATCTCCCAGCCTCCTTGCGCCCAGCCGTATTCACGGACGTAGCCGGGTGCCTGTGCCACGGCCAGGAAGCCACCGATGAGACCGAAGCTTCGGACCTTGGGGCCCTTGGCCCCCTTCGAGTCCTTCGGCGCGGACGGCTTGGCGCTCGTCGGGGGCGGGGCCACGGTCAGCCGCCGGTTGTCGAAGTTCCCGGCCGGATAGATCACCCGGACGTTGGGATTGCCGGCGAAGTGGTTGGACCAGTCCTCCGCCTGGGCCATGTCCTTGGCCACGAAGACGACTTCGTCCGCCTGTTTCGCGAGCTTCGAGGTGACGGTCTTCGTCGCCTCCCCGTCGCTCGTCGCGCGGTCCGAACCCGTGGCGTCGGCGGTCGCGACGTCCACGATCTTGCCGTTCTTGTAGGTCACCTTCACGAAGTCGGCGGTGGTTCCCGGCTTCACGGGATTGCCGTCGGCGTCCTTGACCGGAGCCTTCTTCCCTACGGTGTTGTCCTTCTCCGGGCTCGCCTGGGTGTCGTCCTGGAGCAGGTACTCAACGCCGTTGCCGGTCTTCGGGTCGTAGTACAGCCCGGCCCGCCTCAGATCGTCGTTGATGGTCTTCAGCGCACTGTCGGCGGTCGGGCCGTCCGACTTCGTCGTGATGTGGTGGGGAACGCCTTGCCTGTCGTACACCTTGGTGACGTTCCCCTTGCCGTCCGAATCGGTGGTCAGGGCCTTCTCCGGCGTGATGTGCTTCAGCTTGCCGCCGTCGCAACGGCCCGGGTTCGCCTGGCAGTACGCCCGCTCGTCCGGGTCGAACAGACCGGTCGGGTCGCTCCGTGTGATCGGGTTGTTGTGGCTGTACGCGTACCCGTCCAGCTGGAGCGGGTCGGTGAGGTCCATCAGCGGGTCGACAGAGAGGAACCGGCCCGTGGATGGGTCGTACTCGCGGGCGCCGAGGTGGGTCAGTCCGGTGTCCGCGTCCCGGGTGCCTCCGACGAAGCCCCGCTCACCGGCCCAGGAGGACGGCTGCGGACCGCGGGGTCCGCCGAACAGGGCGGTCTTGCGGCGGGTGACGGCCTGGGTTGGCGCGTCGATCTGGGTGGTGCCCGTGCCGTGGTGGTCGGCCAGCAGGAAGGTGAGCTTCCCGCCGGTTCGCATCGCCACCGTGGTCTCGCCGGCGCTGTAGTAGCGGGTACCGGTGAGCGTGCCGTTCTTGGCGAGCTTCAGCTCGTTGCCGCCCGGCAGGTACAGCGTGGTGCCGGAGGAATCGGTGCGCGTGGCCCGGTTTCCTTCGGTGTCGTACCGGTAGCTGGTGACCAGGGAGCCCTGAGTGGTCCTGGCCAGGTGGCCCTCGGTGTCCCACTCCAGGACCTGCTCGGCCGCGGAACCGACCTTGCGGCTGGTGGTGTTGCCCGTCTCGTTGTAGGCGTAGGCCTCCGAGGCGGTGCCCGCCGGGCCGGTCTGGGAGACCGAGGGCAGGGTGTGCCGGCCGGCGGCGGGGGTCCCGTAGGTGCGGGTGATGTCACCGGCGGGCCCGGAGGGCGTCTTGTGCTGGACCTCGGTCTTCCGGTTGCCCGTGGCGCCGTAGGTGTAGGTGGTCCAGTACGCGTCCGGGCCGCCCACCGTGGTCGCGGACGGGCCGGTCGTGCAGTTGTCCTGTGCGGCGGGTGCGGTGGTCCAGGCTTGGGTGATCTGGCGCAGCGCGTCGAGGGTGAAGCACTGGTTGTCCGTCACCTGCTGGGCGTCCTGCCCGGAGACGGTCTTCACCGAGGTGATGTTGCCCGTCGCGTCGTAGCCGTAGTGGGTGTCGTCGATGCGCTGCGGCGCCAGCTCGCGGTCGGTGACGGAGCGGGTCAGCGCGCCGGTGTGCTCGTCGTACTCGAAGGAGCTCCACAGGTGCTTGGCGAACTCGCCGTACTCGGCCCGTGTCGCCCGGCCGTAGTGGTCGTACGTCATAGCCGAGACGAGCGGGTCGCTGCCCGCGCCCACGCTGTCGAGCAGGCCGCCGGCGGCGGTGTAGGTGTTGCCCACCTTCTCGGCGGGCAGGTCGCCCAGGGCGGGCTGCTGGACCCACATCACCTGGCCGGTGTTGGGGTTGTAGCTGGTGGTCCACTTATAGGTGCCCGCCAGTGCGCCGTTCTCGGGGGAAGCGGGGATGGTGACCTGGTTGGTGACCGGCTTGTAGGCGCCGTTGTAGGCCGTGATGGCCTCTTCGTATGCCTTGCCGTCGATCCAGCGGGTGGCCTTTGCGAGCTTGCCCTTGCCGCCGGAGGCGGTGTCGTAGGACCAGGTCGTGAGGGTGGTGGTGCCTTCCTTCAGTGCGGTCTTGCGACCGAGGTCGTCGAAATCGGTGTGCAGGGTGATGCCCCGGCCGTTCTTGATGTCGGTCGCCCGGTCACCCTGGTCGTAGGTGAAGTCCGAGATGCCCTTGTCGGGGTCCTCCACCCGGATCTGCCGGCCGCGGACGTCGTAGCCGAACTTCCACACCGCGCCCGAGGGATCGGCGACCTGGTCGAGCATGCCGCGCTTGTTGTACGTGTACGTCGTCGACTGTGACGTGGTCCGGGCCGGGTTCGTGTACTGCCTGAACTCGGTCTTGCGGCCCAGGGCGTCGGTCACCGTCGTCGTCGCGGTGTCGCCCTGCTGCGGAACGACCGTGGTGGTGTCGCCGGTGTACTGCGTGGTGGTGCGCTTGGTCTCGTCGCCGTACTTGCGGGCGATGACGTCGGTGACGCGGCCCGCCCCGTCGAAGAGGGTGTCGGTGGACGCTGGGTAGTTCAGCTCCTGGCCGGTGACCAGGACGGCCTCCGGCTTGCCGGTGGCGAAGAACATGCCCGAGGAGCGCCAGGCCTGGCCGCGGGTGTCGTACGAGGTCTCGTTGACCAGCCGTCCCGCGCCGTCGGGGGACGGAGCCTGGGTTTGCCGGGAGCGCAGCAGGCCGTCGTAGAAGGCATAGGCCGTCTGGTAGACCGAGTTGTGGTCCAGGGCGTTCGTCGTGACGACGTTCGGGCCGTCGTTGCGGATGAGGTAGGAGAACGTGTAGCTCGGTGAATCGGGGTTGGCCGAGGCCGGCCGGGTCGGGGTCCAGATCTTGGTGATCCGGCCGAAGGGGTCGTACGTGCTGGTGGTGACCCGGTTGTTGGCGTCGGTGACGCTCAGCGGCTGGCTGCGCAGCGGGTCGGAGACCGTGGTGATCTTGTGCCCGAGCGGGTTGGTGACCACCGTGGTGTTGGGCACCTCGCCCGTGACCGGGGTGTATGTGGTGACGGTCCGCTTGCCGTAGACGTCGGTCGTGCTGAGCGGCCGGCCGTAGACGTCGTAGTCGGCGACGGGGGTGGTGCTGGTGACGTCGTAGCCCGTGCCGGCGCCGTTGATCTGCTCCAGCCTGGTGACATCGCCCTTGGTGGGAGCGGTGCCCAGGGTCGTCGAGCCGTCGAAGTAGCTGCGGTTGTCCGAGATGACGTCGGACGGGTGGCTGATCGCGGTACTACAGGCTCCGGCGACCACCTCGGTGCGGTAGACCCGGTTCAGCATCCAGAGGTCGGTGTTGCGGGCGAAGGAGGCGGTGGAGCAGGACTCGTCACCGGTCTTGTCCACGTCACCCAGAGTGGAGGTCTGAGTGACCATCCCGTAGCTGTCGAACGTGCGGATCGTCGCCGTCCTGCGCTGTCCGCCGGTGACGGTGGTGAGCGTCTCGTCCTTCTCGACGCCAGTCATGTACGCCTGGAGGTCGGGCAGGCCGGGGCGGGCCCGGGTGGCCGTCGCCGCAGAACGCCACGGCGTGGCGGCCGTCGCGGACACCAGCTTGTCCGTGTCGTCACCGTTGAACAGGGCACTGGCGCGGGGTATGCCGGCGAACTGGTCCCGGTCGGTGACCGCGACGCCCGCGTAGTCCTTGACCTGGGCTCCGTCGATGCCCCGGAAGTACCGGGTCTCCGACAGGGTCTGGGGGTCTGAGGCGGCGCCGGTACGGGTCTGCACCCGGCCGTAGCCGCGCGGAACGGAGAACGTGCGGTCCTCCGGCTTGGTGAACTCGTCCGTGCTCTTGATCCAGGCCGCGCCGTCCAAGTAGCTGTACGAGGTGACCTTGTCCGGGGTCGAGGCGAGGTTGTCGCCCTCGACGACCTGGGTGACGACATAGGTGTTGAACCAGTCCTGCTGGGCGGTCTGGCCCTCGAATGCCCACTTCACCGGGAAACACCGGGTGGTGTTGGTGCCGTCGGCGGGCGGGAGGGTGGTGGCGGTGCACTCCGGCTGCGAGTAGTACGCGCCGATGGTGCCGCCAGTCTCGGTGGTGATTTGCGACATCCGCAGCCGGATGAACGGCGCGAGGCCGTCACCAGTCTTGTCGACCCGGTTCGCCTTCTGCTCGCCAGTGAAGGTGACCGGCGGAAGGCTCAGGGCACTGCCCACCTTGCCGGTGTGCTGGACGGATTTGAGCCACATGGGAGTGGATATGCCGTCGCCCGAGGCGGGGAAGTCCTGGGCCAGACTCCAGCTGTCGACGTCCTTGTAGGCGCCCCCGGTCAGCACCTTCGTGGTGATCGTGCCGAGTCGCTTGCGGGACCAGAAGGTCGGGGAGAACTGGTCCTTGCACTCGTCCCCGTCCTTGCAGTACTGGTCGAATGGGGTGTCGGGCCAGTTCTTGGCATTGGTGTCGTCGAAGGTGCCGCAGCCGGTGAGGCAGCGCTCGGCGACATCGAACTTCACCTGCCCCATGGCCTTGCCGGTGTACACGGCGTCCGAGCGCAGGCCGTAGTCGACGTGGTCCAGCCAGCCGCCGCGGACGTAGGGCGTACTGGTGCCCTTGCCGGTGGAGGCGTTGAAGGCCCGCGCGTAGTTGTTCTTCTCGGTGTTCCAGTAGTACGCCATCGCGCTGCCGTGCGGGTCGACCACGTAGTCGAGCTGCCAGCGCCAGGCCTGCTGGCACCAGCCGCTGGCGAAGCTCGCGTTGTAGCAGGGCTCGCCAGCCTGGTTGCCGAAGACCGGGACGGTCCATGCGGAGTTGGTGACCGGGTCGTCTGCGGCCGTCCCGTTGTCCTTCCAGCCGGGAAGGCGGTTCAGGCCGAAGAAGTACTGGTTGCCGTCGGTCGTGGTGACCTTCCAGTGCTCACCGTTGTCGTCGCCGTTGGTGGCGCCGGTCAGCTTCTCGATCTTCTCGCCCGAGTCCGCCTCCGGGTGCCAGCCCTGCGCCGCGTCGTAGACCAGCTCGGTCGACTTGCCGCCGAGGTGCAGCACGGCATTGTCGTTGTACCAGCACTCGTCGAACTCCTTGGTGGTGTTCGTACCGCCGGTCTTGTCGTCCTCGCAGGACTTGTACTTGCGCTCGATGAACCCCGGGTCGTAGGACCAGCCGTCACCGATCCAGCTCGGCTGGTTGTTGGAGGCGGCCGTGCGGCCGTCCACCGCCTGCGAGTTGTAGCCCAGGCTGATGCCCGGCGCCAGGCCACCGGGCACCCCCGGCACAGGTATCGGGTACTCCCAGCTCAGCGCCCCGGTCGAACCGCCCGCGCTCCAGGATCCCGAGGCCTCCAGCGGGGTCGCCTTGAAGTCGCCGCCCGATCCTCCGGAGGACGCCGTGGCCGCCAGTACCGTCGCACCCGAGGCCGCCGCCATGCTGCGTGCGGCGGGCGCCAGGAACGACGGCGCCGCCTGGAGCTCGGCCGAGACGCTGCGGGTCTCGGTGTCGTTCTTCGTGACGAGTGGCCGGCGGGTCCGGCACTCCGCCTTCTCTGGGGTGATCAGCGCGCACGCCGGCAGCTCCACCAGATGCAGGCGGGACGCCCAGTCGCCGCCGTACGCACCCTGGAACGCCGAATAGTCGAGCGCGACGCGAACCCCGCTCACGGGTGCGGCGACGCCGTCACTGCGGCTCACCGACAGCAGGACGCCGTCGACGCCCGCCCTGCGCGTTTTCGCCCGGTCGGCGACGGAGACCTGCACCTTCGGCGGTACGGATGCCGAAGACGCGGATGCGGATGCTGATGCGAACGCGGACTTGGGTGCTGGCCCCGTCGACGCGATCGTCACGGGCAGCGAACCGGCCCGCCGCGGCTGCGCGGCGGCCGTCGTGGCAGCCAGGTCGACCTCGGCGCCGCCGGCCGTCGGCCAGGTGACCTTCGGCGCGCCCTTCCACGGGTGCGCGGCGGCATCGTCCTTGCGCTTCGCGCCTCCCGGGGCGACCGGCTTCACCGGTACGGCCTTCGGCTGCTTGAGGCCGGGCAGGGACAGTCCGCCCTTGCCGTGATCGGCGAATGAGGACGCGGGCAGAATCCCCACGATGACGGCGGCGGTCAGCCCGACGGCCAACCCCCTCCCTATGGAGCGTCTCACCATGAACCTTTCGAAAGAAACGGGCAGGACGGCGTCCCGGACCGGGATGGTCCGGGACGCCGTCGTGGGAATCAGTTCTGCATTTCCAGGAACTGGACGCGGTCGCGCGTCCACTGGCCCGCCGGGGCCGACCAGCCGCCGACGGAGTCGTTCAGCTTGCCGTCCGCCTTGGTGGTCCAGGTGTACGCCTTGACGCTGCCGTCGTCGTAGCCGTAGAAAGCGCCGAGGTCGTCGCGGCCGTCTCCGTTGAAGTCGCCGGTGACGATCTTCATGTTGGGCCGGTGGACGTGGCCGGCCGCCACGCTCCACGCCTCGTATGTCGAGGCGAAAGTACCGTCGGCGCTGCTCGGGAAGACGTTCACGCCATCGTGGCCGTCTGCGTAGTCGTACCAGGCGGCGAGGTCGTCGCGGCCGTCGCCGTTGAAGTCGCCCGCGTGCAGCGACGTACGGGAGAAGTCGTCCCGGGGACCGGAGCTCCACGAGGAGACGGGGGCGAAACCGGCGTTCGCGGTGGACGTGAACGTCCAGATCTTCTGGCTTCCGTCCGAGTAGCCGTAGAGGGCGGCGAGGTCGTCGCGGCCGTCTCCGTTGAAGTCGCCGGTGACGGTCTTGGCCCGGGAACGGTCCCAGCTGTTGTAGCCGTGCCAGTAGCTGACGGGATAGTTGAATGCACCGCGCGCGGTGCTGGTGAAGGTCCAGATGGTGTCGTCGCCGTCGAAGGCGTCGTACCAGACCGCCACGTCGTCGCGGCCGTCGCCGTTGAAGTCCCCGCTGTACGGGGTCATCCGGTCGAAAGTCCACTCGCCCGGTCCGACGGACCAGGACTTGACCATCTCGTTGAACGTGCCGTCGCCCTTGCCGGTCCAGGTGAGGAGCGCGACGCTGCCGTCCGCGTACCCGTAGACGGACGCGACGTCACCGATGCCGTCGCCGTTGAAGTCGCCGGTGACCCGCTTCATGTTGGGGGCGTAGAAGTTGCCGGCGTTCGCCAGGTAGGCGGACTTGGGCGTCTGGAAGCTGCCGTCCGAGTTCGTGGCGAAGGAGTGCATCCCGTCGCTGCCGTCGCCGAAGTCGTACCAGTCGGCCATGTCGCTGCGGCCGTCGCCGTTGTAGTCGTGGCGGATGCCGCTGCCGCTGGACCACTGGGCCCTGCTCCCGGCGTCGAAGACGACAAGGTCGCCCGCGTCCTGCAGCAGTGCGTAGCCGTCGGGTGCCTTGGTCTTGGACTCCCACAGCACGGTCGTGCCGTCCGCCTTGTAGACCACCAGGTTGCCGTCGCCACGCATGACGGCCTCGGCGCCCGCATTGCCCGAGGTCTTCGAGGACCACAGGGGCTGGTTGGCGAGGGAGCTGACGACGAGGTTGCCGTCGCCCTGCATCGTCAGCTTCGCCGAGCGCGAGCTGAGCGACTGCCCCGCGGCCAGGACCGTCCCGGACGGGATGCGGGAGCCGCCTGTGATGCCGTCGATGGAGAAGGGGCCGGCGAAGGAGAGGTTGTCGGCTGCGGGCGCCTTGCCCGGCCAGCCGACCACCGTGTTGTCGGTCTTGCGGGCCCACAGGTCCGCGATGCCATCACCGGTGACGTCGCCGACGGAGCCCACGCCCGGGTAAGCGGCGGCCGTGACGCCGGAGCCGATCTTGACGCGGGCGGCCGTGTCACCCCAGGTCGTCGGGTCAAGGTAGCCGTTTGCGGCCTTCTTGCCGTACGAGCGCAGGATGTCGCCGTTGGCGTTGTCGCGCAGCCACAGGTCGGCGATCCCGTCCCCGTTGAGGTCGCCCGGGGCGATCACGGTGTACTTGTCCCAGTCGCCGCCACCTACGAGAACCGGCTCTCGGACGTCGAGCGTGCGCGAGGCGCGGTTGCCGTAGTAGGCCCAGAGGAATTTGCCCTGCTTGACCAGCAGGTCGGGATGGCCGTCCCCGTTGAGGTCGCCGGCTGAGACGACTTGCTCGGCGTTGAACCAGTGGTCGTCGCCGGTCCACGTCTCGTCGCCGAGGCAACCCAGGTCCTCGTTCACGACCGGGCAGGAAACGGTCAACTCGGTGTACCGGTCCGAGACGGTGCCATTGCCGTTGTTGGGGTAGGTCCAGAGCCGATTCTTCTTCTCGATGTCGTCGTACCTGAGGGCGACGAGGTCGTTGTAGCCGTCCTGACCCCAGTCCCCACGCGAGTCCACGACGGCTCCGGAGAAGGACTTGCCGCCGTTGGTGGCCACGGCGAAGGTGCCGTTGCCCTGTCCGGCGTAGGTGAGCAGCGTTCCGTTGGAATCGATGCTCCAGATGTCGTTGTTGCCGTCGCCGTTGAGGTCGGCGGGCCCGTCCCGGAGCTGGGAGCGGCCAGCGTAGTAGAGGTAGCTGGCTGCGTCGGAGCGGTTGCCGGCCTTGTCGACGCTGTACGCGTAGACGAAGTGCGGTCCGTAGCCGGGCGGCCGCACGAAGGCGGCTGCGCCGGGCAGCGCGTCGTTGGTGTCCGGGTCGTAGTCGGTCCACCATACGTAGTGGTCGACGTCGGCCACGCCGTTCGGCGAGAAGGTGAACGTGCCGGTCTCGCGGGCTTTGCCGGTCACCGCGGGCCAGCCGTTGTCACCGGGCGGGAACTGGTTGCCGCTGGAGGCGATCACCGGCGGCTTGCTCGGGCGGGTCCGGTCGACGGTGAACTTGCAGGTCTCGGACCACTGCGAGTACGCGTCGTCCTGATCCTTGGCGCGCACCTTCCAGGTCCAGTCGCCGGTCGGCAGACTGGCGTCCGGAACAGCCCAGGCGGTGACCTTGCCCTTGGTGGCCGGCAGCGACTGCGTGGCCGACGGACTCGTGGCACCCGCCTTGAACAGCTGGAACTCGGCGGTGAGGTTTCCCGCGTCCTGGTCGTCGAAGGTGGCGTACAGGCTGACCCGGGTGTTGCCGATTAGCCCGCCCGCCTGGCATGCGGTACGAGGGCTGGTGCCCAGGCCGGCCGGACGCGTCGGCGGGAAGTTGTAGACCGTCTCCAGTACGGCTGTCTTGGCATCGAACTTCTTCCAGCCGTAGGTGTCGCTCTCGTTGGAGGCGTAGAGGCCCAGGGTGATGTTCGCCCAGCCCTGGGCGGCCGCCTCGCGCATCTTGTCGGTGACGAGGAATTCGAGGTTTCCGGCGGCGCAGTCGTTGCTCCAGCCCTTGGAGTCGTCGACCGTGGCCAGCTTCGACTTCTTGGCGGGCTGGTTGTTCCAGGTGGTGTTCTTGGAGATGCCGCCGGTGTGCCACAGCTCGACGGGCCGGTCCTGGCATGACCAGGACCAGGTGTTGCGGATACGGAACACCGAACTCTTCACCTGTGCGTACTTGGTGTCGCTGGTGTCGAGCTGGACGAAGGACCGGGAAACGCGGTTGGAGCCGCCCGTCTCGGCCTCGTAGCCGACTCGGATCGGGTCCTTGGTGTTCCAGAAGGAGGTGTTCGGGTACTGCCTGTAGACCCGGGTCCAGTTCTGCTTCTCGCCCCAGGCCCACGACGGGTCGATAAACACCGGGTAGGCGGTACCCGCACCGGTCAGGAGGCCCTGGTCCGGCTTGATCTCCAGGGTGCCGCCCGTGACGGTGGTTGGCATTTGCGCGTCCTGCGCGCCGGGACCCGGCTCGAAGACATCGGCGGGATGCTCCGCGTCCTCGGCGGCGGACACGCCCTGCGGGACGGAACGGGTGGACATCAGAAGGCTCTTGGATGTGGGGGCCGCGGCGGTGGTGGAGTCCCACATCAGGGGGGACGGGCTGGAGAAGACCGTCTGCCCGGCCGGGTTCACGGCGCTGACGCTGCCAGTGGTCCCGTCGACGGAAACGTTCAGGCCGACGGTGTCGACCTTGTACTTCAGCGAGGCGAGTTCCGGGTTCTGGGCGGCGGCCGCGGTCTTGACGACGAGCAGCTGCGAGAACCCCTCCACCTCCGCCTTCAGCTGAAGGTCTACGCCAGGGAGAACCTCGGCGTACGTGGCCACGTTCGCGGCAAGGGTCGGTGTGGGTAGGGCCTTCGGCCAGGTCAGCGAGAGCGTTCGGCCGTCCTTGACGCCGGTCAGCAGCGGCGCGGTGCCGCCGCCGGAGAAGGCCACATCTACCGTCGAGGCCTTGGGGATGACGGTTCCTGACGGTGCGAACACCAGGGTCGCGTCGGTAGGCACCCATGCTCCGGCCCGGAGCACGCGTACCGGGGTGCCGTAGCGCTTGACGGACCACGTCCCGTCCGGGAGGGCCCAGGTGTCGGTCGACTCCGTGCGGGCGGAGGTCAGCTCGTACGGCTGCCCTGTGGCCTTGGCCTGCTCCAGCGCGAACTCCTCGGCGCTCTTGGAGCCTTCGGTGACCGGGTCGGACGGCGGGGTCGCCGCCGCCGCGGTGGCGACGCCGATGCCCGGCACCAGCAAGCCGGACGCGGTCAGGCCTGCCACGAGGGCGAGGGACACGACGCGGTGCAAGGCGTGCCCTGTGCCCCCACTGGGTCTTCCGCGTCTTGCCCGTCTTGCACGTATTCCGGTTCCGGTCGCGCGTGTTCTCATTTCCGGCACAGCCCTGTTCTTCTTGAAACCGAAGGCGTAATGGGCTCGAGGAGAGTTGCTGCCCTGCAACTTGCGAGACCCTGCTAGACGTTATGTCGGGGCTGACTGGAAATCAATTAGCGTTGACTCGATCACAACAGCTGTGGGTGGGCAGGGGGGATCGGCTACAGTCTCGACCTTGAGTAGGGTCCTCACGCCCGACGGCCGGGGGCCGCCGGGAAGGCAGCCGAAAGACATCAGCACGTACCCGTTCACGACGGGCAGGCTGTAGCCGGTCAGCGAAACTGAGCAGCCATTACGCTCCTGACCTGGGGTTGTGCAAGTCGGGGTGCGGTCCAGATGTACCGCGAGGCGGACCCGAAACCGGTGATCCGCCGGATGGCCGGAGAGCTCGGGGTCCATCCCGAGGCTCTGCGGACCTGCATCCGCCAGGACGAAGCCGTCCACGGGGAACGCGACGACCGGCTGACCACGCACGGCGGAGAAGTTGGCTGAGCGGGGTGGCGGCTGCGCTGGCTCACTGAATCTGCGCAGAGTACGGCGCGCGTCAGTCGTCTGATCTGTGGAGTTCCCAGTTTCACTGATCGCCGACAGGACTGTCGCCGGTCAGTGAAGCTGCGCAGTGGGCAGGCTTTTGACCTGGGGTTGTGCAGTTTGGTTGAGCGGCTTGGTGCTGTGGTGGCGCACTGAATCTGCGCAGGCCTGGGGTCGGCCAGCCATCTGACCTGGGGAGTTTCTGGTTCCGGGTGTGGTTGCGCAGGTTGGTTGAGCACTGCGCAGTTTCGCTGATCCTCGGAATGTGGCGTGGCTACGGGGTGGGGTTGGTGTCGAGCCAGGTGGTGGGGATGAGCTTTTCGCCGTTGCGCCAGTTGTAGCGGACGGAGTCCTGGTACCAGGTGTGGGGCAGGTCGGCGTGGTCGCTGACGATGATCTGGAAGCCGGGGGACAGCTCGGTGACGACCTGGTGCATGAGCTTGAAGAGTCCGGTGACTGTCACGCGGTCTTCGTCCAGGGCGAGGTCTTCCAGTCGTCCTCGTGCTTTGGCCATGTCGGAGGGGTAGTAGGGCTGGGTCGGCTGGTCGAGCATGAGGAAGCGGGGTACGGGCCGGCTGTTCGCGGTGAAGTACTGGTGGAGGGCGAGGTGGGCGGCCAGGTGGTAGCCGACGTGGTTCTTGCCGCTGCCGATTCGGAGCAGTTCGGTGATGCCGTCGGGGGTGTCGGTGACGACGGTGAGCTTCTTCAGGTTCAGGCGAACCAGGCCGTCGCCGTGCTCGAGTTTCAGGAATTTGGCATGGCTGCTCATCTTGCCGCTGATGTAGCCGAGGCTGTGGGTGAGCTTGTCGTCGATGGCTTCGCTGTCGAGCTGTTCTTCGAGGCCTTGGACGAGTTGCTGTGCGATGGCGACATCGGCTTGCAGCCGCTGGAGGTGGCCGCCGTCGGTTGTGGCGCTGAGCTGGCCCAGGTAGGCGCTGATCCTGCCGCGGGTGTAGGCCTGGGCCTCGGCTTGTCCGAGGAGGCCGGCCTGCTCGGAGCGCTGCTCGGCGATGACGCTGAGGGCGCCTTCGATGCCGCGGAGCTGTTCACGTAGCCCCGTTGCGGTGCGTTCGATCTCGCGCAGAGCCTGTTCGCGGCGGGGCTGGACTGCTTGCACGCTGTCGAGCTGGCTGCGGAGGTCTTCGAGGGTGGTGTGCATGTCGCCGACGGTGGGGTCGGGCTCGGCCAGCTCGTTTCCGCACAGGGGGCAGCTGTGTTCTCCGGGGAAGCCGTCGGGCACGAGGTTGAGTGCGGACAGGCGTGACATGCCGCGGCTGACGGCTCCGCTGTAGCCCAGAGTCTCGCTCCCCAGGTCGTTCAGGAGCTGGCGCTCTTCCGCCAGGGACCGCAGCTGTCGGCGCAGAGCCGCGGACTGTTCGTTGAGAACAAGCTCCTGCCGACGCTGCTCCTCGTCTCCGTCGCGCCGGGCCGGCCGGAAGGAGGAGGCTTGCTGGAGTGCCGCGATGACCACGTCCCTGTCCGGGCTGCTGAAGGCGTCGTCGGCCAGGAGACCGTGAACTCGGGCTTCGCCCAGGAGTGACTGGAGCTGTGACTCCACCGTTTGGTTTTGCTCCTGGGCGGCCTTGAGGCGGTTCTCCGCACTGCGCAGGGCTCGTTTGGCCTGGAGGAGCTGCTGCTGGAGTGCTGCCTGGTCTTCCGGGACCGCGCCGAGGAAGTACGGGATCGTGGCCTTGAGGCTTTCGGGGATTCTGCTTTCGTTCTGGCGGTGGAACAGGATCCTCTTGGAAGCGACCTCGTCCTGGTTCTGCAGACAGAGCAGGACGGCGTGACCGAGATTGGCGCTGAGCGGGGCGGCCAGGCTGCCGGCAGCGGGCTCACTGCGGGTGTCTCCGATGCCGAGCCGGCGTCCGATCTGCTGGCGCAGCTGGGTGGAGTCGGTGTTGATGCGCAGGTCCGCCAGCTCCGGGACGCCGAGGTCACTGCCGACTTCGAACATGGCGTTGGTGACGGACTTGGCCGTCGGGCTGGGCGCTGGCCGTGCGGCGAGGATGCGAGTGTCGGCCAGCTGCAGAATGACTGCGTACCAGGCGACGGTGGTGAAGATCGGGCTGACCGGGAGAGTGGCCTCGTCTCTGCCGAGGCAGTAGTCGACGATGTCTAGCAAGGCGCTCTTGCCTGTCTCGGAGGTCCCGGTGACGATGTTGAGTTCGCCGAGGCGGAAGTCCAGGACGCGCTTTTCGCCGCTCTTGCTGTAGAGGATGATCGACCGGATCTGCACCCGATCAGGGTCTCACGCCCAGTAGAGCAAAGATGGTCGAAGGGTTTTCTGACTTGGCTGTCCAGCGGCCTATCAGAGAAGCTGCCTTGATGAGCTCGGCGAGTTCGCCCTCGGTGCGGGACTTCGCGAGCGTGCCCTTGAGGCAGCCCTGTTCGATGGCGAGCATCTGGTGGCGGAGCCCGAAGCGCAGGCCTTCCCGTACGGCGGGTCCCAGCGAGCTGCTGCGTGGTGCAAGGCCGGCGACGAGCACGGGGTGGTCAGCCACCCAGTTCGTCAGATGAGTGCGCGTTGATGTGGGCAGTGCCCGCCGTGTGGGCCGGTGCAGAACCAGTGGTGCCACGAGGAAGGCCATGGGCCACGGCATCAGCCTGCCGGAGGCCTCCCGCTCGTAGTCGCGTGCCGCGGTAGCGGCGATCCCGGCTATAAGAGCGGGGTTGAGGAAGGCGGCGCTGGCCTGCGGTCGCCGCGTCCAGCTAGGCACGCGCGGCCCTGATCAGATCCTTCACCCGTGCCTCGAAGTCGGGGTGCCAGCCGATCCGGCCGCGGTCGGCCAGTTCGTGGTGCTTGCCGCGGGAGAAGAACGCCTCGTCGTACGCCTCGCGGATCCGATAGCGGGTCTGGTCCAGGGTTTTGCGCAACAGTGCCTTGCCTGCCTGTTCCTGCTCACGGTCGGTGGCGTCGTCGCCCAGGTCGTCGAGCATCCAGTCGAACTCCCGCCGCCACTCGTCGGAGAGGTTGCCTTCGAACCGTGCCAGCTCGTCGAGGTCCACCAGGTCGTCTTCGAGCCAGGCCACGGTCTGGGTGTAGGCGCGGTAGTAGTCCACCATCGCTCTGTTCAGCTGGCGGCCGGCGCCTACCCAGCGCAGCTGGTGTACGAAGCGGGCGTCGGACAGCTCAGCCTCGGCCTCTGCGGGGAAGTCCTCGCGTTCCACCAGCGTGGGCAGTCTGTCGGAGGTGTAGTCGTCTCGGATGCGGCTGATGCGCTGCATCACCCGGGTCACGGAGACGCTGGTGTGCCGCTTCTGCAGCATGTCCACGGTCTGCTCGTACCACCACGCCCACAGCTGCTTCATGAAGGAGTCGGCGTGCCCGTCCGGAAGTGCGGCCCTGAGTTTCACCCGTACCTGCGCGTCGAGGTCGTCGATGGACGGGGTGCCATCGATGACCCGCATCCGCCGTACGAAGACGGCGCGCTGCGCGGGGGGAAGATTCAAGAACGATGCTCGTGCGTCCTTTGTCCCTGTGGCCGTCGATTCCTTGGCTGCCGCGGTCAGCAGCTCTAGAGCCTCGGCGGGCGCCGGAACGGGTACCTTGAGCGCGGCCATGGCGGTGCCTGGGCGGGCTCGCTGGGTGGTGACCAGGGTCAGTGAGGGGCCGTTCTCGTCGCCGGGGGCGTGGGTGTCCATCCAGGACTGGATGGTCCGCCAGACGTCGTCGTCCTTGTCGCCGAGAGTGCGCACGCTGCGGATGTGGTGTTTGACCTGCAGTAGATCGATGGGACGGCCGTCCTGCTCCCAGGCGACGTCGTCGTGGAGTTCCAGGCTGATCGCCCCGTCAGGACGCTCCTCTTGACCGCGTAGCAGTTCGAGCAGGGCGAACTGCGCCTGGAAGAGGTAGCCCAGGGCGGAAGCCGATGCCTCATGCGCGGAGGACGCCATGCCCTCAGTCTCCCGATTCCGATCTCGAACTGTCCAGGACATCACACTAATCGAACATAGTTCCGTCGGACGGGCGAGGTTCAGCGCCTGGTCTGGGGCCCGGCTTCCGGGCTGTTCTCCGGTCCTTCTGGCCTGCCTGCTCACGTGATTGGGCCTGCCCGCGGGGCGGCTGATAGCCGAGTTTGGTGAGTTCGGTGGGGCCGGGGGAGTAGGGCTTGTGCCGGTAGGGCCACCGGCTACGGGGGTAGGGGTGGCGACCGGGTGTGTAGCTGATGCGGTTGCCGAACTGGTCTGGGTACAGGGCTGGGTTTTCGAGCCAGGGCCGGCCCAGGAGGGTGGCGATGGCGGTGTGGAGGGGATGGGTGCGCCCGGGGCGTTCGAGGACGTGGAGCGTGCGCGGGTGACGGGCGAAGAACTGGGCGAGGGCGATGGTCTCGGGGTAGGTGATCGCTTCCCGGGCGAGGGCGTACCACAGGCGGGCGCGCTTGTTGTTGCCGATGCGGCGGGCGCGTGCGGGCCAGATACGTTCTTCTGCCGGTGCGGCGCGCCGCCAGGTCTCGGTGAGGTTCATGGCCAGTGCGAGGGCGTGGTCGGCGGCTGAGCCCCAGCGTCGGAGGAAGCGGATATGGATGCGGTGGGCGGCGAGGATCTCGGGGGTCCGTGAGAGGTCGGCGTGCTCAACCGGCAGTCGGGTGTCGGCGAGGGTGTGGCGGCCGAGCATCCAGGTGCGGTGACGGCGGCAGATGAGATGGGTGTCGGGCAGGTACTGGGGAACAGGGTGGGGCTGGCCGGTGCGGGCGAGGGTGCAGCGGGGGCAGCCCGTGACGGCGTACGCGGAGGCGAGCCGGAGCCGTGCGCGGGGGGACTGAGGATCCGGCTTGTCGCGGTAGCGGTTCCATTCGGGGAGCGCGTGGGCGAGGTGTTCGTCCGGGATGCCGGCGAACGCGGCGATCAGGCAGCGGCTGGGGGCGTTGAGGTACAGCTCGATGCTCGTGTACGGGCCGTAGGGCTTGGTGCATTCGGGATGAAGGAGCGGCGGGTGGATTCCGAGCCCGTGGAGCAGTTCTGCCGTGTCCAGATGATGCCGGCGGGCCAGACGCTGAAGATAGGAGACGGTCGTTTCCCACTGGACGGGGGCCAGGCGCCAGATGCTGGCGCGCGGGGCGGGGTGGTGTCGGCGCGGCATGTCAGGCCCGGGGAGCGGGACGGGCGCTCTGTTCGGCGAGTTCGTCGAGGTCGATGGCGTTGAGGAGCTGCTTGGTGATCTTCTCGGTGCCGTCGAGGATGGCGGCGATGGCGGCTTCCCGGACGAGGGCGGAGAGGCTGCCGATCCTGCCGCCGGTGCGCTGGTGGAGGTAGGCGGCGTGCCGGGTGAGGGTGTCGGGGCGGTGTGCTTGGAGGTGCAGGGCCTGGTCCATGCCGCGGACCAGGCCTTCCCAGGCGGTGCGCTGCGCGCTGCTGCCGTACGCCAGGGGTGGATTGCGCACCATCTTGAACCGCCCGGCCAGCTGCGCGCCGCGGCTTCCCGTCAGGAGCGGGGATGCCTCGATGGCGACACCGGCGTAGACGAAGGTGGCGGGGATGCGTTCGCTGAGGTGCTTCATCTGGTCGGAGGTTTCGGCCCCGATGCGGGTGCGGGTGTTGAGCAGGTGGACGTCGTCGACCAGGACGAGTTGGGTCGCCAGATCGTGCAGGGCGGCGCAGACGATGTCGGTGATCCGCGCTTGGTTCATCGTCTTGCCGATGGGCAAATCGAGGAACCGGGCCAGCTCGGAGACCAGCATCTTCGGGGTCGCGGCAGGTGGCACGGACAGGAAGACCACCGGTAGTCGCTCTTCGAAGCCGCCGTGGCGTGCCCGGTCGGCGAGGTGGAAGGACCGGCCGAGCTGCTGCAGGGTGGTGGTCTTGCCCGTGGTCGGTGGCCCGGAGATCAGCAGTCCCCGGCGGGCGGTGCCGTTGTGCCGCCGGTTGAGAATCATCAGCCGGCGCAGGGTGAGGGAGATCTTGGCCATGGTGGGGGTGGACAGGATCACGAAGCGTGAGTGGTAGTCCAGGCGTTCCTCCGCGCTCCAAGGGCCGGTCCCGGGCAGGCACGGTGGTTCGGTGTCGACGAACCGCGTCCACTCGTGCCAGGTAGTCGGTGACGCGTACGGGTCGTTGTCCGTCTCCTGGTCGGCGGACATCACCATTTCTGTGCCTCCTGGTGCGCGTCGAAGATGTTCCAGGCCCCGGCGGTGTCCGGGGCAGGGCAGGCTTCCTCGTCCAGGGGCGGGAGCTGCTCGGCGGGGTGATCCGGCGGGCCTGTGTCCGCCTTCCGCCGCCGTGCGGGCTTGGATCCTGCCTGTCGGCCTGGGGCGTTACCGGAACCGGTGGTGCTGTCGGCTCTGCTCGAGGGGCCGGGGTAGGCGCGGCGGAGGAGTTCGTCCAGGTGGCGGGCGAGGCGTTCCTCGTGGTCAGCCCGGTCTGCACGCCGTGTGACCACGCTGCGGATGTGTCGCCAGGTGGTGTCGGTGAACGGCCTGGACACCAGACCCTGGTGGATCCAGGCGACCCGTTCCCAGCCGTGGGGGAGTCTGACCCAGCATTGCCACGGCTCGTAGGGGTTGTGGTGGACCTCCCACTTGCCATCCGCGGCGGTGGAGCGTTTTCGGTGTCCGTTGAGTGCGGGGCCGTCGTAGGTGCGGTGCTCGAACCGGATGCCCTCGTCTGTGATCGCGCACCGCCTGGAGGGGAGCAGTTCGATCCAGTCCGTGCCGTTCAGGGGAACGGGTACGTGTCCGGCGATACCGGTGAGCGCGGCCCACATTTCGTTGGGGGTGAGGGTCAGACGGGGCATGAGCGGGTGCCGTAGCCGCTCATGGCGCCGTTCCTGCCACCCGCAGACGATCCATTCGTCCAGCAGGTCCTGCAGCTGAGGCAGGGTCCAGCACGCTTCGTCTTCCACGGTGCTGCCGCGTGCAACCAGGTGGTTTCCGGTGTATCCGGCAACGTACTGCGCGAACAGAGTGCCGATCGCCCCGAAGCCCCGCTCCACGTGTCCTTTGGCGTGCCCGGAGGCCGGGGGACAGGGCTGGACCGTGATTCCGAGGTATTCGGCGGCGGCGAGGAAGCAGCGGGAGACAAACACCTTGCCCTGGTCGATGACCACGGTCGTCGGCCGGATCACCGGCCTGGCGGCCGCCCCCTGCATGCGGGCGTCGATGGTGACGAGCCGGGTGTGGGGGATGACGGAGGCGGCCATGGACAGATAGGCGGGCCAGTCGGGCCGCATCGGCTGTGGCACCAGCGTCTGGGCCAGGAGCACAGCCGCGTCCACTGCCTTGGTGCCTTTCGGACGCAGGACGGCCGCGGTGATGCTGCGGGTGGCCACGTCCACCGCCATCGTCAGCTCCGGCCGCCGAGCCTGGCCGTCCTCGCACACGACCATCACGTCCAGCAAGGTGCTGTCCATCATCACCAGCTCCCCAGGCAGCGTCGCGACCGTCGGAGTGAACACCGGCTCCGGCCGGGATGCCCGCCGCCGCTCGCCGGCGGCTGTCAACGCGATCTGTCCCTGCTCGGCAACGGACCGCACCAGCCGGTTGAACGTGGCCACCGGCGGCACCGCCACCGCTCCGGGCCCGTGGGCGTCTTCCAGCAACCACCCCACCTGGCGCCGCAACCGGCTCAACGTCCCCGTCGAACGCCCCTGCTGCTCCTCCAGCGCCCGCTTAATCGCGGCCACCACCCGCGGATCGGCCCGCCCGAGCGCAGACCGCTCCCGTTTCAGCCGGCCGTCGACGAGACCCCATACCCCCTGCTCGCGGTAGCGGGCCCGCATCCGGCGCACGGTGGCCACGCTGACCTGCTCCCCGGTCGCGGTCAGCTCGGCTGCCTTGGCCGCCTCCCGCTCGGCGAGCCCGTACACGGCCGGGTCGTACCCGGGGCGAGGCGGCCAGTCCCGGTGGGGCCCGATGTGGCCAGTCTCGACTTCCAGGATGTGCCGCTCCCAGGCCAGGGCCCTCTCCCGGACCGCGGCGTCAAGCCCGTCCAGCGGACCGTGGACCGGAACCCGCGACCGCCCCGGCCGGCGGGGGTCCAGGACGGCGAAGTCCTGCGCACCGAGTACCTGGGTGAGCAGCAGAACCTGCACCCCTGCGCCCTTTTCGGCGACCAGCCGGCAGCGCGGCCCGTCCAGACCGGCCATGACGTGGACGCCGCCGTCGAACCGGATCCGGTCCCCGACTTCGACGACGTCTGTGGGATGCTTCACCGCTTCGGCTGCTTCCGCCGCCCGGCTGGCACAGCAGTCACCAGGGTCTCCTCGCTCAGGGGACAGCCCCAGGACATGCTCAGCAGGCCGTTCCAGAGCCCGTGGTAGACGGCTGGCAGCGTCGCGATCGGGTCCCCGAGCCGCAGTGCACCCTCGCCCAGCGCGGTAGGCCGGGCGAACGCCCCGCGCAGCCGGGCGGCGGGGATACCCACCGAACACCGGGGATGCGGGTAGACCGACAGCCAGCGCCCATTGGCCAGGGCCACCGGATCCGCGGAATCCGCGAACCGGTGCTCCCACCCTGCCTCCCGAGCACACGCCCCGACCACCCGCGCCCGGCCGACGAGCCGTGCGGACGGTCCGCCGCTCCCGGGGCAGTCCACAAGACGAATACCACCGGCACCCATGCCCACGGCCAGGTCAGGGGCATGGGTGACAATCCGACCCCGCTCCTCCCACACGAACTCCACGGGACGGCTCACCAAGCCCACCACCTGCGGATCCTGATCCAGCATCATGACCGCGTCCCGCATAGCCGCGCTCCCGTACCCCACCAGACGACCGGTGGTCGCTGACCACCACCCCGGAGCCAACCGCCGCCCCCGCCGCAGCGGGAAACCACGCACCATCGCGCACTCCATGAGGCGCAGCTCCACGATGGCTGCCCGCCATGGCCTCTGGAGCATGACCCTGTCCGGCCCGACGAACCGCACGTCCACATGGCGCGGATGCACCCCCCGCCCCCCTCCACCGAACCCAGTGGCCCCCCGAAGGCAAGCCGCCCTTGCGCCCATTGAAGAAGGCTCGGTCAACCTGCGCAGTGCGCAGATATACCGAGCCACACGATGTTGTGAAGCACCCTCTGACCAGCCCGAACACACCCCTTGACTCTGCTATTGCCCCCTGGCCTGCAGGAACCCAAGCCGACGACCCGAGCGCAGGGCCCCAGACCAGTCCCGAATCCCAGATGAGTTCCGCTGCACAACAGGCAGCCTGTGCAGGCCGGTTGGGCAATGGCGCCTGGCCCCTGGCTGGCGACCCCGCTCTGCGAGCTGAGCCTCAGCGAGGCATGCCCCCTAGGCCAGTTTCAATCTGGGAATAAGAATGAATCACACCTGCGGGGTGGGGCTGGCATGATCGGGTTATGCCTATCACTGTCGAGTTCTTCGTGGCACCGGATGATGAGGTGGCTGCTCGGGTTGGGCCGAGGCAGCGCCGTCACGGGTTTCCCTCGTTCGCGTGTGCGGATTTCTACCCTGACGATGCGGTCGCGGACTGGGAGGTCCTGCTTGCAGAGGGTGTGGGTACAGGCTCGCGTGATGTGGTGCCGATGAAAAATGACGGCTTCACGGTGTTCCAGCTGCCTTCCGGGCTGTGCTCCGCTCTGGTGCAGGCGAGCAGCGGCCGGCTCGTCGAGGTTGCGGGTGCATGGGCTGAGCTTGCCGCGGTCAAGGACGAGGGTGTGCCAGCCGAGACAGCGGTCGAGATCCTGACGGAGTTGGCGGGCCTGGCCCGCACGGCACAGGGCCTTCGTCAGCCTCTCTACTGCTGGTACTTCGCACCCTGACCGGGCGCCGCCCACAGCAAACACCCCAGCCCCCGCCCTGCTGCCAGCCAGGCCCGCGAAGCGGGCCTCAAGTCCTGGAGGCGAAGCCGGAAGGACCAGGGCGGGGGAGCGCAGCGGACCCGCCCAACGGGCCGCAGGCCCAGACCTCGTGAAACGAGGTCACCTCCCGTGCTGTGCACGGGAGGTCCGGGTCCGCGAAGCGGACCTCGTTCGGGTGCAGCGAAGCGGAACCCGAACAGTCCGAAGCGAAGCGCAGGACCCCGGCCCGAAGGGCCGGCCCTGGCTCGGCGAAGCCGAG
>NZ_JBEXQA010000049.1:0-27763 GCF_040612395.1 Streptomyces sp. NPDC006430
TCGCCAGCGCTCCGCTGTCCCTCCAGCCGGCGGCGGCGCCGCGGGGTGGCAGGGTGGGGGGCGGGTGCTCGCTCTGGGTGCCGCCCCGGCCCCTCCGCCGTGCTCGGGATGTGCGCCCGGCGCGTCAGGCGCCCGCGACCTCGACGGCCGCGAGGTTCTTCTTGCCGCGGCGCAGCACCAGCCACCGCCCGTGCAGCAGGTCCTCCTTGGCGGCGACGGCGTCCTCGGCAGTGACCTTCACGTTGTTCACGTAGGCGCCGCCCTCCTTCACGGTCCGGCGTCCGGCCGACTTGCTCGCCACCAGCCCGGTCTCCGCGAGCAGGTCCACCACCGGGCCCAGCTCGGCGACCTTGGCGTGCGGCAGCTCGGACAGGGCCGCGGCCAGCGTGGCCTCGTCCAGGTCCGCCAGCTCGCCCTGGCCGAACAGTGCCTTCGACGCGGCGATCACGGCGGCGCACTGGTCGGCGCCGTGCACCAGCGTGGTCAGCTCCTCCGCCAACGCCCGCTGCGCGGCCCGCGCCTGCGGCCGTTCGGCGGTCTGCTGTTCCAGCTCCTCCAGCTCCGCGCGGGACTTGAAGGACAGGATCCGCATGTAGGTCGAGATGTCCCGGTCGTCCACGTTCAGCCAGAACTGGTAGAACGCGTACGGCGTGGTCATCTCCGGGTCCAGCCAGACGGCGCCGCTCTCGGACTTGCCGAACTTCGTGCCGTCCGCCTTGACCATCAGCGGGGTCGCCAGCGCGTGCACCTGCGCGTGCGGCTCCAGGCGGTGGATCAGGTCGAGGCCGGCCGTCAGGTTGCCCCACTGGTCCGAGCCGCCCTGCTGGAGGGTGCAGCCGTAGCGCCGGTACAGCTCCAGGAAGTCCATGCCCTGGAGCAGCTGGTAGCTGAACTCGGTGTAGCTGATGCCCTGGTCGGACTCCAGCCGCTTGGCGACCGAGTCCTTCGTCAGCATCTTGTTGACGCGGAAGTGCTTGCCGATGTCCCGGAGGAACTCGATGGCGGACAGGCCCGCCGTCCAGTCCAGGTTGTTGACCATGACCGCCGCGTTCTCGCCCTCGAAGGACAGGAACGGCTCGATCTGGGTGCGCAGGCGCGTCACCCAGTTCGCGACGGTCTCCGGATCGTTCAGGGTGCGCTCGGCCGTGGGGCGCGGGTCACCGATCTGGCCCGTGGCCCCGCCGACCAGTGCGAGCGGCCGGTGCCCGGCCTGCTGCAGCCGCCGTACGGTGAGCACCTGGACCAGGTGCCCCACGTGGAGCGAGGCCGCCGTCGGGTCGAAACCGCAATAGAACGTGACAGGACCGTCCGCGAACGCCTTGCGCAGCGCTTCTTCGTCGGTGGACTGGGCGAAGAGCCCGCGCCACTTCAGTTCGTCGACGATGTCCGTCACGGTCGTGACTCTCCTTGAACGAGATGAAACAGAATGCTGAGGGGTTTCCCCGTCAGTCTAGGCGGGGAAGGGAGCGGCCTCAGACGCCCTTGCTGACCGAGCTCATGTTGAAGTCCGGGATCCGCAGCGCGGGCATCGCGGCCCGGGTGAACCAGTCGCTCCACTCGCGCGGCAGGGTCTTCTCGGTCCGGCCCGCCTCCGAAGCCCGCGACAGCAGGTCCACCGGCGACTCGTTGAACCGGAAGTTGTTCACCTCGCCGACGACCTGGCCGTTCTCCACCAGGTAGACGCCGTCCCGGGTGAGGCCCGTGAGCAGCAGCATCGACGGGTCGACCTCGCGGATGTACCAGAGGCAGGTCAGCAGCAGACCCCGCTCGGTGTCGGCCACCATCTCCTCCAGCGACCTGTCGCCGCCGCCGTCCAGGATCAGGTTTCCGAAGCCGGGGGAGACCGGCAGCCCGGTCAGGCCCGCGCTGTGCCGGGTCGTGATCAGCCGGGCCAGCTCGCCCTCCCGGATCCACTCGGTCGCCGGGACCGGCAGACCGTTGTCGAACACCGAGGCGTCGTCGCCCGAGCTGTGCGCGATGACGAACGGCGCGGACTCCAGGCCCGGCGCGTTCGGGTCGCTGCGCAGGGTCAGCGGCAGCTCGGACAGCTTCTCGCCGAGCCGCGTGCCGCCGCCGGGCTTGGAGAAGACCGTTCGGCCCTCCACCGCGTCCCGGGCCGCCGCGGACCACATCTGGTAGATCAGCAGGTCGGCCACCGCGGTCGGCGGAAGCAGGGTCTCGTACCGCCCGGCGGGCAGGTCGATCTTCCGCTCCGCCCAGCCCAGGCGGACCGCCAGCTCCGCGTCGAGCACGGTCGGGTCCACGTCCTTGAAGTCCCGGGTCGAGCGGCCGGCCCAGGCCGAGCGCTGCCGGTCGGGGGACTTGGCGTTGAGCTCCAGGGTGCCGTTCGGCTGGTCGTGGCGCAGCCGCAGTCCGGTCGAGGTGCCGACGTACGTGGAGACCAGCTCGTGGTTGGCGAAGCCGTACAGCTCGCGCCCGCCCGCCCGGGCCCGGGCGAAGGCCTCGCCGAGGGCCGGAGCGAAGTCCGCGAAGACGACCGAGGAGGTCTCGGCCGGGGCGTCGGTGAAGTCGGGCGAGGAAGGGGTTCCGGTGACCAGCGGCTGCGCGTCCTCCGCCGGGCCGGCGCTCCGCGCCGCGGCCTCTGCGGCCCGGACCAGCGGTTCCAGGTCCTCGGCGGTCACGGCGGCACGTGACACGACCCCCGAGGCCGTACCCTCCTTGCCGTCGACCGTGGCGATGACCGTCAGGGTCCGACCACGGGTGACGCCGTTCGTGGTGAGTGCGTTGCCCGCCCAGCGCAGGTTGGCCGTCGACTCCTCGTCGGCGATGACGACACAGCCGTCGGCGGTGGACAGTTCCAGGGCCCGTTCGACGATCTCGTGGGGCTTCGTACGGCTCATCGGCCGGCCTCCTGCGTGGTGTTCAGGATGTTCACGTCGCGGAACAGCGCGGAGGGGCAGCCGTGCGAGACGGCCGCGACCTGGCCCGGCTGGGCCTTGCCGCAGTTGAAGGCGCCGCCCAGCACATACGTCTGGGGGCCGCCGACCTTCTCCATCGAGCCCCAGAAATCGGTGGTCGTGGCCTGGTAGGCGACATCGCGCAGCTGTCCGGCCAGCTTGCCGTTCTCGATGCGGAAGAAGCGCTGTCCGGTGAACTGGAAGTTGTAGCGCTGCATGTCGATCGACCAGGAGCGGTCACCGACGACATAGATGCCGCGCTCGACTCCGCCGATCAGGTCCTCGGTGGACAGCCCGCCCGGGTCCGGCTGGAGCGAGACGTTCGCCATCCGCTGGACGGGCACGTGCCCGGGGGAGTCGGCGTAGGCACAGCCGTTGGAGCGTCCGAGGCCGGTCAGCTTCGCGATCCGCCGGTCCAGCTGGTATCCGACCAGGGTGCCCTCCTTGACCAGGTCCCAGCTCTGGGCCTGGACGCCCTCGTCGTCGAAACCGACGGTGGCGAGCCCGTGCTCGGCGGTGCGGTCACCGGTCACGTTCATGATCGAGGAGCCGTACTTGAGCTTGCCCAGCTGGTCGAAGGTCGCGAAGGAGGTCCCCGCGTACGCCGCCTCGTAGCCCAGTGCGCGGTCGAGCTCGGTGGCGTGGCCGATGGACTCGTGGATGGTGAGCCACAGGTTGGACGGGTCCACGACCAGGTCGTAACGCCCGGCCTCGACGCTCGGCGCCCGCATCTTCTCGGCGAGCAGGCCGGGGATCTGCTCCAGCTCGCTGTCCCAGTCCCAGCCGGTGCCGGTCAGGTACTCCCAACCGCGCCCGGCCGGAGGGGCGATGGTGCGCATGGAGTCGAACTCGCCGGTGGTGGCGTTCACGGCGACCGCGGTGAGCTGCGGGTGGATCCGCACCCGCTGCTGCGTGGTCATGGTGCCCGCGGTGTCGGCGTAGAACTTGTTCTCGTGCACGGCGAGCAGGGAGGCGTCCACGTGCGCGACCCCGTCGGCGGCCAACAGCCGGGAGCTCCAGTCGGCGAGCAGGGCCGCCTTCTCCGCGTCCGGCACCTCGAACGGGTTCACGTCGTAGGCGGAGATCCACGTCTTGTCGGTGTGCACCGGCTCGTCGGCGAGCTCGACCCGCTCGTCCGAACCGGCGGCCGTGATGACCTGGGCCGACAGCTTCGCCATGGCCACGGCCTGCGAGGCCACCTTGGCGGCGCCGTCCATGGTCAGGTCCACGCCGGAGGCGAAGCCCCAGCTGCCCCCGTGCACCACGCGGACCGCGTACCCGAGGTCGGTGGTGTCGGAGCCGCCGGACGGCTTGGCGTCCCGCAGCCGCCAGGAGGCGTTGCGGATCCGCTCAAGCCGGAAGTCGGCATGGTCGCAGCCCAGCGCGCGGGCCCGGGCGAGCGCCGCGTCGGCGAGCGCCCGCAGGGGCAGCGCGGTGAAGGCCGCGTCGATGGAATGGGGCACGGAAGTCCTCCCGGAGTCGGGGCCGGTCGCCTCGATCATGTCGCGCTCGGGGCGCTTGTGCCTACATCTTTCTGTAGGGACTCGACAGAGCCCGTCGCAAGGCCCTGTGGGAGATCGATTCTCCGCAAGCGGGACGGGACCTATAGATTTTTGGTACTCAGACCGCTAGTCGAAAGGGTGATCCGTTGAGCCGCTCGGTTCTCGTCACCGGAGGAAACCGGGGCATCGGCCTCGCCATCGCCCGAGCCTTCGCGCAGGCCGGCGACAAGGTCGCGATCACGTACCGGTCGGGTGAGCCGCCGCAGGAGCTCACCGCGCTCGGCGTCCTGGCGGTCCGCTGCGACATCACCGACTCCGAGCAGGTGGAGCAGGCCTACAAGGAGATCGAGGACGCGCACGGCGCGGTCGAGGTGCTGGTGGCCAATGCCGGCATCACCAAGGACACGCTGCTGATGCGCATGTCCGAGGAGGACTTCGCCTCGGTCGTCGACACCAACCTCACCGGCACGTTCCGGGTGGTCAAGCGCGCGAACCGTGGCATGCTCCGGGCCAAGAAGGGCCGCGTCGTCCTGATCTCCTCGGTCGTCGGGCTCATGGGCTCGCCGGGCCAGGCCAACTACGCTGCCTCCAAGGCGGCGCTGGTCGGCTTCGCCCGTTCGCTCGCCCGTGAGCTGGGGTCGCGCAACATCACCTTCAACGTGGTGGCGCCCGGCTTCGTGGACACCGACATGACGAAGGTGCTCACCGACGAGCAGCGTGCGGGCATCGTGGGCCAGGTGCCCCTGGGCCGCTATGCGCAGCCCGAGGAGATCGCGGCAGCCGTGAGCTTCTTGGCGTCCGACGACGCCGCGTACATCACAGGAGCCGTCATTCCCGTTGACGGCGGATTGGGCATGGGTCACTGATCACCATGAGCGGAATTCTCGACGGCAAGCGCATCCTCATCACCGGGGTGCTGATGGAGTCGTCCATCGCCTTCCACACCGCCAAGCTGGCCCAGGAGCAGGGCGCCGAGGTCATCCTCACCGCGTTCCCGCGCCCGACGCTGACCGAGCGCATCGCCAAGAAGCTGCCGAAGCCGGTCAAGGTGATCGAACTCGACGTCACCAACGACGAGCACCTGGCCCGCCTGGAGCAGCTCGTCCGTGACGAGCTCGGTGGCCTCGACGGCGTCGTGCACTCCATCGGCTTCGCCCCGCAGGACGCCCTCGGCGGCAACTTCCTGAACACCCCGTTCGAGTCGGTCGCGACCGCCATGCACGTCTCGGCGTTCTCGCTGAAGTCGCTGACCATGGCCTGCAAGCCGCTGTTCCCGGCGGAGGGCGCGGCCGTCGTCGGCCTCACCTTCGACGCACAGTACGCCTGGCCGCAGTACGACTGGATGGGCCCGGCCAAGGCCGCGCTGGAGGCCACCAGCCGCTACCTCGCCCGTGACCTGGGCAAGGAGAACATCCGCTGCAACCTGGTCTCGGCCGGTCCGATCGGGTCGATGGCCGCCAAGTCCATCCCGGGCTTCTCGGAGCTGGCGGACGTCTGGAACTCCCGTTCCATGCTGGAGTGGGACATGAGCGACCCGGAGCCGGCGGGCCGGGGCGTCGTCGCCCTGCTGTCGGACTGGTTCCCGAAGACCACCGGCGAGATCGTCCACGTGGACGGCGGCCTGCACGCGATGGGTGCCTGATCAGGGCGTGATACGTCCGTACGGCGGCGGCCGCGTCTCCCTCCTGGGAGGCGCGGCCGCCGCCGTACGTGCCGGTGCGGGCCGGGACCGGAGACACGTTCTCGATCGAATGTTCGCCCTCCGACTGCATCTTCCCGAGTCGTAAACAGGGGCCGATGCCTGCAAACTGGCCGAGTCGGGATCTTCCCGGCTCCTGCGGGGAGGAGGTACGGGAGTGCGCGCGACGCGGAGCCGAGCAGTATCGCTGCTGGTCACCTCAGTGGTCCTGACGGGATTCCTGGTCCCGGGAGCGTTCGCGCAGCCCGAGGGGGGCGACCCGGCATCGGGATCCGAGGCGGAGCCCGCCGTCGTGGACCTCGCCGAGATCCCCGTCGAACCTCCCTCCGTACGCACCGAGTCGCCCACCGCCCCGGAGCCGTACGGCGCCGACTGCGACACCGTGATCGACGGCTCCCAAGTCACGGCGTACTGCCTCAACAGCTATCCGGAGACCGATCGGGTCCGCCTGCACGTGGAGTGCGACCGCTGGTGGGACATCGACGGGGACGGTGCCGCCGTGACGGTGGGGCCGGCCGGCCGTGTCGCACTGGCCGGCCGCTGTTGGAAGGAAGTCCGCTCGGCCTGGGTCAGCCACCAGCGGCCGTGAGGCCGCCGGTCCGCGCGAGGCGGAGCCCGGTCCGTCGTCGGCCGCGCCCGAGTGCGCCGGCGCGGGATCTCCGTCCGCCCGCGCTCCGCCCGCGCTACCTCCGTCCGAAGCAGGCGAAGGGATAGCCGGCCGCCTCCGAAGCGGCCGTGTCCCCGTCCCCGCGCCGGATCGCCTCGACCAGCCGGGCCTGGTCCAGGTGTGACGCAGGATCGAGGTCCGTGCCGACGTCCGCGCGCAGCCAGTCCGCCACCAGGTCACCGAGGTCCGCGTACAGCTCGATGAGCACCTCGTTGTGCGAGGTCGCCACCACCGCCATGTGCAGGGCCACGTCCGCCGCCACGAACAGCTCTGCGTCCCCGCTCGCCCAGGCCTCCTCGCGTCGCCCCAACAGTGCGTCCAGCTGCGCCACGTCCCGTTCGGTACGCCGCTGCGCCGCCAGCCGGGCCGCCGAGGACTCCAGCATCGAGCGCAGCTCCGCGATGTGGCCGGGGGTCGGCGTCCGCGAAACGACGGTGCATCACCCCGGCCAGCTCGCTCGTCGCGATGACGTACGTACCCGAGCCCTGGCGGATGTCCAGGAGCCCGTTGTGCGCGAGGGCCCGGACGGCTTCGCGGACGGTGGTGCGGGCGACGCCGAGCAGTTCCACCAGGTCCGGCTCCGTGGGGATGCGGGCGCCGACCGGCCATTCGCCGGACGTGATCTGGTTCCTGAGTTGGGTGATCACCTGATCGACCAACGCGGAACGCCGGGGCGAGGTCAGCGGCATGCGGGCGGGATCCTCTCCGAAGGTGGACAACCGGCCGGTCTGCTCATCCGCCCCTTCACGCGGGGCGCCGCCGGCTTCCTCGCCGCGAGCGCCCTGTCCCTGGCGGGCATAGCCCTGACCAACGTGCTGCTCCCGGTCATCGTCAAGCGCTGGTTCCCGGACCGCGTGGGCACCATGACCGGCCTGTACTCCATGGCCCTGGCCGTCGGCACCTCGCTCGCCGCCGCCGCGACCGTCCCGATGACCGCCGCCCTCGGCGGCAGTTGGCGCACCGGCCTGCTGATCTGGGCCGGGCTCGCGGTGGCCGCCGTACCGCCCTGGCTGCCCGTCGCCGCGGCGGCGCGCCGCGAGGTCCGCGCCGCCGCCCCGCCATCACCCGGCTCGCCGGCCCGGGCGGTACGGGCGGTACGGGCGGACCCGGGGCCGAAGATCGTCCGCAGCCGCACCGCCTGGGCCCTCGCGTGCTACTTCGGCCTGCAGGCCACCGGTGCGTACATCACCATGGGCTGGCTCCCGCAGATCTTCCGCGACGCAGGCGTCTCCGCCGGCACCGCCGGCGTGCTGCTCGCGGTCACCATGGTCATGGGCGTCCCGCTCGCCTTCGTCATACCCAACCTGGCCGGTCGGACGAAGAACCAGGGCCCCATCGCCGCCATCCTGGGCGCCTTCGGCCTCGTCGGCTACACCGGCCTCCACCTCGCCCCCGCCGCCGGAGCCTGGGCCTGGGCGCTCCTGCTCGGCATCTCCAACTGCGCCTTCCCCCTCGTCATCACGATGATCGGGCTGCGCGCCAAGTCGCCGGCCGGCGTCGTCAAGCTCTCCGCCTTCGCCCAGAGCGTCGGCTACCTCATCTCCATCCCCGGACCGCTCCTCATCGGCGCCCTCTACCAGCACAGCAGCGGCTGGGACCTCCCCCTCACGCTCATGTCCGCCCTGCTGGTCCCGCAGATCGCGCTGGGCGTCCTGGCCGGGCGGGACCGCACGATCGAGGACGAATGCGGCATGCGAGACTGAGGAGCATGTCGCCCGTACTCGAACCGAACCCCCAGAACGGCCACAGGAAGCTCGGCATCGTGCTCGGCGCGATGCTCGCCGTGACCGTGATCATCGCCGTCATCGCGACCATCGCCTCGCCCTGACACGCGCCCGGCGACCGAGGGTTGGTGGGGCTACCCCCACCAACCCCTAGGGGGCCAGGTTCAGGGTCGACTGGGGTGTGCCCCGGATGGGAGCCGCACCTTCGGATCCATAGATTCGAAGAGAGCGAGCCAGTCCCACCCGCACCCCACGGAGGCGGCCATGTCGGCCCCCACGCACACTCCCGGCCCCCGAGTCCACGGCGCGAACGCCCGGCTGCACTGGTGGGCGCTGGCCCTGCCCGCGCTCGCCTTCGGCCTCCTGCTGCTCCTCCTCGCCGGCTCCGGAGAGGCCCAGGCCGCCTCCGGCGAGGGCTCGCCGCTGCTCCAGGTCACCGAACAGCTCCTGCACGTCGTCGGCTGACCCGCGGCGGGCCGCGCGGGCCCCGCCCCGGCGCGCCGCCGTTCCCAGAGTGCGCCTCGTCCCGGAGTGCGCCAGGAGCCGCCCCGCAGCCGCGGCCGATCCCCTCAACACCCTGCGCCCGGTGGCTCGATCCGTGCGAAGCTGGGAGCCATGAGCGCCGACACACCCCGCAGGATCGTCCTCCTCCGGCACGCCAAGGCCGACTGGCCAGAGGTGTCCGACCACGACCGTCCGCTGGCGGAGCGAGGCCGCCACGACGCACCGGCCGCCGGTCTGAAACTGGCCGAGACCGGCATCACCTTCGACCTGGCCCTCTGCTCGACCGCCGTCCGCACCCGCGAGACCTGGAAGCTCGCCGTCCAGGAGCTGCCGCACCGGCCGAGAACCGTGTACGAGGAGCGGCTCTACGACGCCTCGCCGGGCGAGCTCATCGCCCTGCTGAACGAGACGTCCGACGAGGTCACGGACCTCCTCGTCATCGGCCACAACCCGGGGATGCACGCACTGGCCGACGCGCTCGCCGGCAGCGCGCAGGGCGACACCCTGACCCGGATGAGCCGTACGGGGTTCCCGACCGGCGCCCTCGCCATCGTCTCCTTCACGGGCTCCTGGAAGTCCGTGGAGCACGGGGTGGGCACGCTGCTGGACTACTGGACCCCCCAGGAGCACTGAGCGCGACTGAGGCCACCGAGCGCGGTCGAGCACGTACGCCGACGGGCCCCGGCGCGGTCGATCCGCCGGGGCCCGACTGCGTTGGTGGGGTCGCTCAGGTCAGGCCGGCGGCCTCGACCTCTTCGCGGGTGATCCCGAGGAGGTACAGCACCGCGTCCAGGAACGGCACGTTCACCGCCGTGTGGGCGGCCTCGCGGACCACCGGCTTGGCGTTGAAGGCCACGCCCAGCCCGGCCGCGTTCAGCATGTCCAGGTCGTTGGCACCGTCTCCGATGGCCACCGTCTGGGACAGCGGTACGCCGGCCTCCGCGGCGAAGCGTCGCAGCAGCCTGGCCTTGCCCGCCCGGTCCACGATCTCGCCGGTGACCCGGCCGGTCAGTTTCCCGTCGACGATTTCGAGGGTGTTGGCCGAGGCGAAGTCCAGCCCCAGCCGGTCCTGGAGATCGTCCGTCACCTGGGTGAACCCTCCGGAGACCACCCCGACCTGGTAGCCGAGCTGCTTCAGGGTGCGGATCAGGGTCCGGGCGCCCGGCGTGAGCCGCACCTCGGAGCGGACCTTGTCCACGACGGAGGCGTCCAGCCCGGCCAGCAGCGACACGCGGGCGTGCAGCGACTGCTCGAAGTCCAGCTCTCCGCGCATGGCCCGCTCGGTCACCTCGGCGACCTCGGCCTCACAGCCGGCGTGCGCGGCGAACAGCTCGATGACCTCGTCCTGGATCAGCGTCGAGTCCACGTCCATGACGACCAGGCGCTGGGCCCGGCGGTGTAGGCCGGCCGACACCACGGCCACGTCGACGCCGATGTGCGAGGCGGCGGTGGCCAGGGCGGTGCGCAGCGGCTCGGTCTCGCATCCGGAGACGGCGAACTCGACGGCCGTCACGGGGTACTTGGCGAGCCGGAAGATGCGGTCGATGTTGCCGCCGGTCGCGGTGATGCGGGAGGCGATGGCTGCCGTGGACCGGGCGGTGAGCGGGTGTCCGAGCACGGTGACGTGGGAACGGCCGCTGCCGCGCGGACGGTTGTCACCGGTACCGGAGAGGATCTCGGCCTGCATCTTGAGCGACTCGGCCCAGCTGTGGACGGTGGCCCGCAGCTCGCCCTCGGCTCCGTCGGCGGGCTTGGTGACGAGGGCGCACAGCACTATGCGGCCACGGGTGACGACCTGCTCGATGTCGACGACGTCGACCGAGTAGGCGGCAAGGGTGTCGAACAGCCCGGCGGTGATCCCGGGACGGTCCTTGCCGAAGATCTTGACGAGGAGGGTGGGGACGTCGGAGGTCTGCGAAGCGCTCATGGTGCCCTCACCGTATCTTCCCCGTCAGCGGGGATGGACCCCCGTCCCAACCTGCGGGATCGATTCTTCACGCATGCGACTCCCTCCGTCCACCCGGGCGCCGGCCAACCGGGTCCGGGTAGGTCCGGGCGGCGCGGAGACACGGAGCTCAGGACGGGGACGCGGGCGGCGATGGTGGCGGGGGAGGGGGCGGCGGAGGGGGCGGTGTGAACGGCGGCCGACGGGGTGGCCGGGCAGGCCGGGGCGGCCGTACGGGGTGGGGCGGGCGACCCGTCACCGTCACGTCCTCCTCCCCTCCCGACGGACCCCGGGCCCCGAAGGTCCGGGCCGTCATCGTCACGTCCCAGGAGACGTCCGGGTCCCCCTGCGGGCCCGGGCCCCGGTCCCCCCGTGCATCCTGGTCCGGCGCGGGCCACCGGACCGGCGGGCTGCCGGGCCACCCGGCTCCCGCGGCGGCGCCCCACCCGGCTCCCGGCGGAGCTGGGCGGCGGCGCCGGGTCAGCAGGGCCCCCGCACCGCCCGCCACCGCACCCCAGGCCGCCCCGAGCAGCAGTGCGTACGGAACGTCGCCCCGCAGTTCCACCCCGGCGCCCACCGCGTCCATGCCGAGCACCGTGGGGGCGACACCCCCGGCCGACAGCTCCGTCAGCCACACCAGCACCGCCAGCGTCATCGCCGTCACGGCCGACAGCCGCCCCGCACACTCCCTGATCCCGCGCCCGGGAGTCCGTACGGCGGCCAGCACGCCGGCGCCGAGCAGCAGCAGGCCGGCCCCCGCGACGAGCAGCCAGGCCCGCCCGTCGTACTCGGCGAGCCGGGCCACCGTCACCGGTTCGGGGGCCGACGCCCCCAGCAGGGCGTCGAGCGGTGCCGGCAGCAGCCGGCCCGGCGGGCCCGTGACCCGCCCGTCGAACGGCACGAACAGTCCAAGCAGCAGGCCCGTCCAGGCGCCGTTCGGCGCCCCCAGCAGTGCGGCGCCCAGGACCCGCCCGGGGTGGTCCTCGCCCAGCGCCGCCCCCACCGCCCCGGCCAGACCGGCCGCCACCGCCGCCAGCAGCGCCGCCACCAGCGCCGACACCGCGGGCCGCAGCGGAGCGAACGCCGCCGGCCCGTGACGCGAAACCACCAGCGCCACCACGAGTACGGTCAGCGCCCAGAGCCCCGCGCCCAGCAGCGTCGGCCCGAGCTCGACCGTGAAGCCCACCCGGGCCCTGGTGTCGATCAGATCTCCGATGCGGTCCGGCAGCAGCCCGCCGATGTCCCCGATCCCGGGGACCTCCACCTTCGGCGGAGTCCTGGGCAGCCGCGGACCCTCCACAGTGACCACCTCGTGCCCGGCCCGGGCCAGCGCGCCCGCCGCAGCGACGAGCAGCGCCGCCACCGTGCCGGCCCGCGCTACGAGTTCTGCGGGGGGTGTCCCGGCGCGGACCGAGCGCAGGAAGACCCGCCCCAGCACCAGTGCCCCGGCCAACCCGACCCCCAGGGGTACGAGGTCCAGCGTGCCCCGGGCGCCCGGCCCGGTGACCCCGAGGACCGACACGTCGCCCGACGCGGTCACCGTGCCGCCCATCGCGAGGGCCATCACGGCCGCCGTCATCGCCCCGAGCGAGCTTCCCCCGGACCCGGTCCGGGAGTACCCCCAGGCGTCGGCGCCCAACAGACGGAGTCCCAGCGCCGCGACCCCCGCCATCGCGACCAGCGACCATCCCGCGGCGGTGACACCCGACAACAGCACGTCCACGGCGCGGACGGATCCTCGACGAGTACGGCGCATGCGTGCCCCCGATGTGTGCCGAGCGGACGGGACCGGGCAGGGCGAGAAGTCCCGTATCTCACTCTCCGGGTGACTTTCGACCCCGTCAACGGGCAGGCGTAGACGCCCCGGCAAGGCCCCGATTCCACATGTGGCCGCGGGCCTGAAATAGTTCCCCCGGATGTTCGCCATCCCTAGACTCCCTGACGTCGGACTCCCTGACGTCGGGGAGATTCTCGGGGGACTTAAGTGGGGCTGGAGTGCCGGAACTCGTACTGGAATTGAATGGAAGGACCTGGACGCTCGATCCGTCCAGGTCGTACTCGCTGGGGCGTGACCCCCAGGGAGACGTGGTGATCGATGATGCCCGGGTGTCGTGGCGGCACGCCACCATCGCCTGGAACGGGCGGGGTTGGGGCATCGAGGACCACGGCAGCACCAACGGCACCTATGTGCACGGCGCCCGGGTCCAGCAGACCGAGCTCGTAGTGGGCACGCCGGTCCACCTGGGCAACGCCACCGACGGCCCGCGGCTGAATCTGAGCGCTGCCGCCGCGCCGCAGCAGGCAGTTCCGCAGCAGGCTCCGGCGTACCAGGCTCCGGCCCCCGCCTACCAGGCTCCCGCCCAGGCGTACCAGGCTCCGGCCCCGCAGCAGCAGCCGCAGCAGGCCTGGCAGCAGCAGCCGCAGCACCCGGTCGCCGCCCAGCAGCAGCCGCACTTCCCGCAGCAGCAGGGCGGCGGAGCGGGTGCGTCCCACCCCGCGCAGGGAGTGAACCCGGGTTACGGCGACCGCAGCCCGACGACGTTCCACCAGATCGCAGTCGGCCGCGTGATGCGCATCGGTCGTGCGCTGGAGAACGAGCTCGTCGTCTCGGACCTCCAGGTCTCGCGCCACCACGCCGAGTTCCGTTCCACCGGCGGGCGCTTCGAGATCCACGACCTCGGCAGCCACAACGGCACCTACGTCAACGGTCAGCCGCTGCCCAAGTCCGGCACCGCGCTGCTCGGCCCGAACGACATCGTCGGCGTCGGCCACTCGACGTTCCGGCTCGTCGGCGACCGGCTCGAAGAGTTCGTCGACTCCGGCGACGTCTCCTTCTCGGCCCGCCACCTCACGGTCACGGTCGACGGCGGCAAGCAGATCCTCAAGGACGTCACCTTCGGCGTCCCGGAGAAGTCGCTGATCGGTGTCATCGGCCCCTCCGGCTCCGGCAAGTCGACGCTGCTCAAGGCGCTGACCGGTTACCGGCCCGCCAACGAGGGCGAAGTCCTCTACGACAACCGCAACCTGTACAAGCAGTTCGCGGAGCTCCGCCAGCGCATCGGCCTGGTCCCGCAGGACGACATCCTGCACAAGGAGTTGAAGGTCAGCACGGCCCTCAAGTACGCGGCCAAGCTCCGCTTCCCCGGCGACACCGCCGAGTCCGAGCGTGCCGCCCGCATCGACGAGGTGCTGCGCGAGCTCAAGCTCGACATCCACAAGGACAAGAAGATCACCTCGCTCTCGGGTGGTCAGCGCAAGCGCGTGTCCGTGGCGCTGGAGCTGCTCACCAAGCCCTCGCTGATCTTCCTGGACGAGCCGACCTCCGGTCTCGACCCGGGCATGGACCGCGACGTCATGCAGCTACTGCGCGGCCTCGCGGACGACGGCCGCACGGTCCTCGTCGTCACCCACTCCGTCGCCGAGCTGGCCCTCTGCGACAAGCTGCTGGTCATGGCGCCGGGCGGTGCGGTCGCGTACTTCGGCCCGCCGGACGAGGCGCTGAACTTCTTCGGTTACACCACGTGGGCGGACGTCTTCTCGGCCTTCGAGAACTACCGCGACTACGACTGGGCCGGCCGCTGGAAGGGCTCGCAGCACTACCAGCTGTACGCCGCCGACCTGGACGCGGTGGCCCCGCAGCAGGTCGCGATGCCGCCGATGCAGATGATGCCGCCGAAGGCGCAGGGCTGGGGCGACCAGCTGTGGACCCTGATCCGCCGCTACGTCTCGGTCATCGCGTCCGACAAGGGCTTCATGGCCCTGATGCTGATCCTGCCCGCGGTCCTGGGCGTGGTCTCGACGGTCATCCCCGCGACCTTCGGCCTCGCGCCGCCGAAGCCGCCGTCCCGGTTCAACGGCGACGCCGGCACGATCATGCTGATCCTCTGCGTCGGCATGTGCTTCTCGGGCGCCGCGAACTCGGTCCGTGAGCTGATCAAGGAACGCGTCATCTACGAGCGTGAGCGCGCCACCGGTCTGTCCCGGTCGGCGTACCTCATGTCGAAGGTGATCGTCCTCGGCTTCATCACGGCCATCCAGGGCGTGGTCATCTGCGCCATCGGCTTCACCCCGCGCGACCTGCCCACCGAGGGCCTGCTCATGCCCCCGGCCGTCGAGCTCTGCCTGTCGGTCACCGCGCTCGGCTTCACGTCGATGATGTTCGGCCTGGTGATCTCCTCGCTGGTGAAGACCTCCGAGAAGACGATGCCGCTGCTGGTCATGTTCGCGATCGTCCAGGTCGTGTTCACCGGCATCCTCTTCCAGGTGTACGACTCCCCGGGCCTGGAGCAGTTCGCCTGGCTGATGCCGTCGCGCTGGGCCGTCGCCGCCGCCGGCACCACGCTGAACCTCGGCAAGCTGATGCCGCCGTGGGACCAGCAGAACCCGACCAACACCGACCCGCTGTGGGAGCACTCGATCGCGCAGTGGGGCGTGAACATCACGATCCTGCTGCTCATCGGCGTCGCATGCGGCTTCGCAGTGCAGAAGCTGCTGCGCCGCCACGAGCCCGAGGTCATGCGCAACTAGTCGGCGCACCCCTCGCCGCACCCCTCGCACCAACGCCTCAGGGCGGCACCCGGAACCGGGTGCCGCCCTGAGGCGCGTAGAGGTTGCTCCGCCGGCAGGCCTCAGTAGGCGCTGTTGACGTTGTCGATCGAGCCGTAACGGTCGGCGGCGTAGTTGGCCGCGGCGACGATGTTGGCGACCGGGTGGTACTGGTCCAGCGGCGTGCCGGAAACGTGGTAGGCCAGGAAGGTCGGCTTGATGACCTGGAGCAGGCCGATCGAGGGCACGCCGTTCTTGGCGTTGATGTCCCACAGGTTGATCGCCCGCGGGTTGCCGCTCGACTCGCGCATGATGTTCTTGTACAGGCCGTTGTACGTGCCCGGAATCTTGTGCGCCTTCATGATCGCCAGCGACTCCTTGATCCAGCCGTCAAGGTTGTTCGCGTAGACCGGCTTGCGCGCGGCGGACCGGCTGGCGGCCTCCTTCAGCGCGCGGGCCTTCTTGGCAGCGGCCTCGGCCTTGGCCTTCTTGGCGGCGGCAGCGGCCTTGGCCTTGGCGGCGGCAGCAGCGGCCTCGGCCTTGGCCTTGGCGGCGGCCTTCGCCTTGACCGCGGCCTCGACCTTCGCCGCGTCCGTGGCCAGCTTGTCGGCCACGATCGTCTGCGCGGTGAGGTGCTGCTGCACGGTCTTCGCCTGGACGCCCTCGACGACCTGGGTCCACGCCACGGGGGCGGCGGTCACGGTCGTGTCGGCGTCGGCGGTGCCCGCCGGGACGACGGTGGCGGCGAGGGCGGCAGCGCCCAGGGTGGCGATGGCGGCGAAGGAGAGCTTGTGCGCCTTCGTCAGACGACGATGGCCGGGGGTGCTGGTCTCGGACATGCGTAGCAACCTCTTCGAATAGCGGGAGCCGCAGGAAAGCGCCATTCGGATCCGGGATCCGCGGCGCTGTGCGACGGGAGCAATTCTTAGCGGCGGCAAAATCGCCTGGCAACGGTGTGACGTACGATCCTGCTTAGTGGATCAGGGGGGCGTGGGTGCCCCGGAATTCTAGGCCTGCCGCCACGCTCAGCAGCACTGACACGGCCTTTATCTATCCACTAGGCTCCTTCGTAAGTGACGTGGGTCCTATGTGCGGGCTCACATCGACCACGTAACGCTTTCACCATCAGTTGCGGTAGCAATGCATTCCGTGACGCAAATATCAGGCCTGAGGACCACAAGTCACCGCCACCCTCCTCCGCACGGTGGATACGAGCCCCCGCTCCCCCCTTCCTGCGTAGTAGGCCGCACGGCCTCCGGCCCTAGGGCTCAAGCCCGATACCGCAGGTCAGAGCCGCGAGTACGGTGAGGCCATGACTGGTAGTCCCGTGCCCGGCGGCCCCCGCCACGGCCTCTCCGCGGTGAGCACCGCACTCCTCGCCATGAGTCGCCGTCTGGAGATCCGCGACGTCCTGCGCACCATCGTCGTCTCGGCCCGCGAGCTGCTGAACGCGCAGTACGCGGCCCTGGGCGTTCCGGACGACCACGGAGGCTTCGCACAGTTCGTCGTGGATGGCATCAGCGAGGAGCAGTGGCGTCGGATCGGCCCGCTGCCCCGCCAGCACGGCATCCTCGCCGCGATGCTCCACCGGGAGGGCCCCGAGCGCCTCGCCGACGTGCGCAAGGACCCGCGCTTCGAGGGCTGGCCCGCCGCCCACCCCGAGATGACCGACTTCCTCGGCCTGCCCGTCCGCGACGGCGAGGAGACCCTCGGCGCCCTCTTCCTCGCGAACAAGCAGAGCCCCGGCGGCTTCACGGAGGAGGACGAGGAACTCCTCTCCCTGCTCGCCCAGCACGCGGCGATCGCCCTCACCAATGCCCGGCTCTACGAGCGCAGCCGCGAGCTCACCATCGCCGAGGAGCGCTCCCGCCTCGCCCACGAGCTGCACGACGCGGTGGCCCAGAAGCTCTTCTCGCTGCGCCTCACCGCCCAGGCCGCCGCCGCCCTGGTGGACCGCGACCCGGCCCGCGCCAAGGGCGAGCTCCAGCAGGTCGCCGCCCTCGCCGCGGAGGCCGCCGACGAGCTGCGCGCCGCCGTGACCGAGCTGCGCCCGGCGGCCCTGGACGAGGACGGCCTGGTCGCCACCCTCCGCGACCAGGTCCACGTACTCGACCGCGCCCACACCGCGCACGTCACCTTCACCTGTGACGGCGTACGGGCCCTCCCGGCGACCCAGGAGGAAGCGCTGCTCCGGGTCGCCCAGGAGGCCCTCCACAACGCCCTGCGCCACTCGGGCGGGGACCGCGTCGAGGTCACCCTCGCCCGCCGCGCCGCCGGAGCGGCCTTGACGGTGACGGACAACGGCCGCGGGTTCTCCCCTTCGACGATCCGCGCAGCCGGGCGCCACCTGGGCCTGGTCTCCATGCGTGACAGGGCCGGCGGCGTCGGCGGCCACCTCACCGTGCACTCGGTGCCCGGTACGGGCACCACGATCGAGATGGAGGTTCCCGGTGGCTGACACCCCCAGCCGCATCCGCGTCCTGCTCGTCGACGACCACCAGGTGGTCCGCCGGGGCCTGCGCACCTTCCTGGAGGTCCAGGACGACATAGAGGTGGTCGGCGAGGCCGCCGACGGCGAGGAGGGCGTGGCCCGCGCCGAGGAACTGGGCCCGGACGTCATCCTGATGGACGTCAAGATGCCGGGCACCGACGGCATCGAGGCGCTGCGCAGGCTGCGCGCGCTGGCCCACCCGGCGCGGGTGCTGATCGTCACCAGCTTCACCGAGCAGCGGACGGTGGTGCCCGCGCTGCGGGCCGGCGCCGCGGGGTACGTCTACAAGGACATCGACCCCGACGCCCTGGCCGGAGCCATCCGCTCCGTGCACGCGGGGCACGTGCTGCTCCAGCCAGAGGTGGCGGAAGCGCTGCTCTCCCAGGACGAACAGCCCTCGTCGAGCCGCGGCGGTTCCCTGACCGAACGCGAACGGGAGGTCCTCTCCCACATCGCGGACGGCCGCTCCAACCGCGAGATCGCCCGTGCGCTGGTCCTCTCCGAGAAGACGGTCAAGACGCACGTCTCGAACATTCTGATGAAGCTGGACCTGGCCGACCGTACGCAGGCGGCGTTGTGGGCGGTCAGGCACGGGATCACCGACTGAAGGGACATCGCAGCCGGCGTCTGGCTCCGGTCCGAGATTCATACGGTCGGGTGGATGTAGCCCACATGGCGCATCCCGTTCATCGGATGACCCGTTCTTCATGACGTGCCGCGGCGGCTGCCGCGACGGACGTACTGGAGGACGAAGAACGTGAAGAACATCAAGAAGGCCACTGCCGTCACCATGATCGCGGGCGGTCTCCTTGCCGCGGGCGCCGGTGTCTCCTCGGCCCACGGCGGAGCGTCGGCCGACGGCCAGGCCGTGGGCTCGCCCGGCGTGGTCTCCGGAAACCAGGTCCAGGCCCCCGTCCACGTTCCCGTGAACGTGGTCGGCAACACCGTTACGGTGATCGGCCTGCTGAACGGTGTCTGGGGCAACAGCGGCGTCAACAGCTGACCCGCACCCCCCGGCCGGCCCCGCTTCCCCCCTCTCCCCGGGAAGCGGGGCCGCAGTGCGTCCCGAGCCGGTCCGCCACGGGCTGCCGCCCGCGCGGCCCCGGCGGGGGTCAGCCCCGCTCGCGTTCCTCCACGGCCGCGTTGTACGCCGCGACCAGCGCCCGCCGGGCGACCCGCTCCACCGGCCGCAGCGCCTCCGCCCGGGCCGCCATCTCCGAGGCGGCCACCGCAGCCCCAGGCCCGTGCTCGTACGCCAGCGACACCAGCAGGTCCACCCGCTGCGCCAAGGCCAGCACCCGCACCGCCCGCGCGGGATACCCCGGTGCCAGCACCTCCCGCCCGGCCTCCGCCCGGGCCCGGTACGCCGACAGCGCGGCCTCCGCCACCGGCCCGGACCCCGCCAGGTCCAACCGCGTCAGCACCACCGTCGCCTCGCGCAGCGCCTCCGCCAGCTCCCGCTCCGCCTCCCCGAGCGACGGCACGTCCGCCGGCGGAGCCTCCCGTACGGGCAGGCAGTGCCACACCACCGCCACGTGCACGTCCCCCGCCGGCCCGACCTCGTGGACCTCCGGCACCAGCCCCAGCGCCGCCCCCACGGCGACCACGGCCTCCTGCGCCTCCAGCGCCCGCGCATTGAACTCCGGCGGACCGCTCAGCCCCAGCGGATGCCCCGGCGCCGGCAGCGCCACCCGCAACCCGCTCACCCCCAGCGCCCGCATCCGACCGAGCGCCAGCGTCAGACCCACCGGACCCGATTCGCCCGGCAACCCCTCCACCCGGTGCACGGCGTCCTCGCCCACGATCGACGACACGGCCTCGTCGGGCGAGACCAGTCCGGACAGCAGCGCGTTCCCCCAGGCGGCCAACCGCCCTGAACGTGGTTCGAAAAGCATTCCCCCACTTTACGGATCGCGCCGGATCGGGCCCCCGCACCCAACCTGGCGCCCGGACACCTCTCCGAGTGGCGTAGGTTTTCCCCTGGGGCTGCGCCTACCGGTGCACAGACGAACCGAGACTGCAAGGGGAGACAACACGCTCATGAGCGATGTTCTGGAGCTGGTGGACGTATCCGTGGTCCGCGAGGGCCGGGCTCTGGTGGACCAGGTCTCCTGGTCGGTCAAGGAGGGGGAGCGCTGGGCGATCCTCGGCCCCAACGGTGCGGGGAAGACCACCCTGCTCAACGTCGCCTCCAGCTACCTCTTCCCCACCAAGGGCACCGCCACCATCCTCGGCAGCACCCTCGGCAAGGTGGACGTCTTCGAGCTGCGCCCCCGCATCGGCATCGCCGGCATCGCGATGGCCGACAAGCTGCCGAAGCGGCAGACCGTCCTGCAGACCGTCCTCACCGCCGCGTACGGCATGACGGCGACCTGGCAGGAGGAGTACGAGGACATCGACGAGCAGCGCGCCCGCGCCTTCCTCGACCGCCTCGGCATGACGGAGTACCTCGACCGGAAGTTCGGCACCCTCTCCGAGGGCGAGCGCAAGCGCACCCTGATCGCCCGCGCCCTGATGACCGACCCCGAGCTGCTCCTGCTCGACGAGCCCGCCGCCGGCCTGGACCTCGGTGGCCGCGAGGACCTCGTACGCCGACTCGGCCGTCTCGCCCGCGACCCGCTCGCCCCCTCCATGATCATGGTCACGCACCACGTCGAGGAGATCGCCCCCGGCTTCACCCACGTTCTGATGATCCGCCAGGGCAAGGTCGTGGCCGCCGGCCCGATCGACCTCGAACTGACCGCCCGCAACCTGTCGCTCTGCTTCGGCCTCCCGCTGGTCGTCGAGCGCAACGGCGACCGTTGGGCCGCGCAGGGCCTCCCGTTGCGCTGAGCGGGCCCGGGTAAGTCCGGGCGGCGTCGCGGGGTACGGGGACCTTCGCACCCTGTCCGGACGGCGCCCCCCGACCTACCATGACCATGTGAACATCGACGCGTGGGTGTGGTGGCTCATCGGCGCTGTCGGACTGGGCATTCCCCTCGTCCTGACGGCGATGCCGGAGTTCGGCATGTTCGCCGTCGGCGCGGTCGCGGCCGCCGTGACGGCGGCCTTCGGCGGCGGAGTGGTGGCCCAGGTCCTGGTCTTCGTCATCGTGTCGGTCGCACTCATCGCCGTCGTCCGCTCGTTTGCCAACCACCACCGCGAGCAGCGCCCCCAACACCGCAGCGGCATCGACGCGTTGAAGGGCAGAAGCGCGCTCGTCCTCGAACGAGTCGACGGCAGAGGGGGAAGGATCAAGCTCGCCGGCGAGATCTGGTCCGCGCGCGCACTGGACGCGGACAGCAGTTTCGAACCGGGCCAGCAGGTGGACGTCGTGGAGATCGACGGAGCCACCGCGGTCGTGATGTGAGCTTGTGAGCTAACGAGCCGACCCGCGGCCCCGGGGTCTGCGAGACTCCGCTCAACGGGGCAGCACACACAGCCGGAAGGGCACGGGGAACCGCATGCAACCGATCATCATCGTCCTGATCATTCTGGTGGCTCTGGTCTTCATCGCACTGGTCAAGACGATCCAGGTGATCCCGCAGGCCAGCGCCGCCATCGTCGAACGCTTCGGCCGGTACACGCGCACCCTCAACGCAGGCCTCAACATCGTCGTCCCGTTCATAGACTCGATCCGCAACCGCATCGACCTGCGCGAGCAGGTCGTGCCGTTCCCGCCGCAGCCGGTGATCACCCAGGACAACCTGGTCGTCAACATCGACACCGTCATCTACTACCAGGTGACCGACGCCCGCGCCGCGACGTACGAGGTCGCCAGCTACATCCAGGCCATCGAGCAACTCACCGTCACCACGCTGCGCAACATCATCGGTGGCATGGACCTGGAACGGACCCTCACCTCCCGCGAGGAGATCAACGCGGCCCTGCGCGGGGTCCTCGACGAGGCCACCGGCAAGTGGGGCATCCGCGTCAACCGCGTCGAACTCAAGGCGATCGAGCCGCCGACCTCCATCCAGGACTCGATGGAGAAGCAGATGCGCGCCGACCGCGACAAGCGCGCCGCCATCCTCCAGGCCGAGGGCGTCCGTCAGTCCGAGATCCTCCGTGCCGAGGGCGAGAAGCAGTCCTCCATCCTCCGCGCCGAGGGTGAGGCTAAGGCCGCGGCCCTGCGCGCCGAGGGTGAAGCACAGGCCATCCGTACGGTCTTCGAGTCCATCCACGCCGGCGACGCCGACCAGAAGCTCCTCGCCTACCAGTACCTCCAGATGCTCCCGAAGATCGCCGAAGGCGACGCCAACAAGCTGTGGATCGTACCCAGCGAGATCGGTGACGCCCTCAAGGGTCTGTCCGGGGCCATGGGTAACTTCGGTCCGATGGGCGGCAGTTCGGGCTTCAACCCGCAGAACGCGGGCAAGCCGGCCGGAACCAACGGCAACAACGTCGCGAACGGGACCGACCGTCGCGAGCAGCCTCCGATCGACTGACCCCCGACCCTCCCCGGGCCGACCCCCTCGACCGGGACCGCCGTCCCCTCCTGCATGATCAGTGAGGCCCCTCGACCTTGATGGCGGGGAGGCGACTCACTCATGCAAAGGGGATGGCCAAGTCCATGTCCATGTCCATCTGGGAATCACTCGCGGTGTTCGCGGCCGGCATCGGCGCCGGCACCATCAACACCATCGTCGGCTCCGGCACCCTCATCACCTTCCCGGTGCTGCTGGCCACCGGACTCCCGCCGGTGACGGCCAACGTGTCCAACACCCTGGGCCTGGTGCCCGGTTCCATCAGCGGAGCCATCGGCTACCGCAAGGAGCTCCGGGGCCAACGCAGCCGCGTCATGCGGCTCGGCGCCGTATGCCTGGTCGGGGGACTAGCGGGCGCGATCCTGCTCCTCACCCTGCCGTCGAACTCCTTCGACACGATCGTGCCCGTCCTCATCGGACTCGCCCTCGTGCTCGTCGTGCTCCAGCCTCGGCTCGCCGTGGCCCTGCGCAAGCGCCAGGAAGCAGCCGGGGGAGAACCCGGCCATCCCGACGGCGGCCCCGTCCTGCTCTGCGGCATGCTGCTGGCCAGCGCGTACGGAGGCTACTTCGGCGCCGCGCAGGGCGTGCTCTACATCGGCCTGATGGGCCTGCTGCTGCACGAGGACCTCCAGCGCATCAACGCCGTCAAGAACGTCCTCGCCGCCCTGGTGAACGGCATCGCGGCCGTCTTCTTCCTCTTCGTCGCAGAGTTCGACTGGACGGCCGTGCTCCTGATCGCGGTCGGCTCCACCCTGGGCGGCCAGATCGGCGCCAAGGTCGGTCGCCGCCTCCCGCCGAACGTGCTCCGCGCGGTCATCGTGGCGGTCGGCATCCTCGCGATCGTCCAGCTGCTGCTGCGTTGAGCGACGTAGTAGAACTACGTCGCCCCACGTATCGGCAGTCAGCCCATCGGCCCGAACGGACTACGCAGAACGCTCCAGCCACTCCGGCAGCGCCTCGCGTCCCGCCACGCCCAGCGCCAGCAGCATGGCGTCCGCCGGAGAGGGTACGAAGGGCTTACGCAGCAGCGGCATCCCCGCCTCCTCCGGAGTCCGGGCCGCCTTGCGGTGGTTGTCCTCGGCGCAGGACGCCACCGTGTTCAACCAGGTGTCCCCACCCCCCTGGGCCCGGGGCAGTACGTGGTCCACGGTCGTCGCGCGCTTCCCGCAGTACGCGCACCGGTGCTGGTCCCGGACCAGCACCCCCCTCCGTGACCAGGGAGCATGTCTTCGGAAGGGCACCCGGACGTACCTGCACAACCTGATCACCCGGGGCATCGGGAGGTCCATGGTGGCTCCGCGCACGCGCAGTTCGGGATGCGACTGCTCGACGACGGCCTTGTCCTGGAGAACCAGAACCACAGCCCGGTTCAACGTCACCGTCGACAGCGGCTCGAAGCTCGCATTCAGCACCAGCGTGTCCCGCATCTCGCCCACCTCCCGTGTGCAGGCCCGCATCCACCCTGGCGGCAGGGCCCGCAACCACTCTGGCCGCGCGCGCCACGCGGGACAACGCAATAAAAATGCCCGGTCCTGGTCGTCTTTAGACCAGGACCGGGCAAACGGCCGGCGAACGATCAGCTCGCGGGGGCCTCGTACTCACCGATCAACTGCGCCCGCCCCAACGTGTGGAAACGCAGGTTGAATCCGACGGCGGCCGGCGAGACGTCCGCACCCGGGCCCAGCTTCTCCTGGTCCACCGCGTACACGGTGAACACGTACCGGTGCCGCTCCCCGGCGGGCGGAGCGGCACCGCCGAAGTCCTGCGTGCCGTAGTCGTTCCGTACGTGCACGGCCCCGGCCGGCAGGCCCTCGAACTTCCCGCTCCCCGCCCCGGCCGGCAGTTCGGTGACCGACGCGGGCAGATCGAAGAGCACCCAGTGCCAGAAACCGCTGCCCGTCGGGGCGTCCGGGTCGAAGCACGTCACGGCGAAGCTCTTCGTCCCCTCCGGGAACCCCTCCCACCGCAGGTGGGGCGAGAGGTTCCCGCCCCGCAGGACCTGGGCTTCGCCCAGCTCCCCACCGGGTTCGAGATCCGCACTCTCGACGGAGAACGCGTGCACCTCCGGATGGAAGTCGTGGGGAAGGGGTGCCCTGTTCCGCTCGGTCACTGCTGAACCTCCTGATCGCGAACGAGTACCGAACCAGTATCGGGTCCGAGCCTAGAACCAGTTGCGCTGCGAACCCACGGACGCGATCCACTGGTTCAGGTACGCCGCCCAGTCGGTCCCCTGGTACGACTGGAGCCCCACCTGGAAGCAGCGGTACGTGTCACTGCCCTCGGTGAACAGCCCGGACTTCTTGTCCATCTCCAGGACGACGTCCATCTCGTGACCGTCCGAGACGAAGGTCAGCTCGACCTGGTTCAGCCCGCGGTACTGCGACGGGGGCAGGAACTCGATCTCCTGGTAGAACGGCAGTGTCTGACGCGTCCCACGGATGTGCCCGCGCTCCATGTCCGCACTGCGGAAGCTGAAGCCCAGCTGACGGAACGCGTCCAGGATCGCCTGCTGCGCCGGTACCGGGTGCACGTTGATCGGGTCGAGGTCGCCGGCGTCCACCGCACGGGCGATCTCCAGCTCGGTGCTGACCCCGATGTTCATGCCGTGCAGGTGCTGACCCCCGAAGTGGGTGATCGGCGTCTCCCACGGGATCTCCAGCCCGAACGGCACCACGTGCAGCGCGCCCGGCTGGACCTGGAAGGCACCGCCGAGGCGCTGCTTCGTGAAGACGACGTCCTGCTTGTACTCCTGGTCGCCGCCCTCCACCTCGACCCGCGCCTGAAGGCCGACGGACAGGCCCTCGATCTGCTGCTCCACCGAACCGCCCTGGATCCGGACCTCACCCTGGACGATCCCGCCCGGCACGACGTTCGGCTCGGTGATGATCGTGTCCACCGAAGCACCGCCGGCACCCAGCGCCGCGAACAGCTTCTTGAACCCCATGCTCTGACTCCCCTTGAAGGCTCGTGCGAATACCGCTGATAAGGCATCCTGCCAAACGCGGAACCTTAGGCCCCGGTTGCAGGTGTGCGCGTTCCACTACGCTCGACAGGATGAGCGCGCGCCCCGACCGTACGCCCCTGGCCCGGTCCTTCTTCGACCGGCCGGCCCTCACCGTGGCCCCGGACCTCCTCGGCCGCATCCTGGTGCGCACTACGCCCGACGGCCCCCTGGAGCTCCGCATCACGGAGGTGGAGGCGTACGAGGGAGAGGCCGACCCGGGCTCCCACGCCCACCGCGGACGCACCGCGCGCAACGCATCGATGTTCGGCCCGCCCGGACACGCGTACGTCTACTTCATCTACGGCATGTCAAGGCAGTCAGCATGAACATCGACCTCCTCGCCCATCCTGCTGAAACGGTTGCCCCAAGGCTGCTTGGAAGCGTCCTCACCTGCAAAACCCCCGAGGGAACCGTAAGCATCGCGATCACGGAGACCGAGGCGTACTCCGGTGAGGCCGACCCAGCTTCCCATGCCTACCGGGGCCAGACACCCCGTAATGCCGTCATGTTCGGACCCGCAGGACACCTTTACGTCTACCGGTCCCACGGTCTCCATTGGTGCGCCAACGTCATCACCGGGACGGATGGAATCGCCTCGGGTGTCCTCATCCGGGCAGGCAGGGTCATCGAGGGGGAAGACCTGGCACGCCAGCGGCGAGGGGAGAGGGTCGCGAACCCTCGTCTTGCCCGAGGTCCGGGGAACTTCTGCCAGGCACTCGGCATCACGGGAGAGCACAACGGCGCAGACCTGCTGACGGGCGCCTCGGTCGTACTGTCCGAGGGAGAGCCGGTACCCGCTGCGCTCATCCGGGTTGGCCCACGGGTGGGCGTGAGTAAAGCCCACGACTGGCAGCACCGCTTCTACCTCGCCGGTGATCCGACGGTCTCGGCGTACCGACTGAGCCCGAGAGCCAGACCGCCGGCCGGAGCCTGAGTCGCTGTGCGCCTTGCTCGCGGCCTGCCGGTGAGTCGATGCGGAGGTTTATGGCCGGAAGACGGGTGATCGCTCGCGAGGGTGGCGCGTGGCGCCGTCCTTGCCGGTCGAGTGACTGCCGACGTGCGCCCACTCCGGCCGGACGGATGGGGGATGGGCGGGCACATCAGCGGATGGCCGCCAGGGACTGCCCAGTGGGACGTCTCCCGTTTCAGTTCGAAGGCGGGGGACACTCGCAAGGAGTAGCGGAGGAGCGGCCGGTAGGTCGGCACAAGCGGAAGCGGTCAGCAGTAGGGCGGCCCCTTGGGGGCCGGCCCGGCGCCTCTCGGATGCGGCCGTCTCCTCGGCCAGCAGTTCGGCCTCACGCTCCTCGTCTGACGGCATCCGTGGCAGGTGCCGCGTTCCACTCCTCGGCCCTGTCGATGACCTTCCTGACCACGAAGGAGTCCAGCGGGTCCGCCGGGCAGGTGATGCATCGGCCACCCGAACAGGTGTAGATGCGGTACCGCTCTCCGGCCGCCTTCTTCTTGCTCCACCGTTGAGTGACGACGGCCTGGCACTTCGGGCAGCGGACCACGCCCGACAACAGGGCCGCCTTGCCGTTTTCCACCAGAGCCTTGCATGTGGTTCAGCCTCAACCTGGTGTGCGGGCCGCCGGGCCACGCGAGCGGGGTCCTGCGCGCAGGTGAGATCACGGTGGGCACCGACCTGGCTCGTAAACGTCGACTATCAGCCAGAACTGACCGAGAACTGGCCAAAGGCCCGGCTCGCCTGGCCGCGGCCCTGGCCGTGGACCGTTCCTTGGACGGCACCGACCTCTGCGGCGGCCCCGATTCCCCCTTGGTACTCCTGACGGGCACCGCGACCCCGCCCGACCTGGTGAGCAGGGCCCCCGCACGGGTGTGGGGGGGCGCCGGCGCGGCCCACCCGTACCGCTACTGGATCACCCACGACCCGACGGTGAGCCCGTACCGCGCCCACGCGCCGCGCCGCCGCTCAACTTGACTCGCCCTTGGCAGACGCCTAACGTAGCCCGAGCCGCTTGAACGGGGCACTGCTATCAGCAGACCCCCGGAGCGGCCAACCCACTACCTACGACGCTCCCCTGGCGGGGTCGATTTCGGCGTGCCCGAATTCGAATCCGATGGCTCGATTATGAGTCGCAAGGGATAAGCGCTAAAGTGGTGGAACGCCGAAAGGCAAAGGCCTCCAACGGCCGCCGAATTCAAATCCGATCCGGAAACGGCGCGGAAATGATCTGGTAGAGTTGGAAACGAAGAACGAAGCCCGGAGGAAAGCCCCAGTAATGAGGGTGAGTACAAAGGAAGCGTCCGTTCCTTGAGAACTCAACAGCGTGCCAAAAA